>CAYOKN010000504.1:0-1503 GCA_964404545.1 uncultured Rhodospirillaceae bacterium | reverse complement strand
TGGGCGACATCCATGGGCGCCTGGACCTGCTGCGCCGCCTGCACGACGCCATCCGGCGCGATGCCGCCGACCTGCCCTCCGGCAATTGCAGCCTGGTCTATCTGGGCGATTATGTGGACCGGGGGCTGGACTCCCGGGCGGTGGTCCAGCTTCTGGCCCAGGGGCCGCTGCCCTTTTCCCGGGCCCATTTCCTGCGCGGCAATCATGAGCAGGTGCTGTTGGACTTCCTGGGCGGCCAGGCGGTGGGGCGGGGCTGGATGAACATGGGCGGGGCGGCCACCCTGGCCTCCTATGGCCTGCCGGTGCGGCCCGACCTGGACGAGGCCCAACTGGCCGTGGTGCGCACCGCCTTCGGGCAGGCTCTGCCGCCCGCCCACCGCGCTTTTCTGGAGGGGCTGCAGCCCATGGTCCGGATCGGCGGCTATCTGTTCGCCCATGCGGGCATCCGCCCGGGCGTGCCCCTGGGCCGCCAACTGGCCGACGATCTTTTGTGGATTCGCGATCCCTTCCTGAATTCGGGCCGCGACCATGGCTGCATGGTGGTGCATGGCCACAGCACCACCCCTTGGCCGGTCCAGGCGGGCAACCGCATCGGCATCGACACGGCGGCCTATGCCACCGGCCGGCTGACCTGTCTGGTGCTGGAGGGTGCGGGTCGGCGCTTCCTGGACACCCTGGGCGGGCATCTGGGCGGCCAGCACAGCTGGAGCGCCTGAGCCCTCACGGAACAACCGTTCCCGGCGTCCGTTTCTCTGGGTGAGCCAACAGCCAGAGGATCGCGCCATGGACCATGCCCGCAAGCTGATCTCCTATTGGCGCGCCACAAGCACCGCCCCCGACTTCCCCACCCTGTCCGGCGAGGTGCGGGTGGATGTGGCGGTGATCGGCGGCGGCATCGTCGGGCTGACCGCCGCCTGGCTGCTGAAACGCCGGGGGCTGACGGTGGCGGTGGTCGAGGCCGGGCAGGCCGGCGGCACTGTCTCGGGCAACACCACCGCCAAGGTGACATCGCAGCACGGCTTGATCTATGACGAGCTGGCGCGCGCCTTCGGCGAGGACAAGGCGCGCCAATATGGCGCCTCGAACCAGCAGGCCATCGATTGCATCGAGCAATGGGCCGCGGATCTCGGCGTGCTGCAGGAATGCGGCTTCGCGCGCGATGTCTCTTATGTGTTCTCGCGCTCGTCCGACCAGCTGGGCCGGTTGAAGGCCGAGGCCGAGGCGGCCCAGCGCCTGGGCCTGCCCGCCAGTTTCACCACCGAGGTGCCCGTGCCCTTCCGGGTGGCCGGCGCGGTGCGGTTCGAGCGTCAGGCGCGGTTCCATCCACTGCACTATCTGCATGCCATGGCCGCGGCCATTCCCGGCGAGGGCAGCCATCTGTTCGCTCACAGCCGGGTCACCGACGTGGAGGACAGCACCCCCTGCCGGGTCAAGACCGCCTTTGGCATGGTGGAGGCGGGCAAGGTGGTGGTGGCCACCAACCTGCCGATCCTGGATCGGGGC
>CAYOKN010000503.1:0-1503 GCA_964404545.1 uncultured Rhodospirillaceae bacterium | reverse complement strand
GGCGATGCCGCTCATGCCGGCGCCGCCGATGCCTACGAAGTGGATGTGATGGACCTTGTGCTTCATCTCGCGAGTTCCTTCACCACACCGGCCACGGTGGCCGTCGCCTCCGGCTTCGCCAGCGAGCGTGCCTGGGTGGCCCGCTCCAGCAGGCTTTTTCGATCCAGTCCTGCCAGCCAATCCGCCAGCTTCCCGGCATCCAGTTCCTTCTGCTGCATCAGCCAGCCGGCGCCGCGGTCGGCGAGGAAGCGGGCATTGGCGGTCTGGTGGTCGTCCACGGCGAAGGGGAAGGGCACGAACAGGGCGGCGGAACCGCTGGCGGCGATCTCCGCCACGGTCAGCGCCCCGGCCCGGCAGATGACCAGATCCGCCCAGGCCAGGGCCCCGGCCATGTCGTCGATGAAGGCCAGGCAGTCCGCCGCGACTCCCGCCGCCGCGTAATTGGCCTCGAGCGCCTCCAGATGTTTGGCGCCGGACTGATGCCGCACTTGGGGACGGCTCGCCTCCGGCAGCCGGGCGAGGGCCTGGGGCACCAGTTCGTTGAGAGCCTGGGCGCCCAGGCTGCCACCCACCACCAGCAAGCGCAGGGGGCCGCTTCGGCCGGCCAGACGCTGGGCGGGCTCGGGCAGGGCGGCGATGGGGGGACGCACCGGGTTGCCCACCCAGTCCGCTGCCACCTTGCCGCAGGGCAGGGGCTTGTCGCTGCCGTGGCTGAAGGCGGCGGGCAGGCCCAGTAGCACCCGGTCGGCGAGGCAGGCCAGCACCCGGTTGCTGAGGCCGGCGATGGCGTTTTGCTCGTGGATGACCAGGGGCTTGCCCAAGAGGCTGGCCATCATGCCGCCGGGGAAGGCCACGTAGCCCCCCAGCCCCAGTGCCACGTCGGGCCGTTCCCGGAAGATGGCCCGGGCCGCCTGCCAGAAGGCGGCGAGCAGGTTCGCGGGCAGCAGCAGCTTGGCCAACAGTCCTTTGCCGCGCACGCCGGCCACCCTCACCCAGGCCATGTCGAAGCCTTTCTCCACGGCCAGTCTGGCTTCCATGCCCGCCCGGGTGCCCAGCCAGACCACGCGCCAGCCTTCGCCCCGAAGGGATTCGGCCACCGCCAGGGCGGGCATGACGTGGCCGCCGGTGCCGCCGGCCATGACCAGGACGGTGCGGGGCGCGCTCACGCTTTCCTCCCCCGCATCAGGCACCGGTTTTGGCTCCGGCCGGGCGCTGAAGCGCCCTTAACCCGCGCTACGCGCGCGTTAGCCTCTGCCGAAACAGATGCCGCCATCCTCTGCGGGTACGTGAGGCTGGACAGGGTCATCACGCTTTCTTCCCCCGCATCAGGCATCTGTTTTGGCTCCGGCCGGGCGCTGAAGCGCCCTTAACCCGCGCTACGCGCGCGTTAGCCTCTGCCGAAACAGATGCCGCCATCCTCTGCGGGTACGTGAGGCTGGACAGGGTCATCACGCTTTCTTCCCCCGCATCAGGCATCTGTTTTCGAAGTCCACCCGCAGCAGC
>CAYOKN010000502.1:0-1518 GCA_964404545.1 uncultured Rhodospirillaceae bacterium | reverse complement strand
AAGCGGAGCCCCGATGCCTGACCGCAAGATCGAACGCCGCCACCAGGGCGTGGTGGCCGGGGTGGACGAGGCCGGGCGCGGGCCGCTGGCCGGGCCGGTGGTGGCCGGCGCGGTGATCCTGCCCAAGCGGGTGCCGTCAGTGCTGTCTGCCGAACTGGATGATTCCAAGAAGCTGTCCGAGAGGAAGCGGGCGCTGCTCTATGACATCGTGACCACCGAATGCCGCTGGGCGGTGGGGGTGGCCGAGGTCGAGGAGATCGACCGCCTGAATATCCTGCGCGCCACCTTCCTGGCCATGGATCGGGCGGTGCGCGGGCTGGGCTGCGCCGTGGACTGCGCCCTGGTGGACGGCAACCAGCGCCCGCCGCTGGACTGCGCCACCATCGAATGCGTGGTGGGCGGCGATGGCCTGTCGCTGTCCATCGCCGCCGCCTCGATCATCGCCAAGGTGACCCGCGACCGCCTGATGGCCGAACTGGCCGCCGCCCATCCCGGCTATGGCTGGGAGAGCAATGCGGGCTATGGCACCCGCGAGCATCTGGACGGCCTGCGCCGCCTGGGCGTCACCCCCCATCACCGCCGCAGCTTCGAGCCGATCCGGCTGCTGCTGGCCCAAACTGAGCTGCCCCTTTGATCCAGCCTTCGCCCGAGACCCTTTTGGCGTGGTACGACCGTCATGCGCGGGTGCTGCCTTGGCGCGCCCGGCCTGGCCAGCCGCCGGCCGACCCCTATCATGTCTGGCTGTCCGAGGTGATGCTGCAACAGACCACGGTGCAGGCGGTCATTCCCTATTTCCTGAAATTCCTGGCCCGCTGGCCCACGGTGAAGGACCTGGCGGCGGCCAGCCTGGACGAGGTTCTGGTGGAATGGGCCGGGCTGGGCTATTACGCCCGGGCCCGCAATCTGCACAAATGCGCCCAGGTGGTGGCCGCCTGGCGCGGCGGCCAATTCCCCGACACCGAGGACGCCCTGGCCAAGCTGCCGGGGGTGGGCGGCTATACGGCGGCGGCCATTGCCGCCATCGCCTTTGGCCGGCCGGCGGTGGTGGTGGACGGCAATGTGGAGCGGGTGATGGCCCGGCTGCATGCCGTGACCGAGCCGCTGCCCCAGTCCAAGCCCCGGATCAAGCGGCTGGCGGCGGCCCTGACGCCGCCGCAGCGGCCCGGCGATTATGCCCAGGCGGTGATGGACCTGGGCGCCACCGTCTGCACGCCCAAGAAGCCGGCCTGCGGCATCTGTCCCTGGATGGCCGGCTGCCAGGCGCGGCCCATGGGGCTGGCGGAAAGCCTGCCGGCCAAGGCCGAGAAGCCGGAAAGGCCCACCCGCCACGGCATGGCCTTCTGGACCATCCGCAAGGACGGCTGCGTGCTGATCCGCAAGCGCCCGGAACTGGGGCTGCTGGGCGGCATGATGGAGGTGCCCTCGACCCCCTGGACGCCCGAGCGGTGGCATCTGCTGGACGCGGTGGCCGAGGCCCCCATGAAGGCCGACTGGACCTTGCTGCCGGGGCTGGTGCGC
>CAYOKN010000501.1:0-1530 GCA_964404545.1 uncultured Rhodospirillaceae bacterium | reverse complement strand
CCCGTGCGGACGAAGCTCGCCGTCACCTGCAGGAAGCGGAAACACATCAGATACGACCCGAGCGGCACGGCCGAATAGACGAGCCAGGTCGGCCACTCGAGATCGGGGGTCGTCGGCCCCTCGTACATCCCCTCCGTGCCGAGGCCGAAAGTCTTGAAAATGGCGTAATGCGCACCGTTCTCCCAGACGAAGGCCGCGCCGAGGGTGCCGACGATGGCGGTGAACAAGGCGCCCGCCAGCAAGCCGAAAATGATGAACCTGCCGCGCGTGCCCTCCTGCAACCGGTTGATGAGCACATCCACGCCGACGTGGATGCCGGTCCGCACGCCGTAGGCGGCACCGAACTTCGCCATCCAGACGAACATGATGATGCACAACTCCTGCGCCCAGCCCAGGTTGATTCCGAGCAGCCAGTCCTGCACGCCCGGAATGGGCAGGCCGGAGGCATAGCGGTGCACCACGGCGACGAAGATGATCACCGTCGCCGCCCCCATGAGGAAGGCGATGAGCCATTCCTCGAGGTGATCGAGGACCTTCATCATTTTCCGAACCCCCAAGAAAAGAGCGGCGCCGCAGCGCCGCTCGCCTCATTCACGCTTACAGCTTGGACGGATCGAAGCCGGTCTCCTTGTAGACCGCCTCGATGATGTCCTTGCCGATGCGCGACTCCATTTCCTTGTGGGTCTTCATCATGGCCTTTTTGAGCGCCATACGCTCGGCCGCCGTCGGGGTGTAGATCTGGGTCTTGCCGGAGGCCCTGACCTTCTCCAGCGCCTGGTCGTTCTCCTCCTTGGCGATCTTGTTGGCGTAGTCGGTCGCCTCCTTCATCGCCTGCTCGAGCTGGCCGCGCACGTCGGCAGGCAGGCCGTCCCAGAACTTCTTGTTGGTGATGACGGCGTAGCCCAGATAGCCGTGGTCGGTCAGCGTCATGTGCTTCTGCACCTCGTGCATCTTCTGCGTGTACAGGTTGGAGTGCGGGTTCTCGGTCCCGTCCACCACCCCCGTCTGCAGGGCCTGATACACCTCGGAGAAGGCCATCACCTGCGGCAGGGCGCCCACGGCGCGCATCTGCGACTCGAGCACCTTGGAGGACTGGATGCGCATCTTCAGCCCCTTGAAGTCATCCGGCGTCTTCAGCGGCTTGTTGGCGGAAAAGGACTTGAAGCCGTTGTCCCAGTAGGCGAGTCCCTTGATCCCTTTCGGCTCGAGCTTGGCAAGCAGCATCCTGCCAACGGGGCCCTGGGTGATCTTGTGCAGATCGGCATAGCTGTCGAAGATGAAGGGCAGGTCGAACACCTCGAATTCGCGCACGCCGAGCGGTCCGAATTTGGCCAGGGACGGGGCCAGCATCTGCACCGCGCCGAGCTGGAGCGCTTCCATCTCCTCCTTGTCCTTGTACAGGGTCGAGTTGGGGTACACCTCGACCTTCACCTTGCCGCCGGTCAGTTCCCCGGCCCGCTTGGCGAAAAAGTCGGAGGCCTTGCCTTTCGGCGTGTCGTTGGCGACGACATGGCTGAACTTGATGACGAT
>CAYOKN010000500.1:0-1534 GCA_964404545.1 uncultured Rhodospirillaceae bacterium | reverse complement strand
TGAAGATCACCACCACCGGGGTATTGTTCAAGAAGGCCGACAGCACCGCCACCACAAGCAGCGCGAAGGCCAAGGTGACCACCGGCGGCAAGGGGAGTCGCTGCACCTGGGACGCCACCCCGTCCAGGGCGCCGGTTTGCACCAGCGCCTCGCCCACCACCAGCAGCGCCAGCACCGTGATCAGGGCGGGATTGCCGAACCCGGCCAACAGGCGCTCGACGGTCAGGCCGCCGGCGGGAAACAGCTGGATCAAGACCAGCAGGCCCATCAGCACGACCAGCGAGGTGACCTCGAGCGCGATCCACTCGGTCACATAGAACACCGCGGCGAAGGCGGTCAAGGCAAGGACCAGCCACATCTGCGGGCTTGCGGCCAGGCTTTGGGCAGGCGCCAACATTGCGGCGAGTTCGATCGTCGGCATGGGCAGAAGGTAGCACGGTCGCGGCGCGGGGAAAGCCGCGAAAAGTCGTCAGGCCAGACGGGGAATGGTCCAGCCGCGCTCCACCCGGGCCAGTCCCAGATGGCGGTAATAGCCATCGGCATCGGGCGCCGCCAGCAGGATCAGGCTGCATTCCCGCCGTCCCGCCAGGGCGTGGCAGCGGTCGATCAGGGCGCGCCCGATGCCCTGCCCCTGCACCGCGCGGTCCACCGCCAGATCGGACAGATAGCAGCAATAGGCATAGTCGGTGATGGCGCGGGCCACGCCCACCAGCGCCCCGTCGCCGGCGCGGGCGGCCAGCACGATCTGGGAGTTGGCCAGCATGCGCCCCACCCGGTGCTCGTCGCGCACGGGCCGCCGCTCGGCCAGGCCCGAGCGGTGCAGCAGGTCGATGAACTCGGCCGGGTCCAGCCCCGGCTCCTGGGCATAGGCGATCAAGGGTGGACCGTATGGCCGTGGTTCAGCGGCCCATGCCCCTGCCCCAAGCCCGGCGCGGTCTCGATGGCGCGGCGCACATAGTCGCGGCCCCGGGCCACCGCATCGCGCACCGCCAGCCCCCGGGCCAAGCCGGCGGCAATGGCCGAGGCCAGGGTGCAGCCGGTGCCGTGGGTGCTGCGGCCGTCCAGGCGCGGGCTGCGGAAAGGCTCGATGAAACCGTCCGAGACCAGCACGTCGGTCACCTGCCCGCCTTCGAGATGGCCGCCCTTCATCAGCACCGCCTTGGGCCCCAACCCCAGCAGCAGGGTGCCGGCCCGGACCATGTCCTCGACCGAGCGGATGGGCTGGCCGGTCAGCACCTCGGCCTCGGGCGTGTTGGGGGTGATCAGGGCGGCCCGGGCGATCAGCAGGTCCTTCAGTGCCTGCACGGCATCGGGGTCCAGCAGGGGATGGCCGCCCTTGGCCACCATCTCAAGCAGGGTGGTGGTCAGTGAATTGGCTGACAGCCCGACCATCACCCCCTTGGTGCCGGACAGCAGCAGCTCCACTGATTTCCTGCCGAAACGGCTGCCCAGCAGACGGTCGAAGACCGAGGGAGCGCCGCCCCGCTGGTAATGCCCCAGCACGGTCACGCGGGTCTCAAACCCCACCGCATCC
>CAYOKN010000499.1:0-1535 GCA_964404545.1 uncultured Rhodospirillaceae bacterium | reverse complement strand
GTGCTGGCGGTGCGTGCCGCGCTGAAAGCCGACGGAGACCTCTTGTCGGATGACGAGCGCAAGGGTATTGAAGCCGCCATCGACCGCGTCGAGGCCAGTGTGCGGGGCACCGACCGGGCGGCCATCCAGGCCGCCACGGAGGACCTTGAACATCTGACCAAGCCCTTCGCCGAGCGGCGCATGGATCGGGGGATCCGGGCTGCGCTGAGCGGCCAGAACATTGACCGGCTGGACAACAGCCTGGGCGGAGCCTGACCCCCAAGCCCCGGCCCGCCCGTGAGAGGAGATTGGCGAGACCATGCCTAAGATGACCTTCATCGATTCCGACGGAAACCGCCACGAGGTGGAGGCCCCGGAGGGCCTGTCGGTGCTCGAGATCGCGCATCGCAACCATATCGCCTTGGAAGGCGCCTGCGAGGGCTCGCTGGCCTGCTCTACCTGCCATGTGGTGGTGGACCCCGCCTGGTACGGCAAGCTGTCCGACGCCTCCGAGGACGAGGAAGACATGCTGGACCTGGCCTTCGGTCTGGCTGCCACCTCGCGCCTGGGCTGCCAGATCATCATGACCCCTGAACTGGACGGTCTGGTGGTCACCCTGCCGGCCGCTACCCGCAACATGATGGTGGACAAGTAACTCACAGGGCCGCGCCGGGCTTTGATCTGCCCGGCGCAGCACCGCATCAGGGGAGCACAGGCCATGAAATGGACCGATATCCACGAGATCGCCATCGGGTTGGAGGACACCCATCCCGACGCCGACAACGTCAACCTGCGCTTCACCGACCTGCATCGCTGGGTCATCGAACTGCCGGGCTTCGACGACGACCCGAACCGCTCCAATGAGAAGATCCTGGAAGCCATCCAGATGGCCTGGATCGACGAGCGGGATTAGGCAATCCGCGAAACAAACCATCTGCGTTCATCTGCGTTCATCCCCTTCATCGGCGTATTCAATACGCGGATGCAAAAGATGAACGCAGATGAACGCAGATCTCTGATGATCACTTGCCCGGCTGGCTTGATCATCCACCGGAAATTTTTACCATGACCACCGCCCTGTCCCTGCCTGATCTGGCTGCCCTGGCTGGCTTTGTGCTGCTCTGGGGCGCCTATGTGACCCTTGCCGATGCTTCGGGCATGCAGGCCAAGTCCCTGTCCCATGCGGTGAACCAGCAGCGCCTGAGCTGGATGCAGCGCATGATGGAGCGCGACAACCGGGTGTCGGACACCACGCTGCTGGGCAATCTGATGCGCTCGGTGGCTTTCCTGGCCTCTACCTCGATCCTGATCCTGGGCGGCCTGCTCGCCCTGATCGGCACCATCGACCGCTCCTATGCGGCGCTGCAGGCGCTGCCTTTCCTGGCCGACACCACCAAGCAGGCGCTGGAGATCAAACTGGCGGTGCTGGCGGCTATCTTCGTTTACAGCTTTTTCAAATTCACCTGGTCGCTGCGCCAGTTCAATTACTGCTGCGTGCTGCTGGGGGCCGCCCCGCCGCCCACCGCCGCGCCCGGCGAGCGCGCCCAGGCCGCCCG
>CAYOKN010000498.1:0-1537 GCA_964404545.1 uncultured Rhodospirillaceae bacterium | reverse complement strand
CTTCAACAGCGCGTTGAAGGCCGCGTTGGACAGCATGTGCACTTCGTCGATGATATAGACCTTGAAGCGCGCCGAGGTGGGGCGATAGCGCACGCCCTCGATGATCTCGCGGATGTCATTGACGCCGGTGCGGCTGGCGGCGTCCATCTCCATCACATCCACATGCCGGTCCTCGGCGATGGCGCGGCAGTTCTCGCAGACGCCGCAAGGCTGGATGGTGGGGCCGCCCTGTCCGTCCGCACCGATACAATTCAAGGCACGGGCGATGATACGGGCGGTGGTGGTCTTGCCCACGCCGCGCACGCCGGTCAGCACGAAGGCAGGGGCCAGCCGGCCCGAGGTGATGGCGTTGGTCAGAGTGCGAACCAGCGCCTCCTGCCCGATCAGGCCGGAAAAGTCGCTGGGCCGGTACTTGCGGGCAAGCACACGATAGGGCGCCGTCGCGGACGTCATCTGGTCGGTCGGGGAAAGCTCGGTCATGCCCGGCAGTGTAGCGTTAGACCGCGCCGCGCGCGATGGCGTTTCGGACGCGCCGGGTGAAATTAAGGTGGGAGACTGGACACTGACCCGAGCCGAAACTCGTTACGGCTGCTTCCTTCCGGACCTGACCGGGTTGGCGAGGAACTCGTCCAACGCCAGCCTCCCGAGGGGGTTATATCAGGTGAAGACGGGGGCTTGGCAAGGGCGATTCGGGAAAAGGGGCTTTAATGCGCCCCTTCGGCGGCGCCGCCCACGCGGACCTTGCGCACCAGGGGCATCAGCGGCACGGCCAGGAAGAACAGCAGGGCCATCATGGCCAGCACGTCAGCGAATGTCAGCACCAGGGCTTCGCGCTGCACCAGGCCGGTGATCATCTTCAAGGCCGCCGCCTGGGCGTCACCGGGGATCAGCTCGGACAGCCGCGCCGTCAGGCCGTCCAGCAGGCCGGTGGCGCTCATGCGGGCCTCGGTCACCTGCTCGGACAGCACGGCATAGTGCAGGTCGAAGCGTTCCGAAAGCTGGGTGTTGATCACTGCCAGACCGATGGCGCCGCCCAGATTGCGCATCAGATTGTAGAGGCTGGAGGCGTTCTGCACCTCGTGCGCCGGCAGCGTGCCCAGGGCGATGATGTTGATGGGCACGAAGCAGAACATCAGCGACAGGCCGCGCACCGCCTGGGGCAGGAACAATTCCCAATAGCCCCAGTCCGCGGTCACATAATGGTTCAGCCACAGCCCGCCGCCGAACAGCCCCAGCCCCATGGCCAGCATCAGCCGCAGGTCCATCTTCTTGGACAGGGCGCCGGCCAGGGGGGCCGACAGGAACTGGAAGGCGCCGGTCACCACCATGGTGATGCCGATTTCCAGCGCGTTATAGCCGCGCACCTGGGCCAGATAGAGCGGGATCAGATAGACCGAGCCATAAAGCCCGATGCCGATCAGGAAGGAAAAGACGCAGCCCAGGGCGAAATTGCGGTCGCGGAAGGCATAGAGGTCGATCACCGCATGGCGGGTGGTCAGCTCGCGCCAGAAGAAGCCCAGCCCGGCCAGCAGGGTGA
>CAYOKN010000497.1:0-1538 GCA_964404545.1 uncultured Rhodospirillaceae bacterium | reverse complement strand
CAGCATGAACGTGATCTTCTTCGCCATCGTCGGCCTGGCCTTCGTGGTGGCCGCCTATCGCCAGCTGACCGGCGGCGGCGAAGCGGTGATGGAGGCCATGGGCCAGGCGGCGGTCAAGGCGGCCGAGACCTCGGTGACCCTGGCCATCGGGCTGATCGGCATCATGGCCCTGTTCCTGGGGCTGATGAAGGTGGCCGAGGCGGGCGGGCTGCTGGCGGTGCTGGCCAAGACCCTGCGCCCCATCATGCAGCGCCTGTTCCCCGACGTGCCGCCCGAGCATCCGGCCATGGGTGCCATGATCCTGAACATGTCGGCCAACATGCTGGGGCTGGGCAATGCCGCCACCCCCTTCGGCATCCAGGCCATGCGCGAGCTGGACAAGCTGAACCCGCACAAGGGCACCGCCACCAACGCCATGGTGCTGTTCCTGGCCATCAACACCGCCAATGTCACGGTGCTGCCCACCAGCGTGCTGGCCCTGCGCGCGGCCGCCGGCTCGGTCGATCCGGCGGGCGTGATCCCCACCACCCTGTTCGCCACCATCATCTCCACCGGCGTGGCCATCCTGGTCTGCAAGCTGGCCCAGAATATCTGGAAGACGCCCGAGCCGCAGCCGGTGGTGGTGACCGAACCCCGCCCCCGCACCCTGTCGGCGGCGGCGGTGGACGACCGCGGCGACGACGCCCTGGCCGAGGTGACCAGCGGCTATCCCGCCTGGGTGTCGCTGGCGGCGCTGCTGGGCATCATCGGCCTGATCCCGGTGACCATCCTGTGGGGGCGCGAGATCAGCCCCTGGATCATCCCCGGCATGATCGTGGGGCTGCTGGGCTTCGGCCTGGCGCGGGGGGTGAAGGTCTATGAGGTGTTCGTCGAAGGCGCCAAGGAGGGCTTCGAGGTCGCCATCAAGATCATCCCCTATCTGGTGGCGATCCTGGTGGCCATCAACATGTTCCGCTCGGCCGGGGCCATGGAGCTGCTGATCAGCCCCATCGGTGCGGTCACCGGCGCCCTGGGCATGCCGGCAGAGGCCCTGACCATGGCGATCATGCGGTCGCTGTCCGGATCGGGCTCCTATGGCATGCTGGCCGCCTTCCTGAAAGACCCCAGCATCGGGCCGGACAGCTATCTCGGCTATCTGGTCAGCACCATCTATGGCTCGTCCGAGACCACCTTCTATGTGATCGCGGTCTATTACGGCGCCGTGCAGGTGCGCCGTATCCGCCACACCCTGGCCGCCGGCCTGCTGGCCGACATCGCCGCCGTGGTGGCTGCCGTGGTGATCTGCCTGGCGCTGTTCGCCGCCTAAAGGAAAAGGCCCTCCCCCGGGGGTGCGGGGAGGGCCTTTTCGGTCAGTTCACGCCGTTGCCCTGGCCATTGCTGGAACCCTGGCCATTGCCATTGCCGCCGCCCTGACCGTTGCCGTTGCCGGTGCCGTTGCCCCCATCGCCATTGCCGCCGCCGCCGCCGTTCCCGCCGCCGCCGTTCCCGCCGCCGCCACGAAACTCCGCCGTGTCACAGTTTGAGCCCTTTCAGGATGC
>CAYOKN010000496.1:0-1539 GCA_964404545.1 uncultured Rhodospirillaceae bacterium | reverse complement strand
CTGGTGATCAAGGGCCGGCGCGAGGTGATCTGGGAGGAGATCCAGGACCCCGACGGGTCGGGCGTGGGCCTGTTCACGCCTGAGGGCGCACCTGACCGCAAGCTGGTGCATGCCCTGGACGGCGTGCTGCTGGACGGGCTCTATTGCGGCCGTTTCAAGGTGGGCGAGGAGACGCCCGAGGACGCCCGCAAGGAGCTGGAAGCGGTGGCCCATGCCCTGCGTCAGGCCGGGCGGCGGGTGCTGTCCATCGACTATTGCCCCGAGGCCAAGCAGGCCGCCGCGGTGCGCAAGTCCGCGGCCAAGGACAAGGTGCTGGGCCTGGTGGCCGAGCATAACCGCTTTGACGCCGTGTCCCGCAGCCAGCCCTGGGCGGTGAATTCAGACATCGTCACCTCGGTGCTGGATGCCGACAATTTCACGCTGTCGCTGAAGTCCGACCGCTATGGCTCGAAGGGCGAGTGGGTGTCCGCCCTGGCCGGCACTAATCATGACCTGCTGGTGGTGGACCCGTTCTTCCGGGGGCGCGAGGCCCTGAGCAAGAGCGAGGTGCATCAGCTGAAATACAAGAAGATGGGACCCCGCCGCCTGCTGCTGGCGGCGGTGAGCCTGGGCGTGGCCTCGGATTATCGCTGGTATTTCAAGCCCGGCTGGCAGGCCGGCAGCCCCTCCTGGCTGGACGCCCCCGATCCGCGCGACCCGGCGGATTTCCTCGTGCGCTATTGGGAGCCCGACTGGAAAACCATCCTGGGCAAGACCATGCAGGGGATCATGGATCTGGGCTTCGACGGCGTCTTGTTCGAGGACGTGAACGCCTATCTGCATTTCGAGGAAATGACGCCGCTGGAATAAGCGGTGGCGGGCCGAGTTATGCTCTGACCTTTGCCTACCCCCGCCAGGCCCTGAGGGCGCCGTCCAGGCGTTGGCGGGCGGCGTGGCCGCCGGGAAGCCCCAGGCGGAGCAGGCGGTGGTTGTCGGCGAAGGGCCGCACCAGGATGCCGTGGGCGCCCAGATGTTCGTACAAGGCCCAGGCCCGGCCGGTCTGCACCAGGCGGAACAGCGGAGTGCCGCCCGCCACCGCCAGACGGTGGGTGGCCAGCAGATGGTCGAACAGCTGCGCCTCGCGGGCCAGGGTGGGGCGCATGGCTTCGATCCAAGGGGTATCGGACAGGGCGCGGGCGCCCACCTCCAGGGCTGGGCCCGAGACCGGCCAGGGGCCCAGCCGCTCGGCCAGGCGCTCGGTCAGCACCGAGGCGCCGGCGGCGAAGCCCAGGCGGATGCCGGCCAGGCCGAAGAATTTCCCCACCGACCGCAGCACCAGCAGCGAGCCGCCGGCCTGGGCCGACACCGACTCCGACGGATCGCAGTCGGCAAAGGCCTCGTCCACCACCAGCAAGCCCCCGCGCCGCTCCATCTCGGCCGCCAGCTCCATCAGGGCGGCGGCGGGAAACAGCCGGCCGTCGGGATTGTTGGGATTGGCCGCCACCCCCACCTCGGCCTCGGGCGACAAATCGGGGCGCTCCTCGACCGCATGGCCCGCGG
>CAYOKN010000495.1:0-1543 GCA_964404545.1 uncultured Rhodospirillaceae bacterium | reverse complement strand
CGCCCGATAGGCGGCGAACTCGGCCTGGTCGGCCGGCGCGTTGGACGCCATCAGGGCGCGCACCGGCGCCGAGGAACGGGAGGGAAAGATCATGCGGCAACATTAGCGGGGGACCGCCATGCTCGCCAGCGCCTTGCCCCTTTGCGCCGCAATAATGTAAGAAAGCTGTTCCTGCCGGAGAGGTATTTTGTCGGATCAAGAAAAACTGGTCATCGCCCTGCCGAAGGGGCGGATTTTGGATGAAGCCATGCCGCTGGTGCGCGCCGCCGGCATCGAGCCTGAAGCGGACTTCGACAACCCGAAGTCCCGCGCCTTGCGCTTTTCCACCAATCATCCGCATATCGACATCATCCGGGTGCGCAGCTTCGACGTGGCCACCTTCGTGGCTTTCGGCGCGGCGCAGATCGGCGTTGCCGGCAATGACGTCCTGATGGAATTCGATTTCCCCGAGATCTATGCGCCGCTGGATTTGAAGATCGGCAAATGCCGCCTGGCCGTGGCCGAGCCCGTGGACATGGTGGAAAGCGACGATCCGGCGCGCTGGTCGCATATCTCGGTGGCCACGAAATATCCCGAAATCACCCGCCGCCATTTCGCCGCCCGGGGCGTACAGGCCGAGTGCATCAAGCTGAACGGCGCCATGGAGCTGGCCCCCAGCCTGGGCCTGTGCCGGCGCATCGTGGACCTCGTATCCACCGGCTCGACCCTGAAGGCCAACGGCCTGGTGGAAATCGAGCATATCGCCGACATTTCCTCGCGCCTGGTGGTGAACCGGACGGCGTTGAAGACCCGTCCGGACGAGATGGGCTATTGGATCGATCGTTTCCGGGAGGTGGCCGATGCCGCGTGAACTGCTGGCCGGCTCTGCGAGCTTTGAAGGCGACTTCATCCAGCTTCTGTCCGAGAAGCGGGAAACCGACGCCGACGTGAACGCCGCCGTCGCCGCCATCCTGGCCGATGTGCGCCAGCGGGGCGATGCCGCCCTGCTGGACTACACTGCCCGCTTCGACCGGCTGCAGCTGACGGCCGAGACCATGAAGGTGGGCGCCGACGAGGTGACCGCCGCTTTCCGGGGCTGCGACCAGGCGCTGGTGCGGGCGCTGGAACTGGCCGCCGAGCGCATCCATGACTATCACCGCCGCCAGCTGCCCGCCTCGGAAAGCTGGACCGACGCCCACGGCGTGCGCCTGGGCAGCCGCTGGCTGCCGGTGCAGGCCGCCGGCCTCTATGTGCCCGGCGGCACCGCCGCTTATCCCTCCAGCGTGCTGATGAACGCCATCCCCGCCAAGGTGGCCGGCGTCGAGCGGCTGGTGATGGTGGTGCCCAGCCCCGACGGTGTGCTGAATCCGCTGGTGCTGGCTGCCGCCCGGGTGGCCGGCGTGGACGAGATCTATCGCGTGGGCGGTGCCCAGGCGGTGGGCGCGCTGGCCTATGGCACCCAGACCATCCGCCCGGTGGACAAGATCGTCGGCCCGGGCAATGCCTATGTGGCCGCCGCCAAGCGCCAGGTGTTCGGCACCGTGGGCATCGACATGATCGCCGG
>CAYOKN010000494.1:0-1546 GCA_964404545.1 uncultured Rhodospirillaceae bacterium | reverse complement strand
GGCTCACCTCCGCTAAAGCTCCGGGGCGCTCAATGCGCCAGTCGCTGCGCTCCGGCGTCTCGCCCGCTTGTGGGAGCGGACGAGGGCGTCCGCGCTCCGGTGCACCGCGATCATGCCAAGGGGAGCGCGGGCGCCCTCGCCCGCCTTTTCCCTAGACCGTCGGCAGCTTCTCGAAGCCCGTCTGCTCGGGCACTGGGGCCGGTTCCGCGATCACCCGGTCAACCCGGGCCAGCGGCGGGCCCTTGCGGCACGCATCCACCAGGGCATCCACCGCTTCGGCGGGGCCCGAGACCACCGCCTCGACCGATCCGTCCGCGCGGTTGCGCACCCAGCCGGCCAGGCCGCGGGCCCGCGCCTGGTCCACGGTCCAGCCGCGATACCACACCCCCTGCACCCGCCCCTGGATGGACAGGTGCAGCGTCTTGATCTCGGCCATCAGCGGCCCAGGCTGCGGCGGTACAGCTCCACCTGGCGCTCCAGCATCTCGTTATGGCGCACCAGCACCGCCTGCTGCTGGGTGAACAGGAACTGCCAGACCTGGGCGCTCTGCTCCAGCATCTGCATGCCGGCCTGCATCAGGCTCTCGGCGGCCTCGGTGGCCTGCTGCAGCGGCGACTGCATGGGCGCCTGGGCCTGCAGCCAGGGGAACAGCTGATGAAGATGGGAATTCATAGGAGCCCTCCACGGGTTGAGTGTTCCTTGGTGCCACGAACGGCAGGCCCCGTCACCTGATAAGTCGGTGACAACCGGCCGGAAACGGCAAAGGCCGCGCACCCTTGCGGATGCGCGGCCTTCGTTGGGGATCGTCCCGTCCTCGCCCTTAGGCGAATTCAATGATGATCTGGTCCACGGCCAGGGACGAGCCCGGACCGGCGTGGATCTTGCCCACGGTGCCGTCGCGTTCGGCGCGGAGGATGTTTTCCATCTTCATGGCTTCCACCACCGCCAGAACCTCGCCGGCCTTGACCTCCTGGCCCTCGCTCACGGCGACGGACACCAGCAGGCCCGGCATGGGCGACAGCAGGTACTTGGACATGTCCGGCGGCTCCTTGTGCGGCATGAGCTTGTTCAGCTCGGCGGCACGGGGAGCCAGCACCATCACGTCGGCGCGGCTGCCGGCGTGGAACAGGCGATAGCCGACGCCCAAGCGGTCGATCTGCACGCAGACCGGCTTGTCGTGGATGTGGGCCACGAACAGCGGCTGGCCCAGTTCCCACTCGGTGCGAACGGTCACCGCCTCGCCCTGGAACACCACGGCGAAGCCGCCGGCGGCCGGACGCACGGTCACGGGATGGTAGTCGTCACCGATCACCACCACCCAGTCCTCGGCCAGCTTGGCCTCATGGCCCGGCATCTGGCCCGAGATCTGGGTGTCGCGCTGGGCGGCCAGATAGTGGGCGACGGCAGCCACCACCACCAGGGTCTCGGGGTTTTCCGGCGGCAGGTCGTCCGCATGGAAGCCGTCCGGATATTCCTCGGCGATGAAATTGGTGGTCAGGTTGCCGTCCACGAACCGCTGCTTGGACATCAGCGAGGCCAGGAACGG
>CAYOKN010000493.1:1327-1548 GCA_964404545.1 uncultured Rhodospirillaceae bacterium | reverse complement strand
TCCGGCACCTTGACCGACAGCACGCAGGTCAGGCCTTCGCGCATGTCGTCGCCCGACAGCGCCACCTTTTCCTTCTTGGCGATGCCCGATTCATTGGCATAGGCATTGACCGCACGGGTCAGGGCGGCGCGGAAGCCGGCCAGATGGGTGCCGCCGTCGCGCTGCGGGATGTTGTTGGTGAAGCAGAGCTGGGTCTCGTGGTAGGCGTCGGTCCATTCCAT
>CAYOKN010000493.1:0-1317 GCA_964404545.1 uncultured Rhodospirillaceae bacterium | reverse complement strand
GGCCACTTCCACGGTGATGCCGTCCTTTTCGCCCGCCATGGAGATGGAGGGCGAATGCAGGGCGGTCTTGGACCGGTCCAGATAGCGCACGAAGGCGTCGATGCCGCCCTCGTAGAACAGCTCGGTGGTCACCGGCTCGGCATGGCGGGCATCGGTCAGGTGAATGCGCACACCGGAATTCAGGAAGGCCAGCTCACGCAGACGGTGCTCCAGGGTGGCGAGGTCGAATTCCACCTGGGTGAAAATGGTGGGGCTGGGCAGGAAGGTGACCTCGGTGCCCGACAGCGGGCGGCCCTTTTCCGGCACGAACGGGGCGTCGCCCACCACCGCCAGCGGGGCCTCGGCCTCGCCCATGCGGAAGCGCATCTTGTGTTCCTTGCCATTCCGCCAGATGCGCAGGTCCAGGAACTCGGACAGGGCGTTCACCACCGACACGCCCACGCCATGCAGGCCGCCGGACACCTTGTAGCTGTTCTGGTCGAACTTACCGCCCGCATGCAGCTGGGTCATGATGACCTCGGCCGCCGACACGCCCTCTTCCTTGTGGATGTCGGTGGGGATGCCGCGGCCGTTGTCGCGCACGGTGCAGGACCCGTCGCCGTTCAGCTGCACGGTGACCACATCGCAATGGCCGGCCAGAGCCTCGTCGATGGCGTTGTCCACCACCTCATAGACCATGTGGTGCAGGCCCGAGCCGTCGTCGGTGTCGCCGATATACATGCCGGGGCGCTTGCGCACCGCGTCCAGGCCGCGCAACACCTTGATGGAGTCGGCGCCATATTCAGCGGCTTCGGTCACGATGGGGGTCGGTTCGGTTTGGGTCATTTTTCTCACACTGCCTGTTGCCGCACGAGGCTGCCCGCCTCGACGCGGAAATACTGGGCTCGCTCGCCCAGGGCCGCGAACGGGTGTTCGTCGGTCCCGGTCATCCAGCTCTGCGCGCCCAGGGCGCAAAGCTCGTCGAACAGGGCGGCGCGCCGCTCCCCGTCCAGGTGTGCCGCCACTTCGTCCAGCAGCAGCATGGGCGGCAGGCCCCTGAGGTCGGCCTGAACCCGCGCCTGGGCGAGGACGATGCTGATCAGCACCGCCTTCTGCTCGCCGGTGGAACACTGTTCCGCCGGCTGGTCCTTGCCGCCATGCCGCACCAGAAGATCGGTGCGGTGGGTGCCTTCGGCGGCGCCACCCGTTTCTCCGTCCCGCCGGCGCGACAGCGCCAGGCTTTCCCGCAGCCAGGCCAGGGCGGCCTCGTCGCCCTCGGCGGCCACCCGTTCCTCGACCCCGCCGGCCAGGGCCAGCCGGGCCGCCGGAAAGGGACCG
>CAYOKN010000492.1:0-1554 GCA_964404545.1 uncultured Rhodospirillaceae bacterium | reverse complement strand
GTCTCCCGCTTCATTCTGTTCCTGCAGCGCATGGCCAAATCGATGCCGGGCGTGACCCGGGTGGTCCTTGGACTATCCATGGCCCTCGGCACCATTCTGGTCGTGGCCGGAGCCGTCACCGCAGCCGTGGGCATGGTGGGACTCATGCTTCCAGCCATCAAGGCCGGGTTCGTGGCCATCAGCGCCGCGCTCGCCGGGGTGGGTTCGGCGGTCGCGACCTATTTATTGCCCGTCACCGCGATCATCGCGGGCGTGATCCTCTCGGTGTATTTGCTCAAACGCGCCTGGGAAACCAACTTCGGCGGCATCCAGGATGTCATCACCGGGGCCTGGAACAAGGTCTCGCTGGTGTTCCAGGGGATCAGAGAGCTGGTGGGTTCTCTCAGCGGCGGCGTCGGGCAGATGTCGGCCGAATTGGCCAAGAAGCTCGAATCCGCCGGACTGCTGGGCTTCGTGGTCACCGTCTTCAAGGCCTATTACCGCGTTCGTGAGGCCCTGGCCGGATTGTGGGCCGCGTTCTCCCATGCCTTTGGCCGCATCCGCGCCATCCTCGAACCAACCGTCCGCACACTGATGAGCGCCTACGCGGCACTGGCCAGCGCGGTCTTTTCAGTGGTGGAGATCTTCGGCGTGGCGGCCAGCGCCACCGACGGATCGTCCTGGCGCACCTTCGGAACGGTTATCGGCACCGTCGCCGGTGTGCTTCTGCAGGGGCTGGCATTCGCGCTGAAGATCGTGGCCTGGAACCTGTCGCTCATCGTCCGCACCCTGGCGGTGGTGGTGCGCAGCGTGGTCTGGGTCGGCAAGATCATCGTCGGGTCCCTGATCGGAGCGACCAAATTCATCTACAAGTTCCTGCTGCCCGTGCGCATGATCGGCGAGGCATTCGTGGCCGCCGGGAAGATCGTCTATGCGGTTTGGCAGGTGCTGACCGGCGACATCTCCCTGCTGGACGGTCTCAAGGCCATTGGCGGCGCGGTCTACGATTTTCTTGCCACTCCGTTCCGCTGGGCGCGGGATGTGGTGGTCGGGGTCTGGAATTTCATTTCCGGCATCTTCACCTCCATCGGACGCCTGGTGGCCGACGCCGCCGGACAGATCGGCCAAGCGATTCTGAATCTGCCGATCATCAGCACCCTGCGGGAGATGTTTGCCACCGTGCGCTCATTCTTCGCCGGGGACACCACCTTCTTCGAGGCTGGCAAGAAGCTGCTCGTTACCTTGGGCGAAGGGATCTGGTCGTCGGTGACCTATCCCTTCACCATGCTCAAAAACGCTCTGGGCAAGCTGCGCAATCTACTGCCGTTCTCCGATGCCCGCGAGGGACCACTCGCCAGCCTGACCGCTTCCGGCTCCGCGTTGCTCAAGACCCTCGCCGATGGCATGAGCCTTACCCAGTCGCTGCCCGCGAAAGTGTTCGGCTTCGCCGCTCGCGGGATTCTCTCGGCCGCTGCGGGAGCCTGGCAGCAGATCAAATCGGCGGGCGGCAACCTCATGGACGCCGCCTCGGCTCCCTTCCGGATGGCCGGAAAACTCTGGGATGGGCTGACCACC
>CAYOKN010000491.1:0-1557 GCA_964404545.1 uncultured Rhodospirillaceae bacterium | reverse complement strand
CCGTAGGCGGTGTTCTGGGCGCTCACCGGGTTGGCGCTGCCGTCGGGCTTGTCCAGGAAGGCGCGCGTCGGGTTGGCGGTGCCGATGTAGGTCAGCGGCTCGGTGCTACCGCCGTCGATCCGCCACACCCGGAACAGATCCTGTCCCCGGTCGCTACCCACGGCGATGTCCACCCGGCTGCCGTCGTACATCCGGAAGCCGTACTGCACGTCCACGTTGTTGATGCGGCTGGCGCCGGAGGCGACCGGGAAAGGGGCCAGCACCTGCACCTGGGCGCCGGCAAGGTCATAGACCCGGGCGCCACCGTTCTTCACGGCGGTGATGACCAGGGTCTTGGAGGGGTCGGTGGGGTGCAGCCAGATGGCAGGATCGTCGGCGTCACCCGGGCTGGCGATGTTGGGCGTCTCCAGTTCGGGCAGAACGGTGTACAGGGGGGTGGGGGCGGCCAGCGCGGGTTGGGCGAGCAGGCCGGCCAGGGCGGCGGCGATGAGGGTGGGTCTCAGGTTCATGGGTTTCCTCTGGCGGGATGCTGGGTAACGGTGTACGGGCAACAGGTGGACACCTTCGGGCCATCCACCTTGCATGAACATCGCACGAGCCGATTACAGATTTGCGTTGGTACGACTGAGCCGCACGGCTCATTGGCGGCAGCGCTGGTGGACACGAAAACGCAAAGCTGCCCGCTTACGGTGGCGGGAAACCGTACCGGAGTCCGCTATGCGCATACCAATCGGGGCATCCCCTGCACACGCATTCGTCGCCATTGCGGCGGGCATGTTGCTGCTGAGCTGCGTCCCGCCTGCCCAGGCCGCCGATTTTCATCCGCTCGCATCCCTGAGCCTGCCGGGTGGGCTATACGAGCATGACAACATCTTCATCCCCGCCGGGGTCACTCTGCATTTCACGGGTGAGGTGCGGGAAGCGGTCCTGCGCGCCCGCGGCAGCCTCGTTCTCGCCGGGGATCTCATCGCTCCGGGCTGGCGGATCACTCTGGAGGCGGCGAATCTTGACTTGAGCGGGCGCATTGATGTGGGGGGCAGCTTCGCCGCACTCGGATTGCTCACCCTGGTGGCCGGCCAGGACTTCGACCCCACCCGGCAGCCGCCGCGCCTGGTCGGTGGCGTCATCACCCTCGAACCTGGGAGTGATGGCGGCCGTTGGGCCTATTTGTCCTACGATCCGGCGTATCTCTTCCCGTCCGGTGCCGGCTGGTCTTCGGCCGGTTTCTCGACGAGCCCGCGACTGCCGGTGCCCGAACCCGGGGCCTATGCCATGCTGCTGCCAGGGCTTGGTCTGCTGCGCTTTGTGATTCGTCGGCGCAAGCAGGGCTGAACACGATCTTCCGCAAGAACCGTTCGGCCGCCGGCGTGAGAGCGGTTCATGCCGATTCCGACGACGGTGCTTACGCTTTGCGCAGGCGTCCGAATGATCCGAGCAAGCCCAGCCCGGCGAGCAGCATGGCCCAGGTCTCGGGCTCGGGCACCGGCGCGAGGTTCAGCCTTACCAGCAGCGGGTCGTGGTCGCTGAAGCGCAGCGGGTCGCCCACGGCGAATTCGC
>CAYOKN010000490.1:0-1576 GCA_964404545.1 uncultured Rhodospirillaceae bacterium | reverse complement strand
CCCAAGCCGGTGCCGATCCATCCCCAGGCCGGTCCGGTCACCCTGCGCCAGCCCAGCACCGAGGTGCCCGAGGTCATCGCCATCGGCTCGTCCACCGGCGGCCCGCAGGCGCTGTTCTCGGTCCTGGGCACCATGCGCGCCGGCACCGTGCGCCAGCCCATTCTGATCACCCAGCACATGCCCGCCACCTTCACCACCATCCTGGCCGAGCATATCAGCCGGGTGTCCGGCTGGAACGCGGCCGAGGCCAAGGATGGTGAAGTGATCCAGAGCGGGCGCGTCTATGTGGCGCCGGGCGATTTCCACATGGTGGTGGAAAGCCAGGGGGCCCAGAAGGTGATCCGCCTGAATAAGAATCCGCCCGAGAATTTTTGCCGTCCCGCCGTGGACCCCATGTTCCGCTCGGTTTCGGCCGCCTATGGCCGGCGTGCCCTGGCGGTGGTGCTGACCGGCATGGGCTCGGACGGGGCCAAGGGCGGCAAGGTGATCGCCGATGGCGGCGGCACCGTGATCGCCCAGGACGAAGCCTCGAGCGTGGTGTGGGGCATGCCCGGCGCCACCGCCCATACGGGCGCCTGTTCGGCCGTGCTGCCGCTGGCCGAGATCGCGCCCTATGTCATGAAACTGGCGACGAAGCGAGGCTGAGATGCTGAAGCCCGAGGATTTCGACTTCATCGCCAACATGCTGAAGGACCGGTCCGGCCTGGTGCTGACCAAGGACAAGTCCTATCTGCTTGAATCCCGTCTGATGCCGCTGGCCCGCAACCGGGGCCTCAAGGGCCTGGACGAGCTGGTGGCCAATCTGCGGGGTGGCCGTGACGAAGCGCTGGCGCGCGACGTCACCGAGGCCATGACCACCAACGAATCCTTCTTCTTCCGGGACATCAAGCCCTTCGACCAGTTCCGCGACATGGTCCTGCCGCAGATGCTGCAGGCCCGCGCGGCGAAGAAGTCCTTGCGCATCTGGTCGGCCGCATCGTCCTCGGGCCAGGAGCCCTATTCCCTGGCCATGATCCTGAAGGAAGCCGGGGCGCAGCTGAATGGCTGGCGCATCGACATCGTGGGCACCGACATCTCCACCGAGATGCTGGACAAGGCCAAGGCCGGTGTCTATTCCCAGTTCGAGGTGCAGCGCGGCCTGCCCATCCAGCTGCTGGTCAAGTACTTCAAGAAGAAGGACGAGATGTGGCAGATCGACCCGGCCATCCGGGCGATGGTGCAATACCGCGAATACAATCTGCTCACCGATCTGAAGCCGCTGGGCCAGTTCGATGTGGTGTTCTGCCGCAACGTGCTGATCTATTTCGACCAGGCCACCAAGGCCAAGGTCCTGGAAAACATGGCCAAGCTGATGCCCGATGACGGCATCCTCTATCTGGGCGGCGCCGAGACGGTGCTGGGCATCTCCGATGCCTTCAAGCCGGTGCAGGGCCAGCGCGGCGTCTATACGGTGAATCGCGGTGCCGGCGCCAGCGCCACCTTCCCGGTGGGCGGCTTCGGCGCCCAGGCTCCGGCCACCCCGGCCGCTCCGCGCCCGACCTTCGGCACCACGCCGCCGGCTGGCGGCGCCACTCCG
>CAYOKN010000489.1:0-1614 GCA_964404545.1 uncultured Rhodospirillaceae bacterium | reverse complement strand
CGCACGCCCAGGCTGTTGGTCAGGAAGGCCTCGGTGGCGCTCCACAGGTCGTCCACGGTGATCTTGGCGGTGCCGGCGCCCAGGCGGTCCATCACCTCTGCCCGCATGACACCGGGCAGGCAGCCCTCGGCGGGCGGCGGGGTCATCACGTCGCCATCCTGAACCAGGAACAGGTTGGCCACGGTGCTTTCGGTCAGGCGGCCCTGGCTGTTCAGCAGCAGGGCATCATCGGCCCCGGCGGCCTGGGCCTCCCTACGGGCGATGATGTTGTCGCCATAGTTCAGGCTCTTGATCCGGCTCAAGGGCGAGTGCTCGTTGCGCCGGGTGGACTTGGCGATGATGGCCCGCGCCGGCCCCATGGGCGGGGGCAGCGGCGCCGCCGTCAGCATTACCGTGGGGGTGCAGGGGTCGGGCGGCAGCAGGCCGCGCTGACCCACGCCCCGGGTCACGGTCAGGCGCAGCACGGCCTCGGCCAGCCCGTTGGCCTCAAGCACCTGCGCCACCGCCGCCCCCATGGCCGCCTGGTCCAGCGGCAGGGGCAGGCCCAGCAGCTTGGCGCCCTCGGCCAGGCGCTTGAAATGGCGGGGCAGGCTGGGCACCTTGCCGGCCCTTGCGCGCATGGTCTCGAACAGGCCGTCGCCCAGGGTGAAGCCCCGGTCGGCGGGGTCGATGCGGGCCTCGCACGCTTCGGTCAGCGTCCCGTTCAGCAGCAATTTCATCTTACAGCCACTCCCCCGACAGACTGGCCCGCAAGGCGGCGGCCTTGGCCAGGGTCTCGTGATATTCGGCGGCCGGATCGCTGTCCGCCACCACACCACCGCCGGCATGCAGGGTGACGGCGCCCTCGGCCGCCACCATGGTACGGATCAGGATGCTGCTGTCCATGGCATGATCGAAGCCGATCCAGGCCAGGCTGCCGCAATAAGGGCCGCGCCGCACCGGCTCCAGCTCGGAAATGATCTGCATGGCCCGCACCTTGGGCGCTCCGGTGATGGAACCGCCGGGGAAGCAGGCGCGCAGAAGGTCCACCGGCCCCTGGCCGGGGCGCAGGCTGCCCTGCACCGCCGACACCAGGTGATGCACCGTGGCATAGCTTTCCAGGCCGAACAGTTCGGGTACCGAGACCGACCCGGGGGCGCAGACCTTGGACAGGTCGTTGCGCAACAGGTCCACGATCATCAGGTTCTCGGCCCGGTCCTTGTCGCTGGCCAGCAGTTCCGCCGCCGCCGCCGCATCGGCGGCCGGGTCGGCGGCGCGCTTGCGGGTGCCCTTGATGGGCCGGGTCTCGACCCGCCCCTCGGCCAGGCGCAGGAAGCGTTCCGGGCTGGCCGACAGCAGGCTGACCCCATCCACCGCCAGAAAGGCGGCGAATGGCGCCGGATTGACCGCGCGCAGCCGCAGATAAAGCTCCCAGGGCGCCAGCCCCGGCGGCAGGCGGCCGGAAAAGCGTTGCGCCAGATTGGCCTGGAAGATGTCGCCGGCATGGATGTAGTCCACCACCCGCGCCACCCGCGCCTGGTATTCGGCCGGGGTCTGGTCGGGCTCCAGGGGCGCGGTCAGGCGCCAGTCGGGCCGGGGCGCCGGGCCGTCGCCCAGCCGGGCCAGCAGGCGCTG
>CAYOKN010000488.1:0-1623 GCA_964404545.1 uncultured Rhodospirillaceae bacterium | reverse complement strand
CATGGACGATGGCGTCCACCTCGCGGATATTGGCCAGGAACTGGTTGCCCAGGCCTTCCCCGCGTGAGGCGCCGCGCACCAGACCGGCGATGTCCACGAATTCCAGCTGGGTGGGCAGGATCTTCTGCGACTTGGCGATGGCGGCCAGCTTGTCCAGCCGGTCGTCGGGCACCGCCACGCGGCCCACATTGGGCTCGATGGTGCAGAAGGGATAATTGGCCGCCTGCGCCGCAGCGGTGCTGGTCAGCGCGTTGAACAGGGTGGACTTGCCCACATTGGGCAGTCCGACGAGGCCGCAGTTGAAACCCATCACTGGCTCCGGGAGTTTTCGGTGTCTGTCTTCTTGGGTGGCTTCGGCGGCGCCGTCAGCACCGTCACCCGGTTCATAAAGCCCCCGTCGTCGCCGCGCAAGAGCAGGGGCAGAGCCTCGGCCACCGCGTCGATCAGGGGGGTAAGCCAGGCCTCGTCCGCCTTGGCGAAATCGTGCAGTACATAGCCGCTGACCAGGTCCTTGTGGCCGGGATGACCAATGCCCAGGCGCACACGCCAATAATCCTTGGAGCCCAGATGCTGGTCCATGGATTTCAGGCCATTGTGGCCGCCGGCGCCGCCGCCCTTCTTGGCCCGCATCTTGGCGGGGGGCAGATCCAGCTCGTCATGCAGCACAAGGATGTCAGCCGGGTCGATCTTGTGGAAGCGCGCCGCCTGGGCCACGGACTGGCCGGACAGGTTCATATAGGTCTGGGGCTTGATCACCAGCACCTTTTCGCCGGCGATGCTGCCCTCCGAGACCTCGGCCTGGAACTTTGACCGCCAGGGCGAAAAGTTATGGCGGCGGACGATCTCGTCCGCCGCCATGAACCCGATATTGTGGCGGTTGCGGGCATAGGCCCCGCCGGGGTTGCCCAGACCAACCACAAGTTTCATCGGTCGCGTGCCTTAGCCTTCGCTGCCCTCGGCGGCCGCGGGGGCCACGGTGGGGGCGGCGATGGTGGCGATGGTGAAGTCGCGGTCCTGCACGGCGGGGGTCACGCCGGCGGGCAGCTTCACGGCCGAGATGTGCACCGAGTCACCGATCTCCAGACCGGTCAGGTCCACCACCAGCTCCGACGGGGCATCCTCGGCGCCGCAGACCACTTCCACGTCATGGCGCACGATGTTCAGCACGCCGCCGCGCTTCAGGCCAGGCGACTTGTCCTGGTTGATGAAGTGCACGGCCACGTTCACATGCACCTTGGTCTCCTTGGAGACGCGCAGGAAGTCGATGTGCACCGGCTGGTCGGTCACGGGGTGGAACTGCACGTCGCGGCACAGGCAATGCTCCTTGGAGCCGCCCTCGATGGCGATGTCGAAAATGCGGGTGTAGAAGCCCGACTTGTTCAGCTCGGCCCAGATGTGGCGGGGATCGAAGCTGATGAGCACGGGGGCCTGCTTACCGCCATAGACGACGCCGGGAACACGGCCTTCGCGACGGGTGGCCCGGGCGCCCCCCTTACCGGCCCGGTCGCGCTTGAAAGCGCTGATCGAAGTGACTTCGGACATTTGTCAAATCTCCAATATCAAAACGGCGTCGCCTCCAGGGGTGCCGACGCCGGGAAGCGGTGTGTTTAGCGCAAAGGGCGG
>CAYOKN010000487.1:0-1625 GCA_964404545.1 uncultured Rhodospirillaceae bacterium | reverse complement strand
GACAGGGCGTGGCCGCTGGCGCCCACGCGGGTGTCATAGCCGTCGGGCAGGCGCAGGATCATCTCATGCACCGCGGCCATCTGGGCCGCTTGCACCACGGCAGCGGCATCCATGCGGCCGAAGCGGGCGATGTTCTCGGCCACGGTGCCGTCGAACAGCTCCACATCCTGGGGCAGATAGCCCAGATGCGGCCCCAGGCGCTCGCGGCTCCACTGGGACAGCTCGGCATGGTCCAGGCGCACGCTGCCCTGGGCCGGCGGCCAGACGCCGCACAGCACGCGGGCCAGGCTGGACTTGCCCGAGCCGGACGAGCCCACCAACCCCAGCACCTCGCCGGGCTGCAACGAGAAGGTCACCCCCTTGAGCACCGGCTCCTTGCCGCCGGGGGCAAAGGCCAGCACCCGGTCCAGGGCCACGGCGCCCTCGGGATCGGGCAGTTGCATGGGATCGGGGCGCACATCCACCGCGCCCATCAGGGCCTGCAGGCGACCATAGGCGGTGCGCGCATTGACGAAGCCGCGCCAGTGCCCCACCGCCATCTCGACCGGCGCCAGGGCACGGCCCAGGATGATGGAACAGGCGATGATGCCGCCGGCGGTGATCTCGCCACGGATGGCCAGCCAGGCGCCCAGGCCCAGGATGCCCGACTGCAGGAACAGGCGGACGAATTTCGACAGGGCCATCAGCATGCCGGCGCGGTCGGCGGCATGGGCCTGCAGCGCCAAGGCGCGCTCGTGCCGCTCCATCCAGCGCCGGGCCAGACCGGGCACCATGCCCATGGCGGCCACCGCCTCGCCGTTGCGCAAGGAGGTTTCGACGAAGGTGGCCGCCGCCACCGCTTCGCCATTGGCATGTTGCAGGCTGCGGCGGGTCAACAGCTCGTTGGCCACGGCCAGGGCCAGGATCACCACGATGCCGCCCAGGGTCACCAGACCCAGCAGCGGATGCATCAGGAAGGCCACGGCCACGAACAAGGGCGCCCAGGGGGCGTCGCACAGGGTGGTGATGCCCGGTCCGCTGACGAAGTCGCGCACGCTGTCCAGGTCGCGCAGGGCCTGGCCATGACCGCCATTGCCATTGCGGCTGCCCGCCTCGAACACCGCCGAGAACACCTTGCCGGACAGCTGCCGGTCCAGCCGGGCCCCGGCCCGCACCAGCACACGGGACCGCAGATGCTCGAGCACCGCCATCACCAGCATCATGGCGGCGGCCAGCGCGGTCAGCATCACCAGCGTGGTCTCGTTGCGGCTGGTCAGCACCCGGTCATAGACCTGCAGCATGTAGAGCGGCGAGGTGAAGACCAGCAGATTGACCACCAGCGAAAAGCCGATGGTGGCGCCGGCGGCGCCGCGGCAGGCGGCCAGGGCGCGCTTCAAGGCGCCCTTTTCCGGGCGCAGCGCCCGGCTCAGCTTTTCGTCGGCCTGGTCGGCCTGGTCCCACGGAGCGGGAGCGGTCTGGACGTCGGAAGTCAGGTTGGAAGACACAACCATCCCTTTCGGTCGCTTCAGGAAAGCCTGCCCCCCGAACGGGGATAGGCAGAAAGCTGAATAGCGCACTTTCCCTTAGGACATAGACCGCGCAAGGGGAGTACCACCTTGGCGGGGGACGCAACCGGGGATGGGGCG
>CAYOKN010000486.1:0-1631 GCA_964404545.1 uncultured Rhodospirillaceae bacterium | reverse complement strand
GGTCACCGCCGGGCTGGGCGGCGAGCCGGTGCCGCGGCTGGCATGGGCGGTGCTGGCCAGGCCCAGCTGGCGGGCCGAGCGCAGATCCAGGATCCAGGTGGTCAGGCGCCCGTCCTCGATGATGGTGCGGCGGCCGTTGGCCAAGCCCTCGGCGTCGATGGGCTTGGAGCGCAGGCCGCGCGCCCGGTGCGGATCGTCCACCACGGTGATGCCGGGGCGGAACAGACGCTGGCCCATCTTGTCCTTGAGAAAGCTGGTGCCGCGCGCAATGGCGCTGCCATTGATGGCCCCCGACAGATGGCCCAACAGCCCACGCGAGACGCGGGGATCGAAGATGATGGGCACCCGGCAGGTCTTCACCTTGCGCGCCCCCAGCCGATGCACCGCGCGCCGGCCGGCCGAGCGGCCCACATCCTCGGCGGTGCGCATGTCCGTCAGATAGACGGCGCCGGTATAGTCATAGTCGCGCTCCATGCCCGTGGCGGCATCGCCGGCCAGGACCGAGACGGACAGGCTGGAATGGCTCATCCAATAGGAGGCGGACAGGCCGTTGGAGCCGGCGATGGCGATCATGGACCGGCCCCAGCCGGCTTCCGCGCCCTCGGTGTTGGTCACGCCGTTGACGGCGCGGGCGCTGTCCTCGCAGGCCAGGGCCAAGCCCACCAGGTCGTCGGCCGAGGGCTCGGCGGGGTCGCAAATGTCCAGCTGCGGCACCGAGGGGGCGATGGCGCCCGGGTCGGCCAGGCCGCAATAGGGGTCTTCGGGCACCGTGTGGGCCATGGCCACGGCCCGTTCCACCAGCTCGTCCAAGGCGCGGCGCGAACGGTCGGACGAGGACACCATGGCCTGGCGCTTGCCGATGATGACCCGCAGGCCCACATCGCCCGATTCCGAGCGTTCCAACCGCTCCAGGGCGCCCAGGCGCACGGACAGGGACAGGGTGGCCGAGTCCACCAGCACCGCATCGGCGGCATCGGCTCCGGCGGCCTTGGCCTTCCCGACCAGATCGGACAGAAGGTCGAGGGCGTTCTGTTCGGCAGACATGGCGATCCTCTTTCGCGTTCCCCTGGGTGTCTGAAGACCAGACTAGCCGTTGAATGCGCTTTGCAGCAATGCGCCGAAAGTGACGCAGATGGACAGGCAGGCCAGCATCGCCAGCGCGAGGCGCAGGCGCGACTGCTTCCCCGGGCCGGGCGGCGGGGTCATTTCCATATGGGCGCTCCGCTGCCCGGCAGGCCATAGCTGGCCCATTTGCGCGTAACCTCATCCACGACGGTCTGATCCATCCGCAGCTTGACCCCCCATTCGCGCTTGGTCTCGGGGTACAGCTTGTTGGTGGCGTCCAGCCCCAGTTTGCCGCCCAGGCCCGAGTCCGGGCTGGCGAAATCCAGATAATCGATGGGGGTCTGGTCCACGGTGACGATGTCGCGCACCGGGTCCATGCGGGTGGACATGGCCCACATCACGTCCTTCCAGTCGCGGCAGTCGATGTCATCGTCCACGATGATCACGAATTTGGTATAGACGAACTGCCGCAGGAACGACCACACGCCCATCATGATGCGCCGGGCATGGCCGGGATAGGCCTTCTTGATGCTGACCACGGCGATGCGGTAGCTGCGGCCCTCGGG
>CAYOKN010000485.1:0-1633 GCA_964404545.1 uncultured Rhodospirillaceae bacterium | reverse complement strand
GACGGCTGGGCCTTCACCAACTCGTTCTGCGCCGAGCGCTACGTCGGCGGCATCGAGAAGGGCCGGCCGCCCTATGAGGCGGGCTGCTCGGCGAAGGACACCGACTACCTGCACGTGATGAACTGGAAGAAGGCTGCCGAGATGGTGAATGCCGGCAAGGGCTTCAAGCTCATCAACGGCCACAAGGTGATCCCGATCGAGGTCGCCGTCAAGGAAGGTCTCCTCTTCCTGGTGCCGGAGCCGAAGAGCCCGCACGGCGTCGACGTCACCCCGGACGGCAAGTACATCGTCGTCGGCGGCAAGCTCGACACCCACGCCTCGGTGTATTCCTTCGAGAAGATCCAGGCCGCCATCCAGGCCGGCAAGTTCGAGTCGAAGGATCCCTACGGCATCCCCGTGATCGGCATGAAGGACGCCCTGCACGTGCAGGTTCCGCTCGGCCTCGGCCCGCTGCACACGCAGTATGACTCCAAGGCTTGCGTCGCCTACACCTCGCTGTACGTCGACACCCAGGTCGCGAAGTGGGACTACTGCGCCGGCAAGGTGCTCGACAAGATCAGCGTGCACTACAACATCGGCCACCTGATGACCATGGAGGGCGATTCCACCAAGCCGGCCGGCAAGTATCTCGTCGCGCTCAACAAGCTGGCCATCGACCGCTTCGTGCCGGTGGGCCCCCTGCATCCGCAGAACCACCAGCTGATCGACATCTCGAACGACAAGATGCAGCTCCTCTACGACATGCCCCTGCCGCTGGGCGAGCCGCACTATGCGGTGGCCATTTCCGCCAGCAAGCTGAAACCCGGCGTACGTTACAAGGTCGGCACCGATTCCCGCACCGACAAGCCGCATCCGGGCGGCGTGCGCGCCGGCGAGGAACGCACCGAGAAGAAGGGCAACAAGGTCACGGTGTATGGCACGCTGATCCGCTCGCACATCACGCCTGAGACCATCGAGGCGGAGGTGGGCGACGAGGTCACCATCCATCTCACCAACCTCGAGCGCGCCCAGGACGAGACCCACGGCTTCACGGTGTCGACCTACAACGTGCACGCCTCGGTCGAGCCCGGCAAGACGGTGACGGTCAAGTTCAAGGCCGACAAGGAAGGCGTCTATCCCTACTACTGCACCGAGTTCTGCTCGGCGCTGCACCTCGAGATGATGGGCTACCTGCTCGTCAAGCCGAAGGGCTGGAAGCCGACCAAGACCAGCCTGGCCAAGGCCGGCTACACCGAGGACGACTACAAGAAGACCGTGAAGAAGATCGCCGACACCCAGGCGGTGATCGACTCCGTGGTGGGCTACATCACCTCGGTGAACTTCAAGGACTTCCCGGACGTCGTCGCCATGGTCGAGGACGCCACCGATCAGCTCAACAAGATCAAGGACGCCAAGGCCAAGCATGAGGAAGCGGCCAAGAAGAAGGACTGGGAACAGGCCAACCTCTGGGCCGAGCAGGTCTGGCAGTACCAGGTGAAGGCGGCCGACCTCGGCCTGCGCGCCAAGACCTACCTCGAGCAGGCCGGCGCCAAGAAGATCAAGTAAGCCGATCTTCGGGTAGACCCCACGCGGGGAGCATGGCAACATGCTCCCCGTTTTCATCCAAGTTCAGGAGAATCCCATGAAACGCATG
>CAYOKN010000484.1:0-1639 GCA_964404545.1 uncultured Rhodospirillaceae bacterium | reverse complement strand
ACATGCGCAGGGCCATGCGCCACTGGGTGGCCAGGGGCGGCGCCTGCCAGCCGGCTTCGGCGGACTTGCCGCGCAGGACGTACAGGTGCCGGACCAGCACGCCCCCTGCCACCAGCGCGCCCAACAGCGCGGCGGCCGCCTCCGCCGCCAGCACCCAGGCGACGCGGGTCTGGCCGGCATGGGCCATGGCCGCGATGGCGGCTAGAAAGGCGGTCTGCCGCAGGATCAGGCTCGCCCGCGCGGCGCCTTGCAGCATGAGGGGCGCCATCAGGCCCTCGCGCAGGAAGCGCCCCAGTCCCTCGGCCAGCAGGAGCGCCAGCGCGAGCAAGGCAGCAAGGCGGTATCCATCCAGGCCCGCCCAGCCGAGGTAGACATCCAGCAAAGCGGCCATGGCGGCGACGAATGCGACGAGGGCGACGGCCTGCCAGAGGAGGAGACGGATGCAGAACCGGCCAAGCGATTTCCCGTCCGCATGCAGGCGGTAGTCGGGCAGATCCCGTGCCGCCAGCCAGGTCAGCCCCAGCCCAGCGAGCGCAAAGCCCAACTCCGTGCCTGCGATGAGCACCGCATAGGCGCCATATTCCGCGATGGGCAGCAGCCGCACCAGCCACAGCAGGATGATGAATGTCAGCAAGGCGGATGCCGCCTTGCCGGTCAGAAACTGCCAGACCGCGCGGCGCAGGGCCGCGCCGGAATACACGGCGTGCGTCATGCCCGGCGCCCCGCCGGATAGCGCCGCGACAGCCAGGCGAGATAGCCCAGCAGTCCCCAGAAGACGATCTGGAAGGGCAGCACGTCGAGCAGTGCGTTGCGGTAAACCAGATAGAAGGCGAAGAGCGGCAGCGCGGCCTGGATGGCGGCGGCATCGGCCCGGGCCCAGGGGGGCGCGGTGGGCGCGCGGCGCACCCGTCCGGCGGTCCGCCAGGAGAAGGCGAGGAGGGAGAGGAACAGGGCCGTGCCCAGAAGCCCCTGCTCCCACAGCAATTGGGATGCGGCGGTAAGGCCGATGCCATAGCCAGGATAGCGGTGGCTGACCTCGCCGCCAGTGGCGTCGTGGGCCGTGCCCAGACCGTGGCCGAACACCGCGCCGAGCGGATCGTGCAGGCCCTGCTGCTCGGCCCAGAAGGTCAGCACGGTGGTGCGGTTGAGGGCGTAGCCGCCATAGCCTTTTTCGTAGACGTTGTAGCTCAGGGTTTCATCGATCAATCGATCCAGCGGCTTCTGGGTGATTTCCACATAGGCATACCCCGCCGCCACGGTGAGCAGCGAGCCGAAAACCAGGCCGGCCAGGGCGTAATGGGGCCGGGCCAGAAGCTCGCGCCGGTAGAGGACCAGGAACATGAGGGGCAGCAGCAGGACCACCACCTTGGTTTCGCCGATGAACAGGGGGGCCAGCACGAAGGGGGCGAGCAGCAGCAGCCTGCCCAGGCCGAGCGCCTTTTCCCGGAGCCGCGCGAGCAGGAAGGCCAGGACGACGATCAAAAAGGTGGCCATTTCGGCGTTGGCCCCGCCCGAGGTCATGTTGGCGCCGAAAGTGCCGGCCACCACGTCGATGGGCACGAGACCGGGGTTCATATATGCAAGCCCCTCCCGGATGGGAACCAGCCTGACGAGCTCATAGACTGCCCAAGGCAGTTGA
>CAYOKN010000483.1:0-1640 GCA_964404545.1 uncultured Rhodospirillaceae bacterium | reverse complement strand
CGCGCCTGCGCGCCGCCCTGGCCGAGGCGAAGGCGGCGATCGACCTGACCCGTGCCGATGCCGGCGAGGCCGAGCGGCTGGCCGCGGTCGAGGTGCTGCGCGCCCGCGGCGACCAGGACGCAAAGGCCCTGCTGGGCAACCTGCCGGCCACCTCGCCCGATGCCGTGAAGGCCGCCGCGGCAGCGGCGATCGACTCGATCGACCGCCTGCTGGCGCTGTGGGGCGCCCTGCAGAACGCCTGGTACGGACTGTCCCTGGGTTCGGTGCTGCTGCTGGCGGCGATCGGGCTTGCCATCACCTTCGGGGTGATGGGCGTGATCAACATGGCCCATGGCGAGATGGTGATGCTGGGCGCCTACACCACCTTCGTGGTGCAGGAGGTGATCCGCAGCCACGCCCCCGGACTGTTCGACTGGTCGCTGGTCATCGCCATCCCTCTCGCCTTCCTGGTCGCCGGCGCCGTCGGCGTGGCGATCGAGCGCGGGGTGATCCGCTTCCTCTACGGCCGGCCGCTGGAGACGCTGCTGGCCACCTTCGGCCTGTCGCTGATCCTGCAGCAGGCGGTGCGCACCGCCTTCGGCCCGACCAACCGCGAGGTCGGCGCGCCCTCCTGGATGAGCGGCGCCTTCGAGCTGGGCCAGATCACCATCACCTACAACCGCCTGTGGATCCTGTGCTTCACCCTGGCCGTGTTCCTGCTGCTGATGGCGCTCCTGAAGCTGACGCCGATCGGGCTGGAGATGCGGGCGGTCACCCAGAACCGCGCCATGGCCGCCTCCATGGGCATCCGCACCGCCAGGGTGGACGCGCTCACCTTCGGGCTCGGCTCGGGGGTGGCCGGCATCGCCGGGGTGGCGCTGTCGCAGATCGACAATGTCAGCCCCAATCTCGGCCAGTCCTACATCATCGACAGCTTCATGGTGGTGGTGTTCGGCGGCGTGGGCAATCTCTGGGGCACGGTGGTGGGCGCCTTCAGCCTCGGCCTCGCCAACAAGTTCCTGGAGCCCTATGCCGGGGCGGTGCTGGGCAAGATCGCCATCCTGGTGCTGATCATCCTGTTCATCCAGAAGCGCCCGCGCGGCCTGTTCGCGCTGAAGGGCCGGGCGGTGGAGGGGTGATGGCGCCGCTGCCGCTGATCCGCCTGCTCGACCGCCAGGCATTCGCCTTCCTGGCCATCCTGGCGGCCGTCATGGTGCTGGTGCCGCTGGCGAACCTGCTGCTGCCGCCGGGCTCGCCCTTCCACGTGCCGACCTATGTGGTCTCGCTGCTGGGCAAATATGTCTGCTATGCCCTGCTGGCCCTGTCGATCGACCTAGTCTGGGGCTATTGCGGCATTCTGTCGCTCGGCCATGGCGCCTTCTTTGCCCTCGGCGGCTATGCCATGGGCATGTACCTGATGCGCCAGATCGGCACCCGGGGCGTCTATGCCCATCCGGTGCTGCCCGATTTCATGGTGTTCCTGAACTGGAAGGAGCTGCCGGTCTACTGGTACGGCTTCGACCATTTCGCCTATGCCCTGGTGATGGTGTTCCTGGTGCCGGGGGCGCTGGCCTTCGTGTTCGGCTGGTTTGCCTTCCGCTCGCGGGTCACCGGCGTCTACCTGTCGATCATCACCCAGGCGATGACCTATGCCCTGCTGC
>CAYOKN010000482.1:993-1685 GCA_964404545.1 uncultured Rhodospirillaceae bacterium | reverse complement strand
CCGTGCTGGTGGCCACCGGCGAGCGGGTGGGCGTGGACGGCACCATCACCGAGGGGCGATCGGACCTGGACACCAGCCTGATCTCGGGCGAATCGGTGCCCCAGGCGGTGAAGCCCGGCGACAAGGTGTTCGCAGGCACGCTGAACCTGTCGGCGCCCTTGCGGGTGGCGGTGACCGCCGTGGGTGAGACCACCCTGCTGGCCGAGATCGTGCGGATGATGGAGGTTGCCGAGCAGGGCCGCGCCAAATATGTGGCCATTGCCGACCGGGTGGCGCGCTATTACGCGCCGGTGGTGCATCTGATGGCACTGATCACCTTCTTCGGCTGGATCGGCCTGACCGATATCGCCTGGCAGGTGGCCCTGCTCAATGCCGTGGCGGTGCTGATCATCACCTGTCCCTGCGCCCTGGCCCTGGCGGTGCCGGTGGTGCAGGTGGTGGCCACCGGGCGCCTGATGCGCCAGGGCATCCTGATGAAAAGCCCCACTGCCCAGGAACGCCTGGCCGAGGTGGATGTGGCGGTGTTCGACAAGACCGGCACCCTGACCTTGGGCCGGCCCGAACTGATCCGCGACCAGGGCTGGACCCAGGCGGACCTGGACGAGGCCGCCGGGCTGGCTGCCTCGTCCAAGCATCCCCTGGCCCGCGCCCTGGTGCGCGCCGCCCCCACCGTGCCGGTGGCCTCGGGCGTC
>CAYOKN010000482.1:715-944 GCA_964404545.1 uncultured Rhodospirillaceae bacterium | reverse complement strand
GGCTGGAGGTGGAGGCAGACCCGGCCACCGGCCCAGAACTGTGGTTCGCCCGGCCGGGGCAGGCGCCGGTCCGGTTCCGCTTCTCGGACACGGTGCGGGCGGATGCCAAGCTGGTGGTGGCGGGCCTGCGAAAGCGCGGCCTGGCCGTCGAGCTGCTGTCGGGCGACCGGCCCGAGGTGGTGGCCGCCGTGGCCGCCGAGCTGGGCATCGAGCGTTGGCAGGCGGGCTG
>CAYOKN010000482.1:0-677 GCA_964404545.1 uncultured Rhodospirillaceae bacterium | reverse complement strand
TGGCCGATCAGGGCCGCCGGGTGATGATGGTGGGCGACGGCCTGAACGACGCGCCTGCCCTGGCCCTGGCCCATGTGTCGCTGTCGCCCAGCAGCGCCGTGGATGTCAGCCAGACCGCCGCCGATGTGGTGTTCCAGGGCATCAAGCTGTCGCCAGTGCTCGAGGCCTTGGACGTGGCCCGCATCTCGGACCGGCTGGTGCGGCAGAATTTCATCCTGGCCTTCGCTTATAATGTGGTGACCGTGCCCATGGCGGTCATGGGCATGGTCACGCCATTGATTGCGGCCGTCGCCATGTCTACCTCCAGCATCATCGTAATCACCAATGCCCTGCGCCTGGCCCGGAGGAAGACCGCGTGACCAACCTTCTGATGCTCATCCCGGTGGCCTTGTTGCTGGGGGCGGCGGGCCTGGCGGCTTTCCTGTGGGCGTTGAAGTCCGGGCAGTTCGACGACCTGGACGGGGCGGCGCACCGCATCCTGTTCGACGATGACCAGCCGCAGCCCCAGGACCCGGCCACTGCCGACAAAGGCAACCGCGAAAAGGGCGAAGCCTGACGTCGCGGCCTTGCAAGCTCGGCCGATCTGGTGTTTGATCCAGATCAAATCAAGCCGGGACAGCAGATGCCGCCTTTCGACCAGTACCAGGACCGCGACAAGGCCGAGGCCGCCGGGCTGG
>CAYOKN010000481.1:0-1686 GCA_964404545.1 uncultured Rhodospirillaceae bacterium | reverse complement strand
CCTACTCCGCCTTCAACGGCGGGGCCCAGTCCGGGCGCTCTTCCAGGGTGCCGTTGGCGAGATTGGCGCCCATGCGCCGGGCCACGGTGATCATGGCGGTGGCGGCGTCCTGCTCCATCACCTCGTCGCAGGTTTCCTCGAACAGGGCCAGCCAGTGGGTGAACATCTGCGGCTGCAGGTCGTCGATCTTCATATGGGCGAACATGGGGCTGCCCTTGAAGCGGCCGGTGCCCAGCAGGACCGAAGACCAGAAATCATACATCTTCTGCAGATGCGGGCCCCAATCCTCGACAAAGCGGCCGAACACCGGACCCAGCACCGGGTCGGCCTGGATCTTGCCATAGAAGGCATCCACCACCGCACGGATGGACTCCTCGGTGATTTGGGCGTGGCGGGCCATCAGGCTTCGGTCTCCTGGCCCTTGATGCGGGCGGCCAGCGAGGCGGCCATGAACATATCCAGGTCACCGTCCAGCACGCCCTGGGTGTCCGAGGTTTCCACGTTGGTGCGCAGGTCCTTCACCATCTGGTACGGCTGCAGCACATAGGAACGGATCTGATGGCCCCAGCCGATATCGGTCTTGGTCGCTTCCAGGGCCTGGGCCTCGGCCTCGCGCCGCTGCAGTTCGGCCTCGTACATGCGGGCGCGCAGCATGTCCCAGGCGCGGGCGCGGTTCTGATGCTGCGAGCGTTCGGTCTGGCAGGCCACCACGATGCCGGTGGGGATGTGGGTGATGCGGACCGCCGAGTCGGTCTTGTTGATATGCTGGCCGCCGGCGCCAGAGGCGCGATAGGTGTCGATGCGGCAATCCTTGTCCAGGATCTCGATATTGATGGTGTCGTCCACCTCGGGATAGATCCAGACCGACGAGAACGAGGTGTGGCGGCGCGCCTGCGAGTCATAAGGGCTGATGCGCACCAGGCGATGCACGCCGGCCTCGGTCTTCAGCCAGCCATAGGCATTATGGCCGATGATCTTGACGGTGCCCGACTTGATGCCCGCCTCTTCGCCAGCGCTCTCTTCCAGCCATTCGATCTTGAAGCCGCGCTTGTCGGCCCAGCGGGTGTACATGCGCAGCAGGATCTCGGCCCAATCCTGCGCCTCGGTGCCGCCGGCGCCGGCATGCACTTCGATGAAGCAGTTGTTCGCGTCCGCCTCGCCCGAGAGCAGGGTCTGCAACTCGGCCTGCTTGGCGCGCTCGCGCAGGGCGGCGATTTCCCGCTCGGCGTCCTCGATCACGTCCTGGGCGCCCTCGGCCTCACCCAGTTCGATCATGCCGATCTGATCCTCGAGCCCGCCTTCCAGCGCCTTCACCTCATTGATGGAGGAGTCCAGGCTGGTGCGTTCGCGCATCAGCTTCTGCGCGGCGGCGGCGTCGTTCCAGAGATTGGGGTCCTCGGACAGCGCATTCAGCTCGTCCAGGCGGCGCAGCGCATTGTCCCAGTCCAGATGCCGGCGCAGCAGCGCGACCGACTGGCGGATTTCCTCGGCCATGGTCTCGATTTCGGCGCGCATGCCGTTACTCCCTCAATTTGCCTAACAAAAGCGAAGGGCCGTTTTAGCCGAAGCCACCAGCCCGCACAACAGAGGAACCGCCGTGGCCGGCGGCCCCTCCCCTGCCCCAGTCTGGATCTAGTAAAGGCCGCCCGCCTGCGGAACCGTGGGGGCGGTCCGCGCCGGCACCGG
>CAYOKN010000480.1:0-1695 GCA_964404545.1 uncultured Rhodospirillaceae bacterium | reverse complement strand
GCACCGACAAGGAGTGTTCCTGATGAGCCGTCTGCATGTGCATCTGGCGGTGCCCGAGCTGCCCGCCGCCGTCCGTTTCTATTCCACCCTGTTCGGGGCCGAGCCCTCGGTGCTGCGGGACGACTATGCCAAGTGGCAGCTGGACGAGCCCCGGGTCAATTTCGCCATCAGCGCCCGGGGCGATGCGCCCGGCCTGCACCATCTGGGCATCGAGGCGGAAGAGGGGGCCGAGATGGAGGCCCTGCGCGTCCGCATGCAGGACACCGGCGGTCCCCTGTTCGACCAGGACCAGACCACCTGCTGTTATCACCAGTCGGAAAAGCGGTGGGTCCGCGACCCGGCGGGGGTGGCCTGGGAGGGCTTCCTGACCAGCGGCCAGGTGGAGCAGTTCGGCGACAGCCCCGAGCCCGTGGCGCCGGTCAGCGCCTGCTGTTCGCCCAAGGCCAAGCCGGCCCAGGCCTGCTGCTAGGCGCCGGCCACCGCTTCCAGGCCATAGGCCCCGGGGCCGGCGAGGCCCCGGTGGAAGCGCAGCTTGTGCAGATATTCCAGCGGGTCCATGCGCTTGACCAGGGCGCCGGCCGGGGTGTTCAGCCAGTCATAGAGCCGGGTCAGCAGAAAGCGCATGGCCGCCCCCTGGGCCAGGATCGGCAGGGCCCGCCATTCCGCCTGGGACAGGGGCCGCACCTTCTGGTAGCCGGCCAGCATCAGCCGCGCCTTGGTGGCGTTGAACGAGCCGTCGGGCTCGAAGCACCAGGCGTTCAGGCAGATGGCGATGTCATAGGCCAGCGCGTCATTGCAGGCAAAGTAGAAGTCGATGATGCCGCTGCACTGGTCGCCCAGAAAGAACACATTGTCCGGGAACAGGTCGGCATGGATGACGCCCTGGGGCAGCTCACGCGGCCAGTTGGCTTCCAGGAAGTCCAGCTCCTCGGCCAGTTCCGCCTCCAGGCCGGGTTTGACCTCGTCGGCGCGGGCACGCTCGGCCTCGAACAGCGGGCGCCAGCCGGCTAGGCCCAGATTGTTGGGCCGGCTCATGGGGAAGTCCAGGCCGGCCACATGCATCTCGGCCATGGCCTGGCCCAGCAGCGCGCAATGGCGCAGACTGATGCGGCGCGGCCACATGCCCTGCAGGAAGCTGACGATGGCTGCCGGGCGGCCGCAGAGTTCACGCAGGGCGCGCCCGTCGCGGCCATGCAGCGGCGTGGGGCAGGCCAGGCCACCCGCCGCCAGATGCTCCATCAGGCCCAGGAAATAGGGCAGCTCGTCCGGGTTCACCCGCTTTTCATACAGGGTCAGGATGTAGCTGCCCTGGTCGGTCTGCAGCAGATAATTCGAGTTCTCGACGCCCTCGGCGATGCCTTTGAAGCTTGCCACGCTGCCGATGTCATAGCCGGCCACAAAGGATTCCAGCTCTTCGTCAGAGACTTCTGTATAGACGGCCATTCTAGTTGCTCAATGCGGCAGGAAGCTTGAAGGACAGGGTTTCGGTGGTGACGCGCACCTGTTCGATGTTCACCTCGAAATGCTGGCGGGCGGCGTCGATCACCTCCTCCACCAGCACTTCCGGGGCCGAGGCGCCGGCGGTCAGGCCCAGCACCCGCACGCCTTCCAGGCTGGCCCAGTCGATGTCGGCGGCGCGTTGCACCAGCACCGACTTCTCCAGCCCGGCGCGGCGGGCCACATCCACCAGCCGGC
>CAYOKN010000479.1:0-1696 GCA_964404545.1 uncultured Rhodospirillaceae bacterium | reverse complement strand
GTGCCGTCCAGCTTGGTGACCACCAGGCCGCTGACCTCGGTCATGGACTTGAAGATTTCCACCTGGCTGTGGGCGTTCTGGCCCACGGTGGCGTCCAGCACCAGCAGCACCGAATGGGGCGCGGTGGCATCGTGCTTGCGCATGACGCGGATGATCTTCTGCAACTCGGCCATCAGGTCGGCCTTGTTCTGCAGCCGCCCGGCAGTGTCCACCAGCAGGAGGTCGTCGCCCCGGGCCTGCGACTCCTTCAGGGCGTCGAAGGCCAGGCCGGCGGCGTCGGCCCCGGTCTCGCGGGCGATGATGGGGCAGCCGGTGCGCTCGGCCCAGACCTTCAGCTGTTCCACGGCGGCGGCGCGGAAGGTGTCGCCGGCCACCAGCGTCACCGACTTGCCCAGGCCCTTGTAGTAATGGGCCAGCTTGCCGATGGTGGTGGTCTTGCCCGAGCCATTGACACCCACCACCAGCACCACATGGGGCTTCAGGGCCGGGTCGGGCCGCAGCGGCACCGCCACGGGCTGCAGGATGTCGGCGATTTCGTCGGCCAGGGCGCCGCGCACCTCGTCCGGGGTGACTTCCTGGTCGAAACGGCTCTTGGCCAGCCGCTGGGTCACCCGGGCGGCGGTGGCCACGCCCAGATCGGCGGTGATCAGCAGTTCCTCAAGCTCTTCCAGCGCCTCGTCATCCAGGCGGCGCTTGGTGAACAGGTCGGTGATGCCCTGGGACAGCCGGCTGGACGAGCGCGACAAGCCGGCGCGCATGCGGGCGAACCAGCCCTTGGGGGCGTCCTGCGGCTGCGGGACTTCCGGTTCCTGGGGCGAGGGAGTGATCTCGGGCTGCGACTCGGGAATCGGGGTGACCTCGGGCTGCGGCGGCGGCTCGTGCGGACCTTCCGGGGGCGGCGGCGGAATAACGTCGGGGCGCTGCGGCGGAGCTTCCTCCGGACGCTCCGGCTGGCTCGGCACCTCGGGCGCGGTCTCCGCGCCGCCGCCGAACAGCCGGCCCAGCCAGCCCTTCTTCTTCTCGCTCTTCACGTCGCCGTCGGTCATGCCACTCTCTCTCCGGTCAGTTCGTTGCCGACCACGCCCTTGATGCGCACATCCACGAGGGTTCCCGGCTCGACCCGGTCGCCCCGCACCCGCACCCGCACCGGCAGATAATGCTCGCAATGGCCCAGATCGTCCTTTTCCACCAGGACCCGGGCAGTGCGGCCCATGCGCGCCATCAGGAAGCTGGCCATCATGCGTCCCCCCAACGCGCGCAGGCGGGCTGCCCGCTCGCGGGCCACGTCGCCCGGCACCTGCGGCATCTTGGCCGCCGGGGTGCCCGGACGCGGGCTGTAGGGGAAGACATGAAGATGGGTGATGCCGCAGCGTTCGACGAGGTCCATGCTCCGCTTGAACATGTCCTCGTCCTCGGTGGGAAAGCCGGCGATGATGTCGGCGCCCAGGGCCAGGTCGGGCCGCAACTGGCGCAGGGCGTCGGCCAGCCGGATCACGTCGTCGCGCAGATGCCGGCGCTTCATGCGCTTCAGCACCAGATCGTCGCCGGCCTGGATGGACAGGTGGAAATGCGGCATCAGGCGCGGTTCCTCGGCCACCAGCCGCAGCAGGTCCTGGTCCACCTCCACCGGGTCCAGCGAGGACAGGCGCAGGCGCGGCAGTTCCGGCACCTGGGCCAGCACCCGGCGCACCATCTG
>CAYOKN010000478.1:0-1715 GCA_964404545.1 uncultured Rhodospirillaceae bacterium | reverse complement strand
CCCGAGCCGGCTCGGTGGAGGCCCAGTACCACCTGGCCCAGAGCCTGCTCAACGGGGGCCTGGGGGTGGTAAGCGCCACCGAGGCGGAATACTGGTATGGCCGGGTGCGGGAATCGGGCGTGTGTCCCAGCACCATCCGGCCACCCCAGGACGCGAGGTGATCCCTCCTGGAAGACTGTCTCAGGGCCGCGCCGGGGGCTTCGCCCGCAGCGCGCGCGCTGCCGCCACCATGTTCGCCAACGCCGCCTCCGTCTCCGGCCAGGCGCGGGTCTTCAGGCCGCAGTCCGGATTGACCCACAGACGCCCGGCGGGAATGCGGGCGGCGGCCTTTTCCAGCAGACGCACCATGGCTTCCGTGTCCGGCACGTTGGGGGAGTGGATGTCGTACACCCCGGGGCCGATCTCGTTGGGATAGTCGAAGTGGGCGAAGGCCTCCAGCAGCTCCAGGTTGGATCGGGCCGTCTCGATGGTGATGACGTCGGCATCCAGCTCGGCGATGGCGGCGATGATGTCATTGAACTCCGAGTAGCACATGTGGGTATGGATCTGCGTTTGGTCCCGCACGCCGCTGGTGGCCAGGCGAAACGCCTGCACCGCCCAGGCGAGATACGCCGCGCGTCGGCTCGCGCGCAGCGGCATGGCCTCGCGGAAGGCCGGCTCGTCCACCTGGATGACGCCGATGCCGGCCGCCTCCAGGTCGCGGATCTCGTCCCGGAGCGCCAGCGCGATCTGCAGGGCGGTCTCGCGCCAAGGCTGGTCGTCGCGCACGAAAGCCCACTTCAGCAGGGTGATGGGCCCGGTGAGCATGCCCTTCATGGGCTTTTGTGTCAGCGACTGGGCGTAGGTGATCCAGGCCACGGTCATGGGCGCTGGACGCGCCACGTCGCCGAAAAGGATGGGTGGCTTGACGCAGCGCGAGCCGTAGGACTGCACCCAGCCGTGCGCGGTGAAGGCGTACCCCTGCATCTGCTCGCCGAAGTACTCCACCATGTCGTTGCGTTCCGCCTCGCCGTGCACCAGCACGTCCAGGCCCAGGCGCTCCTGGACTTCGACGGCATGACGGATCTCGGCCCGCATCTTGTCCTCGTATTCGGCCCGGGGCAGGCGCCCGGCCCGGTGCTCGCGCCGGGTGGCGCGGATGGCCCCGGTCTGGGGGAAGGAGCCGATGGTGGTGGTGGGGAAGCGGGGAAGATTCAGCCGCGTCTGCTGCGCTAGCGCCCGCTCCGCGTAGGGCTTGCCGCGCCGGGCATCCTCCGGCCGGATGGCGGCGAGCCGCGCCCGCACCGCGGCGTCGGTCACGCGCGGAGAAGCCCGACGCGCATCCAGGGCGGCGCGGCATTGGGCCCGCTCGCCGGCGATCGCGTCCCGACCGTGATCCAGGCCGCGTGCCAGGATCGCCAACTCATCCAGTTTCTGGCGGGCGAAGGACAGCCAGGGCTTGATCTCCGGGTCCAGCTTTTCCTCGACCGAGATGTCCAGGGGCACATGCAGCAGTGAGCAGGAGGGGGCCAGCCACAGACGTTCGCCCAGTCGGGCATGGATGGGTTCCAGCCGGTCCAGGGTGGCATCCAGATCGGCGCGCCAGACGTTGCGGCCGTCGATGCAGCCCACCGACAACACCTTGCCGGCCGGCAACCAGTCGGTTACCTGCGCCAGTTCCTCGGGCGCGCTGACCGCGTCCACGTGCAGGCCCGCCACCGGCAGCCTGATGGCGG
>CAYOKN010000477.1:0-1725 GCA_964404545.1 uncultured Rhodospirillaceae bacterium | reverse complement strand
GCCCACCGGCGTAGGGTCGCTATTGACCGGATCGCGCAGGGTGACGGCGGCGGGCGCCCCCTCGCCCGGCAGCCGGCGGGCGGCCAGGGCATCGTGCAGGGGGCCGAACTCGGCCCCGGCGGCGGCCAGGGCGCGGGCCACGAAGGACCGGCGCGGGGTCGGCGACAGATCGGCGGTCATGCTCACATCTCCTGCCGCTTGTTGTCGGGATCATAGAAGGGAATGGGCACCACCCGGGCCTCGACCATGCGGCCGCCCTCCACCTTGACCTGGAAAGACGAGCCCGGCTCGGCCTGGGCCGGCGGCACATAGGCCAGACCCACAACCTTGCCCAGGATCGGCGAACGGGCCACCGAGGTGACGCGGCCGGCGATGGCACCGTCCTGGATCACCAGATGGCATTCCTTGGGCACCGGCCCGTCGTCGTCGGCCAGCTCGAATCCCACCAGCCGGCGGGTCTGCGGCTTGGCCTCCAGCGCCTCGATGGCCGCCTTGCCGATGAAGAACGGCTTCTTGCGCCCCACCGCCCAGGCCATGCCGGCCTCGGACGGATGGGTCAGGGCGTCGGTGTCCTGACCCACGATGATATGGCCCTTTTCCAGGCGCAGGATACGCTGGGCCTCGATGCCCACCGGACGGATGCCGAAGGCGGCGCCCACCTGGGCCACCCGGTCCCACAAGAATTCGCCCAGGCCGGCCGGGGCATGGATCTCATAGCCCAGCTCACCGCCGAAGCCGATGCGCAGCACCCGGACCGGGATGCCGGCCACGGTGCCCTGGCGGGCGCCCAGATAGGGGAAGTCCTCAGGCCCGATGGCCAGGTCGGTGCCCAGGGCGGCCAGAACCTCGCGCGCCTTGGGGCCCACCAGATTGATGCCGCACCAGGCCGAGGTGACATTGGCGATGTCCACCCGCAGACGCCATTGGGCGTTGTGCCACATCATGGCCCGATAGACCCGGTCCACGCCGCCGGTGGTGGCGGTGACATAGAAATGCCGGTCATGCAGGCGGGCGGCCACGCCGTCGTCGATCACCGCGCCGGTGGCATCGGTCATCAGCAGATAGCGGCAGCGGCCCACCGTCTGCTTGGCATAGTTCCAGCTGTACATGCGCTCCATGAACTCGGCCGCGTCGGGCCCGCGCACCTCCAGCTTGCCCAGGGTGGACACGTCGATCATGCCCACTGCCTCGCGCACCGCCAGGGCCTCCTCGCGGATGGCCTTGCTCTGGTCGGGGCCGTACCAGGCCGGACGCATCCACAGGCCCGCCACCATCATGCTGGCCCCGGCCTCGAGATGGCGGTGATGCATGGCGGTCAGGCGCACCGGCTCAAAGGCACGGCCGGCCAGATGGCCCAGCTTCTCGCCGCCCACCGGCGGGCGCACGGTAATGGTGCCCACCGAGGGCAGCGCCTCGCCCTTGGCCTTGCCCAGCACCCGCTGCACGATGGCATTGAACAGGCGGCCCTGGCTCGGGCCCATGCCGGCGGTGGAGAACCGCTTCAGCAGCTGGATATGGTCATAGCCCATGGCCGCCGCGTTCACCACGTCGGCCAGCTTCAGATCCTCGTCGAACTCGACGAATTCCTTGCCCTTGGGGTGCGGGAAAATGGGCCAGGGATGGGTGCGGCCTTCAGCATCGGGCTGCACCGGCGGCGGCACCTGGACCGTGCGGCCGGCATCGGCGGCGGCGGCCAGGCCGGCGCGGCGGCCATCGGCCAGCACC
>CAYOKN010000476.1:0-1744 GCA_964404545.1 uncultured Rhodospirillaceae bacterium | reverse complement strand
CCCAGCATTCGGTCAAGGAGCTGCTCAGCGTCGGCATCCAGGCCGACATGCTGCTGTGCCGCTCGGACCGCGAGATTCCCGAAGGCGAGCGCCGCAAGATCGCCCTGTTCTGCAATGTGCGCCAGGATGCGGTGATCGCCGCCCTGGACGTGGACACCATCTACCAGGTGCCGATTGCCTATCACGAGCAGGGCATGGACGCGGTGGTGTGCAAGCACTTCAACCTGGATGCGCCGCCGCCGGACCTGTCGCGCTGGCAGCGCATCGTCGAGCGCGTGCGTCAGCCCGAGGGCGAGGTGACCATCGCCGTGGTGGGCAAGTACACCAGCCTGCTGGACAGCTACAAGTCGCTGGCCGAGGCGCTGGTGCATGGCGGCATCGCCAATAATGTGCGGGTGAATCTGAACTGGATCGACGCCCAGATCTTTGAATCCGAGGATGCGGTCCATTACCTGGACGGCGTGCACGGCATCCTGGTGCCGGGCGGCTTCGGCGAGCGCGGCTCGGGCGGCAAGATCGAGGCGGTGCGTTTCGCCCGCGAGAAGAAGGTGCCCTATTTCGGCATCTGCTTCGGCATGCAGATGGCGGTGATCGAGACCGCCCGCAATCTGGCCAACCTGCCCAAGGCCTCGTCCACCGAATTCGGCCCGGCCGAGGAGCCGGTGGTGGGCCTGATGACCGAATGGCTGCGCGGCAACCAGCTGGAGCGCCGCTCGGCCGCCGGCGACCTGGGCGGCACCATGCGCCTGGGCGCCTTCGACTGCGAGCTGAAGCCGGGCACCCGCGCCCGCGCCATCTATGGCCAGGACAGCATCCAGGAGCGGCATCGCCACCGCTATGAGGTGAACATCAACTACAAGCACGAGCTGGAACAGGCCGGCCTGGTGTTCTCGGGCATGAGCCCCGACGGGCTGCTGCCCGAGATCGTCGAGATCCCCGACCATCCATGGTTCGTCGCGGTGCAGTTCCATCCCGAGCTGAAGTCCAAGCCGTTCGACCCGCATCCGCTGTTCACCAGCTTCATCGAGGCGGCGCTGCACCAGTCGCGCCTGGTCTAAGGGATCGCCATGACCGTCAAGACCGTCCGTATCGGCTCCATCGACGTCGCCAACGACCGCCCGCTGGCGCTGATCGCCGGCCCCTGCCAGATGGAAAGCCGCGACCACGCCATGGAATGCGTGGCCGCGCTGGTGGAAGCCACGGGCAAGCTGGGCATCCCGCTGATCTACAAGTCGTCCTATGACAAGGCCAACCGCACCTCGGTCAAGGGTCAGCGCGGCATCGGCCTGGACGGCGCCCTGCCGGTCTTTGCCGAGATCAAGGAAAAATACGGTATTCCCGTACTGACCGACGTGCACGAGGCCGACCACTGCGCACCCGTCGCCGAGGTGGTGGACGTGCTGCAGATCCCCGCCTTCCTCTGCCGCCAGACCGACCTGCTGCTGGCCGCCGGCAACACCGGCGCCGCCATCAACGTCAAGAAAGGCCAGTTCCTGGCCCCCTGGGACATGGCCAATGTGCTCGCCAAGGTGCAGAGCACCGGCAATGACCGGGTGATGGCCTGCGAGCGCGGCGTGTCCTTTGGCTACAATACCCTGGTCGCCGACATGCGCAGCCTGCCCATCATGGCCAAGACCGGCTGCCCGGTGGTGTTCGACGCCACCCATTCCGTGCAGCAGCCGGGCGGCCAGGGCACCAGTTCGGGCGGCCAGCGCGAATTCGCTCCGGTCCTGGCCCGCGCCGC
>CAYOKN010000475.1:293-1746 GCA_964404545.1 uncultured Rhodospirillaceae bacterium | reverse complement strand
CCTGCTGGGCGCGCTGCGCTTCGTGGTGGGCGCCCTGGCGGCGCCGTTGGTGGGCCTGGCGGGCGAGGCCAGCGCCCTGCCCATGGCCGCCATCATCCTGGCCTGCGCCCTGGGCGCGCTGGCCCTGGCGGTGGGGCGCTGGGAATAGAAAAGGCGGGGTCCTTGCGGACCCCGCCTTTCCCGAGACAGATTTCTTACTTCTTCATCAGCGCGGCGACGCCGGGCAGGGTCTTGCCTTCCAGCCATTCCAGGAAGGCGCCGCCGGCGGTGGAGACATAGGAGAACTTGTCGTCCACGCCCGCCTTGGCCAGGGCCGCGACGGTGTCGCCGCCGCCGGCCACGGTCAGCAGCTTGCCCTGCTTGGTGCGCTCGGCCGCCGCCTGGGCCACCGCGTTGGTGGCCTTGTCGAACGGCTCGATCTCGAACGCGCCCAGCGGGCCGTTCCACACCAGGGTCTTGCAGCCGCCCAGGCGGTCGATGATGGCCTCGGCGCTGGCGGGGCCGGCGTCCAGGGTCATCATGTCGTCGGGGACGGCATCCACCGACACCACCCGGTTGGGGGCGTTGGCGGCGAATTCGCCGGCCACCACCGCATCGACCGGCAGGACGATGTGGCACTTGGCCGCCTTGGCCTTTTCCACGATCTCGCGGGCGGTGTCGGCCATGTCCTTCTCGCACAGCGACTTGCCCACGTTCTTCCCCTGGGCATAGAGGAAGGTGTTGGCCATGCCGCCGCCGATGATCAGGTAATCCACCTTGGCGACCAGATTGCCCAGCAGGTCCAGCTTGGTCGAGACCTTGGCGCCGCCGACCACGGCGGCCACCGGCTTTTCGGGCTTTTCCAGCGCGTTGCCCAGCGCCTCGAGCTCGGCCTGCATCAGGCGGCCGGCGGCCGCCGGCAGCAGATGGGCCAGGCCCTCGGTCGAGGCGTGGGCGCGGTGCGCGGTGGAGAAGGCGTCGTTGACGTAAAGGTCGCCGAGGCCGGCCAGGGCCTTGGCGAAGCCCTGGTCGTTCTTCTCCTCCTCCGGGTGGAAGCGGACATTCTCCAGCAGCACCACGTCGCCGTCCTTCATGGCCGCGATCGCGGCCTCGGCGGCGGTGCCGATGCAATCGTCGGCCCAGCCCACCGGACGCCCCACCGCCTTGGACAGCGGCTCGAGAAGCAGCTTCTGCGAGTACTTGTCCTCACGGCCCTTGGGGCGGCCGAAATGGGTAAGCACGATCACCTTGGCGCCCTTGTCGGCCAGTTCCTTCAAGGTGGCCGCCGAGCGGTCGATGCGGGTGGTGTCCGTGACCTTGCCGTCCTTGGCCGGGACGTTCAGGTCGGCACGGACCAGCACCCGCTTGCCCTTCACGTCGAGGGCGTCGATGGTGCTAAACATGGAGCGTTCCCCTCTCGTTTATTAGTTCTTCGCCACGTACTGGACGAACTTCAGCATGTTGCAGGTGTAGC
>CAYOKN010000475.1:0-235 GCA_964404545.1 uncultured Rhodospirillaceae bacterium | reverse complement strand
CTGGATGCCGGCTTCGGCGTCGAAGATGGACGGCAGCGGGCAGCCGACGAAATCGGTCGAGACCACCTTCTCGTCGGTGAAGCCCAGGACGCCCTTCAGCGGGCCTTCCGCGGCGGCCTTCATGGCGGCCACGATCTCGTCGTACTTGGCGGGCTTTTCCAGCTCGACGGTCAGGTCGACCACCGACACGTCCGAGGTGGGCACGCGGAACGACATGCCGGTCAGCTTCTTGTTC
>CAYOKN010000474.1:0-1746 GCA_964404545.1 uncultured Rhodospirillaceae bacterium | reverse complement strand
ATCCTGGTGAACAATGCCGGCCTGACCCGCGACACCCTGGTGCTGCGCATGAAGGACGAGGACTGGGCGTCCGTGCTGGACGTGAACCTGACCGCCGCCTTTCGCTTAAGCCGCGCCGCCATCAAGGGCATGATGAAGCGCCGCTGGGGCCGCATCATCAACATCACCTCCATCGTGGGCGTCACCGGCAATCCGGGCCAGGTGAACTATGCCGCCTCGAAGGCCGGCATGATCGGCATGTCCAAGTCGCTGGCCCAGGAAGTGGCCAGCCGCAACGTGACCGTGAACTGCATCGCTCCGGGCTTCATCGCCTCGGCCATGACCGATGCCCTGACCGAGGACCAGAAGTCCAAGATCCTCTCGGCCATCCCGGCCGGCCGCATGGGCGCTTCGGACGAGATCGCCTCGGCCGCCGTGTATCTGGCCTCGGAAGAGGCGGCCTACATGACCGGCCAGACCCTGCACATCAATGGCGGCATGGCCATGATCTGAGCACTTTCCTTCCGGCCTGGCTTGGCATATTTTGCGGTGTGGGTTCGGCCCGGCGCAATTGCTGGTCAAGGCCGGAAAACTGTGCTACGAAACGGCCACCTTTCGCCGGAAACGGGGGGCGACGATGATCCGAGCCCGACCCGACTATCCTGCAAGAAACAAGACTTCCGAAGGGGTTACAGAATGAGTGACGTCGCCGAGCGGGTTAAGAAGATCGTCGTCGAGCACCTGGGTGTCGAAGAGTCCAAGGTGACCGAGAACGCCAGCTTCATCGACGACCTGGGCGCCGACAGCCTGGACACCGTTGAACTGGTGATGGCTTTCGAGGAAGAGTTCGGCATCGAGATCCCCGATGACGCCGCCGAAAAGATCCTGACCGTCAAGGACGCGATCGAGTTCATCTCCTCGCGCCAGTAAGACGTATCATGCAACGCCGGCCTCCCCACTCGGGGGCCGGCGTCATGATTTTTATCATTTGAACAGATAAATGGTCCTCGCATGAGACGAGTCGTCATTACCGGCATCGGCCTGGTTACGCCCCTGGGCACCGGTGTGGACACCAACTGGAAGCGCCTGATCGGCGGCCAGTCTGGCCTGCGCAAGATTGAAACCTTCGACGTGTCGGATCTTCCGGCCAAGATCGCCGGCATGGTTCCGCGCGGCAATGACGAAGGCGCTTTCAATCCGGATGACGTCTGCTCGTCCAAGGACCGACGCCGCATGGACGAGTTCATCGTCTATGCCCTGGCTGCCGCCGAGGAAGCGGTCAAGGACTCGGGCTGGATGCCCGAGGACGAGGAAGGCCAGGAGCGCACCGGTGTGATGATCGGCTCTGGTATCGGTGGCCTGCCCACCGTGGCCGACGGCGCCATCACCCTGCGGGATGGCGGGCCGCGCAAGATCAGCCCGTTCTTCATTCCCGCCTCGCTGATCAACCTGGCCTCGGGCCATGTGTCGATCAAATACGGTTTCAAAGGCCCGAACCACTCGGTGGTCACGGCCTGCGCCACCGGCGCGCACGCCATTGGCGATGCGGCCCGCCTGGTGGCCTGGGGCGACGCCGACGTGATGGTGGCCGGTGGTGCCGAAGCCGCCGTCTGCCGCCTGGGCATGGCCGGCTTCGCCGCCGCCCGCGCGCTGTCCACCAGCTATAACGACACCCCCACCGCCGCCTCGCGTCCCTGGGACAAGGGCCGTGACGGCTTCGTGATGGGCGAAGGCGCCGGCGTGGTGGTGCTCGAGGAATACGAGCAC
>CAYOKN010000473.1:0-1746 GCA_964404545.1 uncultured Rhodospirillaceae bacterium | reverse complement strand
GAAGCCGGTCCACAACGCGATGGCGATCCACACCGCATGCTTGCCTGCCTTGCGGACGAGCTTTTCCGCGGTCCACGGCGCGGCATCGAGCTTCATGCGCGCGTTGCGGTCGCCTTCGAAAAGCTTCTCCACCCACATGAAGATTTCGGTGTAGACGGTCTGCGGGCAGGCATAACCGCAGAACAGGCGGCCGGCGACGGCCGTAAACAAAAACAGGGCCAGGGCCGAGATGATAAGGAGCACGGCCAGATAGAACACGTCCTGCGGCCAGAACACCAGCCCGAAGATGTAGAACTTGCGCTCGACGAGATCGAACAGCACGGCCTGGCGGCCGTTCCACTCCAGCCAGCACAGCCCGTAGTAGATGGCCTGGGTCAGCCAGACGAGGATCCAGCGCCAGGTCGCGAACCGGCCGCTGACACTGCGCGCGTAGATCTTCCTGTGGGCCTCGTAGAGGGAGGCCTCCTTGATCGGAATGACCTTGGCGCCGGTGTTTTCCGGCCTGGGTGCGGGCTGCGCCATGATACGGCCTGAAGTTGGGGAAATTCATGCCCCGGAGGCGGTGCCTCCGGGGTCGTTATATTCTGACAGCCTTACTGCTTGCCCGCCCCGCCCTGGGACAACCCATACACATAGGCGGCCAGGAGATGGCTCTTCGCCTCGCCGAGGAAGTCCTTGTGCGCAGGCATCTTGTTGCTGCGGCCCTTGCTGATGGTCTCGATGACGGTGGCTTCCGAGGAACCATGGAGCCAGACCGAGTCGGTCAGGTTGGGCGCACCCACGGCGGTCATGCCCTTCGCGTCGGGACCGTGGCAACCGGCGCAGCCGACCGTGGCAAAGGCTTCCTTGCCGCGTGCGGCGCGCGCCGCGTCATGCGCCAGCTTGTCCGGCGTGAGGGAACGCACGTAGTGGGCCAGGTCCTTGACCGTTTCCGCCCCGAGATGACCATGCGGCGGCATGACGCCCTGGCGCCCCTCCAGGATGGAAGTCTTGATCTGCTCGGGCTCGCCGCCCCACAGCCAGTCGTTGTCGGCCAGGTTGGGGAAGCCCCTTGCACCGCGCGCATCCGAACCATGGCATTGCGAGCAGTAGGTGAGGAAGAGCCGCTCGCCCATCTTCTTCGCCTCGGGATCGGCCGCCACGGCCTTGATGTCCTGGCCCTGAAACTTGGCGAAGATCGGCGCGTACTGCGCCTCGGCCTGTTTCATCTCACCCTCGTACTGGCCGCGCGAACTCCAGCCGAAGACGCCCTGATAGCTGCCCAGTCCAGGATAGACCGCAAGGTAGCCGAGGGAGAAGACAACGGTGATGTAGAACAGCCAGCTCCACCAGCGCGGCAGCGGGTTGTTGTACTCCTCCAGGTTCTCGTCCCAGACATGACCCATGGTCTGCGCGGCCGCCGACTTGGCCTTGCTCTGCATCCAGAGGAACACGCCGCAGCCAACGACGCTGACCAGGGTGATGAGCGCCACATAGACGCTCCAGAAACCGCTGACGAAATCGCTCATGATGCTTTCCCTTCGAGTCCTTTAACTTGCGCAGCAAGCACGCCCCGCTCCTCTCCCGCCCCGTGGGAGGAGCGGGTGGAGAGGGCTTCGTCTTCATTGAACGGCAGGCTGGCCGCTTCCTCGAAAGCTGCGCGGCGCCGCCCGCTGTAGGCCCAGAGCACGATGCCGATAAAGGTGGCGAAAGCCAGCACCGTGACGATCGAACGCATGTCGTTGATGTCCATGGCTTACCTCGTCT
>CAYOKN010000472.1:0-1750 GCA_964404545.1 uncultured Rhodospirillaceae bacterium | reverse complement strand
TATCCGACGGTATCATGGACATCACCCCCCTGATCCCCAAAGGCCGCCAGCTGATCCAGGCTTATGGCGATGGCGGCTTCACCGTGTCTGGCACCCAGTTCGCGGGCTCGGTGCTGATCTTTCCCGAAACCACCCTGACCTGGCCGGTGACGGCCCTGGACGAGCTGACCCTGGACAGCCTGCGCCCAGTGCTGGACATGGCCGCAGAGGTTCAGCTCCTGCTGGTCGGAACGGGCACCAGCATGCGGCCGTTCCCGTCGCGGCTGCGCGCCGAGCTGCGTTCGGCCGGTCTGGTGGTGGACAGCATGGACACCGGTGCCGCCGCCCGCACCTATAACGTCCTGCTGGCCGAGGAACGTCGGGTGGCCGCCGCCCTGATCGCGGTCTAGCGGCCCGTTTCCCGTCGCTCTTCCCCTTGATCCGTCGCGGTCCTGCCCCATACCAAAGGGAAGAGCCGTGGAGCAAGATGATGGACCCCGTCAACCGCCCTGACAGTTCCGACCAGCCGCAGAACCCCAAGCTGCCGCTGTTCCGCCTGGGACTGGTATTCGCCATCGCCCTGGCCTTTGCCTCGACCGCGCCTGCGCCGCTGCTGCCAGCGGTGATGGCGGGACTGCTGCTGATCGCCGCCATGGCCAGCTCGGCCCTGGCTCTGATCACCCGCGAGGCCATCTGGGTGCCGCGCCTGACCCGCTGGGACGAAGCGGCCATCCTGTTCGTCGCCGGCCACCTGATTGGCTGGACCGCCGACCCGCAGCTGGTGACGCAGACCTTGGAGCGCATGCAGGCGGCGCAGTAGATGGGCGCCGATTTGAGGAAATTCGGGGGCGTCCCCTCCAACAAAAAAGCCCTCTCCCCGGCTGGGAGAGGGCTTCTTGTTTGTCGGCCTGGCTAAGGGATCAGCCGGCGGCCTTCAGGTTCTGGGCGACGAAGTCCCAGTTCACCAGATGGTCCAGGAAGGCCTGGACGAAATCGGGGCGGCGGTTCTGGTAGTCCAGATAGTAGGCGTGCTCCCAGACGTCGCAGGTCATCAGCGGGGTCTGGCCGTGCACCAAGGGGGTGTCGGCATTGGGAGTCTTGACGCAGGCCAGCTTGCCCTTGTCCAGCACCAGCCAGGCCCAGCCCGAGCCGAACTGGGTGGTGGCGGCGGTCTTGAAGGCTTCCATGAACTTGTCGAACGAGCCGAAGTCGGCCTCGATCTTGGCCAGGACGTCGCCGGTGGGCTTGCCGCCACCATTGGGCTTCATGCTGTTCCAGAAGAAGGTGTGGTTCCAGACCTGGGCGCCATTGTTGAAGATGGCGGCCTTCGACGCGTCGCCGGCCACTTCCTTGCAGACCTCGACCAGGTCGCGGCCCTCGTAGGCGGTGCCCTTCACGGCGTTGCTGTAGTTGGTCACATAGGCCTGGTGGTGCTTGCCGTGGTGAAAGCCCAGGGTGTTGGCCGACATGTGCGGCTCGAGGGCGTTCGGGGCATAGGGCAGGGCAGGAAGTTCAACCGCCATCTGTCTTCTCCGGGGATGGTTTTGTTTTGAAATGATCTAAACGGTGCCCCAAAGATAGGCGCCGCCACCCCTTTTGTGAAGGTCCCAGACGGCGTGCCGAGAAAAAAGACGGCGAGCCCCCTTGGGCGGGTGGGCCCGCCGTCGGTCCCGTCACTGGCGCCAGACGGGCTTGCCCAAATCGATATCCTCTTCGTCGGTCAGGGCGCCGGCCGCCGCGCCGGCCGCGCCGCCCAGCAGGGCGCCGCCCA
>CAYOKN010000471.1:194-1771 GCA_964404545.1 uncultured Rhodospirillaceae bacterium | reverse complement strand
GCCGCCCGCGCGGCCGGGCTCGCCACCTGCTGCCTGGACCGGGGCGAGGCGGTGATCCCGCCCGGCCAGACCCATGCCAAGGTGCCCGATTTCAACGCCATCGAGCCGCTGCGGCTCGTGACCAGAGGTGCCTAGGTGAAGCCTGCCAATTCCGTCATCTCCGCCCTGGGGACCACCATCTTCGAGACCATGAGCCGGCTGGCCGCCGAACATGGCGCCATCAATCTGGGCCAGGGCTTCCCCGAGGGGCTGGAGCCCCCCGAGGTGATGCGCGCCGCCGCCGATGCCATGGTGCGCAATTCCAACCAATATGCACCCATGATGGGCCTGCCCATGCTGCGCCAGGCGGTGGCCGACCACGCCAAGCGGTTCTATGGCCTGGACTATGACTGGCAGGCCGAGGTGCTGGTGACCTCGGGCGCCACCGAGGCGTTGACCGACAGCCTGCTGGCCTTGATCGAACCGGGCGACGAGGTGGTGCTGTTGGAGCCGCTCTACGACTCCTATCTGCCCATGGTGCTACGCGCCGGCGGCGTGCCCCGGCTGGTGCGGCTGGAGCCGCCGCATTGGGACCTGCCCCGCGATGCGCTGGCGGCGGCCTTTGGCCCCAAGACCAAGCTGGTCATCCTGAACAGCCCCATGAACCCCTGCGGCAAGGTGTTCACCGAGGAAGAATTGGCCTTCGTCGCCGGACTGGTGCAGCAGCATGATTGCTACGCCCTGTGCGACGAGGTCTATGAGCATCTGGTGTTCGGCGGCTTTCGCCATGTGCCCCTGGCCACCCTGCCGGGCATGCGCGACCGCTGCCTGCGGGTGGGGTCGGCCGGCAAGACCTTTTCCCTGACCGGCTGGAAGGTGGGCTATCTGACCGGTCCGGCGGCCCTGATCGCGCCGGTGGCCAAGGCGCACCAGTATGTGACCTTCTGCACCCCGCCCAACCTGCAGGCTGCCGTGGCCCACGGGCTGGCCATGGAGGACCACTATTTTCGCCATCTGCGCGAACTGATGGAGGCCCGCCGCGAAACCCTTGAGGCCGGCCTGCGCCGCGCCGGGCTGGACATCCTGCCCAGCCGGGGCAGCTATTTCCTGGTGGCCGACATCCGGCCCCTGGGCTTTTCCGGCGACGATGCCGCCTTTTGCCGTCACATCATCGAGGCGGCCCAGGTCGCGGCGGTGCCCATCTCGGCCTTCTATGCGGACAAGGGGCCCAAGCATTTTGTGCGCTTCTGCTTCGCCAAGGCCGACGAGGTACTGGAAAGTGCCGCCAGCCGCCTGGCCTGGCATTTCAAGCAGGTCTGAGGAAAGAATGCGGGCGAGGGCGCCCGCGCTCCGGTCGCACGGCGGTTGTGCCACGGAGCGCGGACGCCCTCGTCCGCTCGCACAAGCGGGCGGGACGCCCGCGCTCCCAGGAGGGGGAGGCTTCCGGAGCGAAGCGACTGGCGCATTGAGCGCCCCGGAGCGTGAGCGGAGGTGAGCCAAGGGCGCGGAGCGCCCGCCCGGCGCCTGAGGGACAAAATATAAACGGAGCGAAGCGACTGGCGCATTGAGCGCCCCGGAGCGTGAGCGGAGGTGAGCCA
>CAYOKN010000471.1:0-94 GCA_964404545.1 uncultured Rhodospirillaceae bacterium | reverse complement strand
AGGGCGCGGAGCGCCCGCCCGGCGCCTGAGGGACAAAGTAAAACAAAAGAGCCAGACCGTTGCCGGTCTGGCTCTTTCTCGTATTGGCTCCCAG
>CAYOKN010000470.1:0-1775 GCA_964404545.1 uncultured Rhodospirillaceae bacterium | reverse complement strand
ACGATGTCTATGACGCCAGCCCCGGCGAGCGGGCGACCGAGGGCGCGGGCGGCGGCGGCGACGAGGCCCAGCCCGGCCTGTCCGACTTCGCGGCCCCGCCGCCGCCCGAGGCCCGGCCGCTGGAGGCGCTGGAGGAGCCGCAGCCCCACCACCCCCTGGGGGCGGCCCGGGGCCAGCTGCACAACACCTATATCATCGCCCAGACTGCCGATGGGCTGGTGATCGTGGACCAGCATGCGGCCCATGAGCGATTGGTGATGGAGCGCATGAAGCAGGCCATGGAGGCAGGCGGCGTGGCCCGCCAGGGCCTGCTGATCCCCGGGGTGGTGGAGCTGGAGGAAGCGGCGGTGGCCCGCCTGGCCAAAGCCGCGCCGCAGCTGGCCGAGCTGGGCCTGGTGCTGGAGCCCTTCGGCCCCGGCGCCGTGGTGGTGCGCGAAACCCCCGCGATCCTGGGCGAAACCGATGTTCAGGGGCTGGTGCGCGACCTGGCCGACGACCTGGCGGAATGGGGCGAGGCGTTGAGCCTGAACGACCGGCTGGGCCATGTCTGCGCCACCATGGCCTGCCACGGCAGCGTTCGTGCCGGCCGTCCGCTGAACGCCGCCGAGATGAACGCCCTGCTGCGCCAGATGGAAGCCACCCCCCACAGCGGTCAATGCAACCACGGCCGCCCCACCTATGTGGAGCTGAAGCTGTCCGACATCGAAAAGCTGTTCGGGCGGCGATAGGCCCGAACCCCAAACGGATACCCCTCCCTCCGGGGAATACACGCCCGGGCGGCCTCTGCCGATCTGAGGCGGATGCGCCTGTTCCTGTCCCTGATGCTGATACAGCCCCTGGCGGCCCTGGCCCAGGAGGCCGCGACCCTGCCCGAGATGGAGCAACTGCGGCAGGGACAGAGCATTGCCGAGCGGTGGTGTTCGGCTTGCCATTCCATCGGGCCGGCGCTGGGGTCCGATGCGGCGCCGCCCTTTGCCAGCATCGCCGGGATGCGCGCCCCCGACCAGATCGCCGCCTTTCTGGCCCGGCCCCATGGGCAGATGCCGCCCCTGGACCTGACCAATGAGGAGATCGCCTCGGTCATCGCCTATATGCAGACCCTGACCGACGAACAGGCGGAACGCTGACCGGAAGAGGGATTGCGGCCGGCTGGCGGCGATGCGATCTGCCCCTTATGCCGACCTATCGACGTATTCTTCTGTCCCTCCTTCTGGTTCCGGCCTGGGCCGCGTCCGCGCCGGCCCAGGACCGGCCGGTTCCGTTGATGGAGCAGATTCCGGGCTGGATTGCGGCGCCCTCGCCGGTTTTCGATCCCGAGACCGGACTGGGGTCGCTGGCGCCGCCGCGCCGTCTGCCCGATGTGGAGGAAATGGCGGTGCTGCCGTTGGGCTCGGCCGACGCGCCGCAAGTGGCCGAGGTGGTGCCACCCGGCATCATCGAGGAGCCGGTGGCGGTGCAGCCGGTGCCGCGCTATCTGACGGGCGATCCGGCGGCGGTGCCCAGCATGGCGCAGATCCTGGATCAGCTGATGCGGCAGAACGCCAATCGGGCGGCGCCGTAACGCCGTTCATCCTCCAGCACCAGGCCGGGCGGCAGGGCCAGCTCCTCGCGCGCGCCCACCTCCACCACCACCAGGCAGTCCGGGTCCAGCCAGCCCTGGGCCAGAAGGCCCGCCAGGCAGGGCGGCACCAGCTGCTTGCCATAGGGCGGGTCCAGCAGGGCCAGGGTGATCGGCGGCAGGCCCGGCGGCGGGGCCGGCGGGCGGGTGGCGTCGC
>CAYOKN010000469.1:0-1836 GCA_964404545.1 uncultured Rhodospirillaceae bacterium | reverse complement strand
CCTGGGCGCTGCAGGCGCTGTCCATCAGCTCTTCCTCGGTGCGGAAATGATAGGCTGCCAGGTCGCGGAATTCCCGCAGCGAGTCCAGGAACCCGCCCGGCTCGCCGGTCAGGGCGCATTGCTCCAGATGGTCGATATGGATGCCGATGGCCTTGTGGTGCCGGTCCACCACCTCATGGCCGGTGGCATGGCGGTCGTCCCAGACCACGGTGGGCGCCCGGCCGCTTTCCCGCAGCAGGTCCCAGTAATCGCTGTCTTCCACCAGCTCATGCTCGTAGAGCGCATTCTGGAAACGGAGCAGCACCTGGAAGGCGGGCAGTTGGGGATCGGCGGTGAAGTCCTGCACCTGCTGGCGAAACAGCGCCAACAGATCGGCATGGCGGTCGGCATGGTCGTCCAGACCGGCATAGCCCAGCCCGTTCAGCACCACTTCCTCGAGCGAGAAATGGCCATCCAGATAGTCCACCAGCCCCTGGAACTCGGCCAGCAGGGCGGCGCGCCCGGCATCGCCCCGGGCCAGGTCGACGATGCAATCCAGGCGGCGGGCCAGGGCGCCGTGGTCCCCATCCAGCACGGAGTTGCCAACCTTCAGGGTGATCAAGGAGCCCTCCTTTCCGCCTATGACGAAAGTCTAGCAGAGCAACCGGGGGCGGTCAGCCCCCTTCCGCAAGACGCACCTGGGCGGGCAGCCAGCCTTGGCGGTCGTCGATCTCGACCACCCACAGATCGCAGTCAATATCCGCTTGCCGGGCCACATAGGCGTCGGCCCGCGCCTCGTCAACCGGCTCGGGGCCGGTGGCGGGGCGCCAGGCCAGGGCCCCGTCGGGGCCCCGCTGGGGCGCGAGCATGACGAAGCGGCCCTCTCCCAGATTCTGCCGGATCAGCACCACCCCGGCGTCGGGATCGCCCCGGCGGGCCACCACCGCCGTGCGGCCTTCGGCAAAGGCGGTGCGCAGCAGCGCCTGGACCCAGACCTTGGCGGTCAGCCGGGGCGCATCCACCCGGTCAGCCGCACTTGCTGTGGCCGCAGGAGGTGCAGGTGTCGCAGCCTTCCTGACGCATCAGGGTGGGCTGGCCGCAGCGCGGGCACTGGCGCATGGAGGCGTTGCCGCCGCCCGCCGCCGGCTTGTCGGCCAGGTTCACCACCTTCTTGGCGTAGGCCTCTTCCTCGTCGCCATTGGGCAGGAAGCCGATATTGATCATATGGCGCTCGATCACCTCGCCGATGGCCGCCAGCAGCGAGGGCACATAGCGCCCGCTGACCCAATGGCCGCCGCGCGGGTCGAACACCGCCTTCAGCTCCTCGACCACGAAGGCGATGTCGCCGCCGCGCCGGAACACCGCCGAGATCATGCGGGTCAGCGCCACCGTCCAGGCGAAATGCTCCATGTTCTTGGAATTGATGAACACCTCGAAGGGCCGGCGCCGGCCGTCCTGGATGATGTCGTTCAGGGTGATGTACATGGCGTGGTCCGATTCCGGCCAACGCACCTTGTAGGTGGAGCCGGGCAGTTCCTCGGGCCGGTCCAGGGGCTGGGTCATATAGACCACCGCCGCCTCGTACTCGTCCTCGGCCCGGGGCCCGCGCTTTTCCAGCGGCAGTTCGGGCTGCTCGTCGGCCTGCTTCTTCTCCTCGTCCTTCTTGACGGTCAGCACCGAGCCGGTGATGTCGTTGGGCCGGTAAGTGGTGCAGCCCTTGCAGCCCTGCTCGTAGGCGGCCAGATAGACGTCCTTGAAATCCTGGAAGTCGATGGATTCCGGCACGTTGATGGTCTTGGAGATGGAGCTGTCCACATATTTCTGGACGGCGGCCTGCATCACCACATGCTCGGACGG
>CAYOKN010000468.1:0-1841 GCA_964404545.1 uncultured Rhodospirillaceae bacterium | reverse complement strand
CCCCCATGGTCATCGACCGCAAGCGTTTCGCCGTGGCCCTGTGCGGGCTGGTCAGTTTCCTGGACATGCATGCCACCCAGTCGCTGGTGACCGAGCTGGCACGCGAATTCCGGGCCGGCATCACCGAGGTGGGGTTGACCATCTCGGCGGTCATGCTGGCGGTGGCGCTGGTGGCACCGCTGGTGGGGGCGCTGGCCGACGTGGTGGGGCGCAAGCGGGTGATCGTGGCCGGCGCGGTGCTGGTGGCGGCGCCCACGGCGCTGGCGGCCTCGGCGGGGTCGCTGGATGTGCTGATCGCCTGGCGCTTCCTGCAGGGCATCTTCCTACCCACGGTCTTTACCGTGGCGGTGGCCCACATCGCCGAGGAATGGCCGCGCGACGAAGCCGCCGACGTCACCGGCCTTTATATCTCGGGCTCGGTGCTGGGCGGGTTCCTGGGCCGCTTCCTGTCGGCCCAGGTGGCCGAGATGGCGGGCTGGCGCGCCTCCTTCCTGGTGCTGGCCATCATCACCCTGGCCTGCGCCGCCGTCATGGCCGCCTGGCTGCCCAAGGACAGCCGCAAGGGCCAGCCCCTGTCCCTGCGCGGGCTGGTCGCGGGCTTTGCCCTGCATGGGCGCAATCCGCGCCTGCTGCTGACCTGCCTGGTGGGCGGCACCGTACTGTTTTCCATCATCGCCACCTTCACCTTCGTGAACTATTACCTGGTGGCGGCTCCCTTCGGCCTGTCCACCGGGGCGCTGGGCTGGATGTTCGCGGTCTATCTGTTCGGGGTCGCCGCCGCGCCGCTGTCCGGGCCGCTGATCCGGCGGCTGGGCCGGCGCGCCGCCATGGCCCTGTGCGTGGCCATCACTTGCGCCGGCCTGGTCCTGACCCTGGTGCCCTGGCTGCCGGCGGTGATCGCCGGGCTGGCGGTGTTCGCCAGTGCTGTGTTCATCAACCACGCCGCCGCCATGGGCTATGTGGGCCAAGCCGCCCAGCAGTCCAAGGCCGCCGCCGTGGGTCTGTATGTCACCTGTTATTACCTGGGTGGCGCCCTGGGTGCCCTGCTGCCGGTGGGGGCCTGGGAGCTGGCGGGCTGGCCGGGCACCGCCGGGCTCATCGCCGGGGTGGAATTGGCCGCCCTGGCGGTGGCCGCCATCATCTGGCGCCCGGGCCGCGCCCCAGAGGCTTCGCCGGCCTGACGGGCCCAAGTCTTGGCCGTCAAGTAAAACGCCGCCCGAGCATTTGCGCGGGCGGCGTTTTTCATGGAGGTAATCTAATTGGCGTAAGCAAAAAGCATAGTATCAGTATTTCCTGGCATGCAAGGTTGCCCTGCCAGTCCACGAATGGTATCCTCTCGGTCCGAAATCAACATTGCTCGCGAGGTTTTGCCGGACTCCCCGTCCGGTTTATTGAGCGCTGGGAGGTATTATGTCACGCCAGCACCGTGCCGGGCCGGTCCTGTCCCGGCATGTCCTGTTGCCCGTATCATGCCGTCTGTCTCTGGACTGTCACAGGGGCCCGCGGCCCGGGCGTCCCGCCTTCGCCAACAGCTGCCGTTCCGCAGCCGGTCCAACCTGACCGGTTCCCCGGGCCGACCCAAGGTCCGGCCCGCTGCGTTCGTCTGGCAATTGGCAAGGAGCACCCCGCATGTGCGGCATCAGTGGAGACATCACCTTTGACGGCAAGGCCGCCGATCTGGCCGCCGTCCAGCGCATGACCGACAGCCTGGCACGCCGGGGCCCGGACGCCCAGGGCCTGTTCGCCCAGGGGCGGCTGGCCGTGGGCCATCGGCGCCTGCGTATCATCGACCTGACCGAGCAGGCGCAGCAGCCCATGATCGACAACCAGCTGGGGCTGGG
>CAYOKN010000467.1:0-1848 GCA_964404545.1 uncultured Rhodospirillaceae bacterium | reverse complement strand
CACGGGCAGGACGGATAACAACCATTGGACTACTTTCGTTAGCTGGGAAAAAGACGCAAGATTATATCTGCAAATCGATAAAAAACAAGCCACTTAAGACCCGCTCAATTACCGAGCCCCCTAGCTTGGACCACAGGGAGCAAGATAGGGAGAAATGCCCTTTTTTGCTATCCTTGCAGAAATCATGGCAAAAACACCACAAAACGACACACCGGTGGCCGGCGAAGGCGGCATCAAGGGCATCCTTGAATGGCTGGCGTTGGCTCACGGCCGTTCGAATGCGGAAGATACCGAGGAACTGCTGCGCCAGGTGCTCTATCTCCGCGAAGCACCGATTGCCACACCACAACGCATCCAATTGCTTGGTCTCCTCTCCGCCCACACCGAGGAAGTCGTACGCAGCGAACTCCCACGCCTGAACGAGTTGGCGCTACCGATCTCGCGCAAGATCCGCCAGCGCGTCCGCCTGATCCTTGAACTGCTGGAAACGCTGACCCAGGATTATTTCAACACCCTGGCCGCCCTGTTCGACCCGCAGGGCAACACCCTGGGCAATGGTGCCCAGACCTCACTGCGCCGCGCCATGCTGTCGATTGCCTGGCAAATCCGCATCCACCACCTGGTTGCTGCCCCACCCCGCCCCGGGCTCTGGCAGCAACTGCATGCTGCCTTCCGCACCGCCCGCCGCCTTGGCGTCGAACACCACCCCGGCCCACGCGAATCGGCCAGCATCCAACGTCTGTACACCAACATCCTGCTGACCGCGATTGCCCAGCCGGCTTCGTTTTCTTCGGACGAACTCGAGTTCATCAACGCCCTTGTCGAACAAAGCGGGCAAGCACCGGTACTCAGCGAAAATATCAGCGGACCACTCGACAGCTGCTTCTGGATCGACCTCGACCGCGATTTCCCGGCCCACGCCTTGAGCCGGCGCACACCGGGCAGCGACATCCAGCCCCTGTATTTCTCCTGCGCCGAACTCGCCCGGGAAATTGGCGACATCCGCCAACGACTGAACACCGGCACCCCGCCCCGGCAACTCGGGCTACCCGACTTCGCCGGCACCCACAGCGGCCAGGGTGTTCTCCGGCGCCTGGAAAAGCTATGGGGACTGCCCGCCAAACGGAAGTTCCCGCGCCGTCGGCAGTCCTACCGCGCCCGACTCTGCGCCGGCCTGGAAAGTCTTCACCAGCTACTGGAGAATCCGGACCAGGACGTGGAACTCAGCGAATGGATGGTGACCAACGAAAGCCCCGATGGCTTTGCCCTGATGCACATGATGGGCAGTACCACCCAGTTGCGGGTCGGTGACATCGTTGCCATCCAGACCCAGAAGGAAGCCGGCAACGGCGACGCCTGGCACGTCTGCATCATTCGCTGGGCCATCTCGGAAAATCCGGAACACGTCGAGGTCGGCCTGCAATTGCTGGCCCCCAGAGCCATCGCCGCGCGCATTGCCCAACCGTGGAACCTCGAAGCCCCCCAGGTCAACGCACTGATCCTTCCCGAGACACCACCGCTGCGCAAGAATCAGTCGCTGGTTGTCAGCCCCGGACTACTCAACGAGGACAGCCGCCAGATCGTGCTGCTGATCGAACAGGACAATTTCGCCGTCCGCGAAGTCCGTACCACGGGCATCGACGAGCAGACCAGTTCGGTCGAAATTTTCCCGATCAGCCCCGAAGACATGGAGTGATGGCCGCTGGCCGCCTGGACGTATAATCCGGGCCCATGCAAGACATACTCGTCCTTTACTACAGCCATCGCGGCTCGGTCCGCGCCCTGGCCGAACGGCTGGCCCGCGGCATCGATTCCGTTCCCGGCGCCCAGGCTCGCCTGCGTACCGTT
>CAYOKN010000466.1:0-1863 GCA_964404545.1 uncultured Rhodospirillaceae bacterium | reverse complement strand
GGGCGGCCGAGCTCAGCGGGTTCTCGTTCAGCCGCGCGCGGGCGTCGGCGAAGCGGCCCCGGTCGCGGCCGATCATCTCCACATAGGCCATCATGTGATGGCCGAAGGTCACCGGCTGGGCCGCCTGCAGATGGGTGAAGCCGGGCATGACGGTGCCGGCATGGGCCTCGGCCTTGTCCAGCAGGGCGGCCTGCAGCTCGGCCAGGGCCTTGTCCATGCCGTCCAGGCAGTCGCGCACATACAGGCGGAAGTCGGTGGCCACCTGGTCATTGCGGCTGCGGGCGGTGTGCAGGCGGCCGGCGGCATCGCCGATCAGCTCGGCCAGGCGGGACTCCACGTTCATGTGGATGTCCTCCAGCTCCGTGCGGAACTGGAACTGACCCGATTCGATCTCTTGCAGGATGCGGTCAAGCCCCTGCAAGATGGCATCGCCGTCCTCCGGGCTGATGATGCCCGCCTTCACGAGCATGGCGCAGTGCGCCTTCGAGCCCTGGATGTCCTGGCGATAAAGGCGCTTGTCGAAGTCGATGGAGGCATTGATCCGCTGCATGACGGCGGACGGGCCACCCTCGAAACGGCCGCCCCAGATGGTGCTGGCCTGGCTCGTGGTCTTGGCGGTCATGGATTGTACGATCGGGTCTCTGAATGAAGCGGTTTCTTTCTGCCTTGGCCGTCCTGGCCCTTACGGTTTCCCAAGCGGACGCGGCAAGCGGCCTAGGCTACACCAGCCGCCTTGCCGGTGAAAGCCAAACTCTGGTGCAGCCGGTGGCCTTGCCCCCGGCCGCGGCGCGCAAGCCCATGCCGGCGGTCAGCTTCGAGGCGCCGGGCATGGGACGCGCCTCGCTGGGTGCCTTCCGGGGCCGGGTGGTGCTGCTCAATCTCTGGGCCACCTGGTGCGTGCCCTGCGTCAAGGAAATGCCCAGCCTGGCCGCGCTGCAGCAGCAGCTGGGCGGGGTGAAGTTCCAGGTGGTCACGGTGGCGCTGGAGCGCAATGGCGTGAAGTCCGCCGAGGACTTCTTCCGCCGCCAGAAGATCGCCGGCCTGACCGCCTATGCCGACAGCACCGCCAGCCTGCCCGGGCAATTGGGCCTGCGCGGCCTGCCCACCACCATCCTGGTGGACCGCCAGGGGCGCGAGGTGAAGCGTTGGGAGGGCGAGCAGAACTGGCAGTCGCCCGAGGTGCAGAAGCTGCTGGCCGAGGCGATTGACGAACAATGAGCCGCGACTTCACCCGCTTCGCCCGCTTTCTGGAAAAACTTGAAGGCGACATCTATCCCGAGCCGCCGGGCGGCGAGCAGGTGGACGCACATATGCGGGCCATGGTTGCCGAGCTGCTGCGCCGCTGTCCGGTGCCGGCGGGGGCGCGGGTGCTGGACCTGGGCTGCGGCCACGGCCTCGCGCTCGAGGAATTCCTGGCTGCCGGGCTGGACCCGCTGGGCGTGGCCCTGGGCGACGATGTGGCGGTGTGCCGGGCCAAGGGGCTGCCGGTGGCCGAGATGAATCTGGCCTTCCTGGACTTTCCCGACCACAGCTTCGACCTGGCGTGGGCCCGGCATGTGCTGGAGCACAGCCCCTTTCCCTATTTCAGCCTCTGTGAATTGAACCGGCTGCTGCGCCCCATGGGGGGGGTCTATCTGGAGGTCCCGGCCCCGGACACCGCCTGCCGCCACGAGCAGAACCCAAACCATTACAGCGTCATGGGCCATGGCATGTGGACCGCGCTGGTGGAGCGGGCCGGCTTCATGTTGGTGGCCGAGGCCGATGTCCAGGTGGCGACACAGGCGGGCGAGGACCTCTATTGGTGCTTCTTCGCCACCAAGGTGGCCGAGGCTTACTGATCCAGCCGGACCAGCAGGGTCCATT
>CAYOKN010000465.1:0-1876 GCA_964404545.1 uncultured Rhodospirillaceae bacterium | reverse complement strand
CAGATCAAGAAGCGCCCTGGCCAATCGGCCCACTGACGCCCCCGGCGACGGATGATAGTCTTGGCGGCACTCCGTCCAGCCGTCGAGGGTGTCGCCCGTGGTCCGTTTGCTTGCCGTCCTGTTCCTGGTCCTGTCCCTTGCCGCGCCGGCCAAGGCCGCCCGCGACGAGCTGGTGATCGGGATCAGCCAGTTCCCGGCCAACTTCAATCCCAATATCGACGCCATGATGGCCAAGAGCTATGTGCTGGGCATGACCCAGCGGCCCATCACGGTGCATGGCCTGGATTGGAGGGTGGGCTGCATGCTCTGCACCACCTTGCCCACGCTGGAAAACGGGCTGGCCAAGGTGGAGGACCTGCCCGGCGGCAAGAAGGGCGTGGCCCTGACCTATAGCCTGCATCCCGAGGCTCGCTGGGGCGACGGCACGCCGATCACCAGCAAGGATGTGGTCTTCACCTGGCAGGTGGGGCGGCATCCGCAGTCGGGCGTCACCAACATCACCTTCTATGAGCGGCTGACCCGGATCGACGTGAAGGACGACAAGACCTTCACCCTGCATTTCGACAAGCTGACCTTCGACTATAACGCCATCAATGATTTCCGCCTGCTGCCGGCCCATCTGGAAGAGGCGCGCTTTCGGGCCAATCCCGCCGATTACCGGGTCAGCAGCGCCTTCGAGACCGACACCACCAATCCCGGCCTTTGGTTCGGCCCCTATCGCATCGCCGAGTTGGTGCGCGGCTCGCATCTGGTGCTGCTGGCCAATCCGCAATGGTGGGGCAAGAAGCCCCATTTCAAGCGCATCGTGGTCAAGGCGGTGGAGAACAGCCCGGCGCTGGAGGCCAATCTGGTGGCGGGCAGCGTGGACTATATCCCCGGCGAGGTGGGCATCACCCCCGACCGCGCCCTGGTGCTGGCCCAGCGCGCCGGCGACCGGGTGCGGGTGGTGACCAAGCCCAGCCTGGTCTATGAGCATGTGGACCTGAACCTGTCCGACCCGGTGTTGGCCGACCGGCGGGTGCGCCAGGCGCTGCTGTTGGGGCTGGACCGCGAGGCGCTGAACCAGCAGCTGTTCCAGGGCAAGCTGGTGGTGGCCGACAGCATGGTCAGCCCGCTCGACTGGGTGCATGCCAAGGACCTGCCCGGCTATGGCCACGATCCCAAGCGGGCCGCCGAACTGTTGGACGCCGCCGGCTGGCGCCTGGGCACCGACGGCAAGCGGCGCAACGAGGCCGGGAAGGTGCTGGCCTTCGAGCTGATGACGACCGCCGGCAACCGCAACCGCGAGGTGATCCAGCTGGTCATGCAGCAGGCCTGGAAGCGCCTGGGCATCGACGTCACCTTGAAGAATGAGCCGCCGCGCCTGTTCTTCGGCGAGACGGTGCGCAAGCGCGGCTTCGCCCATATGGCCCTGTTCGCCTGGATCAGCGCGCCCGAGAACCCGCCGCGCACCATGCTGCATTCCAGCAACATCCCCTCGGCCGCCAATGGCTGGGCCGGCCAGAACAGCACCGGCTATGCCAATCCCCGCATGGACCAGCTGATCGACGCCATCGAGGCCGAACTGAACCGGGACAAGCGCAAGGCCCTGTGGCGCGAGTTGCAGGCCCTCTATGTGCAGGACCTGCCCGCCTTGCCGCTGTTCTTCCGCACCGACGCCTATGTGCTGCCCCACTGGCTGCAGGGCGTCGAGCCGACCGGGCATCAATATCCCACCACCCTGTGGGTGGAGAACTGGCGGGCCGAGTAGGGCCGTTCGGGCAAGAAAAAACGCGGGCCCCAGGGGGACCCGCGTTCATTGATCAGCCGAAGGACGCAAGCCTTATTCGGCGGAACCCTTGCCGCCGTGCAGCGACGACCATTCCACCGGGTTGTG
>CAYOKN010000464.1:0-1883 GCA_964404545.1 uncultured Rhodospirillaceae bacterium | reverse complement strand
TGGCCATGAACACCAACACCGCCCGCACCGTGAACTGGTGCGGCTCGGACCCGGGCGGCTCCAGCTTCTCGAACCAGTTCGCCACCGTGCATGTGGGCTGGACCACCTCGACCGGCGGCGCACGCAGCGCTATCCAGTTCACGGACATCACGGTGAAGGCGCAGTAGGTTTCATTGAATATTATGGGTTAGCCGGCAATAATGCCCGGGATCGAACCGACCGGGTGGGGAATGGACAGCAAGTTGAAAGGCGCCGCCAGGGGAGTGCTGGGCGCCGCCATGATCATGGCGGCCGGCCTGCTTGCGCCCGTGGCCATCGCCGCTCCCGTGTCCTCTTCCGCTCCCAATCCCGCGTCCCCCCCTTCCGGTATGCAGTCCTCGGCCGGCGACGAGCTGGCCTGCGGCAATGCCATCAATGAGCGCGAGCGCCGGGGCGACCTGCCCGCCGGGCTGCTGTCGGCCATCGGCCAGTTGGAATCCGGGCGGCGCGATCCGCGTACCGGCCTGCGCGTGGCCTGGCCCTGGACCATCAATGTGCAAGGGCAGGGGCACTATTTCGCCACCAAGGCCGACGCCGTGGGGGCGGTGCGCCGGCTGCTGGCCGAGGGCATCGGCCTGATCGATGTGGGCTGCATGCAGGTGAATCTCTATCACCACCCCACCGCCTTCCGCAGCCTGGACGATGCCTTCGATCCCGCCGCCAACGTGGCCTATTCCGCGCAGTTCCTGCAGTCGCTCTACAAGAGCCAGGGCAGCTGGAACCGCGCCGTGGCCGCCTATCATTCGCTGACGCCGGAACTGGGCGGCGCCTATCTGTCGCGGGTGCAGGCCATCTGGCGGCGCCAGGGCGGCAATCATGCGGTGCTGTCCGAGGTGTGGGACAAGCAGCCCTCGGAGCTGGAAACGGCGGCGGTGGATTTCGAGCGGGGGCGCTATGACGACGCGCTGGGGGTCTATCGCCGGCTGCTGAAGCTGCAGCCCGACCATCGCGTGGCCATGTTGGGCACCGCCCTGGCGCTGGACCGCCAGGGCCATCTGGAAGAGGCGCGCGCCACCTATGAACGGGTGCTGGCGCTGGACCCCTATAACGAGGTGGCGCTGGACGGGATCGTCGGCCTGATCGAAAAGGGCCCGGCCGAGCAGCGCCTGGCCCTGCTGGCCAAGGTGCGCGAGATCATCCCCGGCTCGGCCGAGATCAATGCCCGCCTGGCCGTGGTGTTGCAGCAGCAGGGCCGGCTGGCCGAGGCCGCCGGCTATCTGGGCCAGGCCGCCGACCTGGAGCCCGACGAGCCGCGCTATCGCCTGAATCAGGCCAGCCTGCTGGACCGCGCCGGCGACCATGCCGGCGCCGTGGCTGCCTATGAACGCTTCCTGGCCGCCTACGAGCAGCAGGTGGCCCTGACCGTTTCCCTGGACAGCGTGCGCAAGCGCCTGACCTATCTGAAATCCCGTACGCCCTAAGCGGAGCCCCGTCGCATGGAGATCACCGAGCTTCTTGCCTTCACCCTGCAGAACAAGGCGTCGGACCTGCATCTGTCAGCCGGCAATCCGCCCATCCTGCGCGTGTCCGGCGAGCTGAAGCCCATCAAGGTGCCGCCGCTGTCCTCGGACGAGGTCAAGGGCATGATCTATGACATTATGACCGAGGAACAGCGGGCCGAATACGAGCGCGAGAAGGAAATCGACTTCGCCGTGGCCTTTGGCGACAACGCCCGCTTCCGTGTCAACGCCTTCACCATCAACCGGGGGGCGGCGGCGGTGCTGCGCACCATTCCCACGGTGATCCCCAGCCTCGAGCAGCTGAACTGCCCGGCCATCTTCCGCACCTTTGCCGAGTTTGAAAAGGGCCTGGTGTTGGTGACCGGCCCCACCGGCTCGGGCAAG
>CAYOKN010000463.1:0-1894 GCA_964404545.1 uncultured Rhodospirillaceae bacterium | reverse complement strand
GGCTGAAATCCATCAACCCCGACGACCTCACCGCCAAGGCGGCGCTGGACCTGCTGTATGAGCTCAAGGGGTTGCTCGGTTAGGGCACAGGTTTTTCACCACGAAGGCGCGAAGGGGAGAAGGAACACGAAGGAGGAAGAGATCACTTCGTGTTGCCGTCCTGCCTTCGTGCCTTCGTGGTGAAATTTCTTCTCTTTCTACCGCTCGCGGTCCACCCGTACCTTGGCCATGGCATGGCGCAGGGCGGCGTCGCGGTTGCGGTCCATGCGGTGCACCAGCAGGGCCTCGGGCTGTTCGCGGCGAAAGGCCATGGCGTGCATGGCCCAGCCGGCCAGCAGTCCGGCCAGCCCCAGGACCGGCAGGCTGGGGACCATGGCCTCGTCCATATAAAGGGCGGGGTCCAGGCCGGGCACGGCGGCGCCCAGCAGCGGCCAGCCGGCGGCAAAGGCCAGGGCGCCCAGAAGCATGGTGGCGGGGATGCTGGCGCGGCCTCGGCGGGCCAGCAGCAGATGGCCGGGCAGCATCAGCAGGCTGGCGGGAATGGCGGACAGGCCTGCCAGGAAAAGGCTCATCCCGAACCATAGGCCCAGGAGCAGGAACGGCAGCTGCGGCAGGCCCTCGCCGGAGCCGGCGGCTCCCAGCACCGCAAGGCCCCCGGCGGCGAAGCCGAAGGCCAGGCAGGCGGCCAGCAGTCCCAGCGCCGTGTCGATGAGGAATCGTGTCGGCATGGACGGTGTCTCCCTGTGACGTTTTCTTGTTTGGTGTTTTTTCTTGTCACTGTAGGGCAAAGACGCCAGCCCCACATCCTATACGGATGGTTTGCCGCACCGGCGAAACGGGCAGACAGGCGCTTAGGCCGTCCTATATAATCTCCGTTCTTTTCGCGCCCGGGTCCGGTGGGTCATGCCTTTTTCCAAGCTGAAAAATCAACGCGCCATCCTCGACCGCCAGACGGTGGTCGCCCGGCTGACCGAAATCGTGTCCCGTGACTTGCCCAAGGCCAAGCGCCGGCAGGAGGTGCTGGCGGCCTTGAAGGAGGCCCAGGCCCAGGGCCGGGCCGAGGTGCAGCGCCGCTTCGAGGAGCATTCCGAAGGTGCGGTGACCGTGCGCGAGAATTGCTTCTTGGTGGACCAGCTGGTCCGTGTGGTGCACGACTTCGCCGTCGAACATGAATTTCACCAGGGCGTGAAGACCACCGGCGAGGTCTTGAGCGTGGTGGCCGTGGGCGGCTATGGCCGGGGCGAGCTGTCGCCGCAGTCGGACATCGACCTGTTGTTCCTGCTGCCCTACAAGGTCACGCCCTATGCCGAGCAGGTGGTGGAATACATCCTCTACATGCTGTGGGACCTGGGGCTGAAGGTGGGTCATTCCACCCGTTCGGTGGATGAGTGCATCCGTCAGGCAAAGTCCGACATCACCATCATGACCGCCATGCTCGAGGCGCGCTGGCTATGGGGCGACCAGTCCCTGTTCAAGGAGCTGCGCGCCCGCTACCGGGCCGAGGTGGCCGCCGGCCATGCCATGGAGTTCGTCGAGGCCAAGCTGTCGGAACGGGACGGTCGGCACGACAAGCACGGCGACTCTCGATATGTGCTGGAGCCCAACGTCAAGGAGGGCAAGGGCGGCCTGCGCGACCTGCACACCCTGTTCTGGATCGCCAAGTTCGTTTACGGCATCGAGGACATCGCCCAGTTGGTGGATATGGGGCTGCTGTCCGCCGACGCGGTGGTGAAATTCAAGAAGGCCCAGGACTTCCTGTGGACCGTGCGCTGCCACCTGCATTACCTGACCGGCCGGGCCGACGATCGCCTGACCTTCGACGTGCAGCCCGAAATCGGTCGGCGCATGAACTATACCGACCATGCGGGCACCCGCGGGGTCGAGCGGTTCATGA
>CAYOKN010000462.1:0-1943 GCA_964404545.1 uncultured Rhodospirillaceae bacterium | reverse complement strand
AAGCCGCGGCCGCGTTCGAGGAGCATCTGCGCGCGGGCGGTGCTCCCGACAGCCCCCTGGGCCGGGTCCTGGCCGATACCCTGACCCGCACCCTGGCCGCCCTGCGCGACTGGCAGATCCCCGCCAAGGAGGCCCCCGCCAAGGAGGCGCCCGCGCTGGTGGAACTGCCCGATTCGCCGGTGCAGGGACGGCTGCTGGCCCTGGCCGGCATGTTGGCCCAGGGTGACGCCGGCGTACTGCGGGACCTCGAGGAAATGGCTCCCAGCCTGGCCGGCACCGCCTGGCAGGCGCCCTATGAACAGATCTGCCGCCACGCGGCCAATTACGATTTTGACCAGGCGGAACAGGCCCTGACCGCGCTGCTGTCGGGAACCCGCTGACAAGAGAGGATGATGATGACGCTGCCCTGTCTGCTGGTGGTGGACGACGAGCCGCTGAACCTGACCGTGCTGGCCGACCTGTTCAAGGATGAGATGCGGGTGCTGGTGGCCAAGGACGGTGAGCAGGCCCTGAAGCGGGCGGCGGGTACGCCGCGCCCGGACCTGATCCTGCTGGACGTGATGATGCCCGGCATGGACGGCTACGAGGTCTGCCGCCGCCTGAAAGCCATGCCCGAGGCCCGGGACATCCCGGTGATCTTCGTCACCGCGCTGTCCGAGGCGCGCGACGAAAGCGCCGGGCTGGAGGCGGGGGCCATCGACTATATCACCAAACCCATCTATCCGCCGGTGGTGCGCGCCCGGGTGCAGGCGCATCTGGCGCTGGTGGACCAGACCCGCACCCTGGAACGGCTGGTGGCCGAGCGCACGCGCGAACTGGCGCTGACCCGCGATCTGACCATCCACGCCCTGGCCAGCCTGGCCGAGACCCGGGACAACGAGACCGGCAACCATATCCGCCGTACCCAGCATTACATGCGGCTGCTGGCCGAGCATCTGCGCGGCCATCCGCGCTTTGCCGCCGAACTGACCGACGCGGCCATCGACCTTTTGTTCAAGTCGGCGCCCCTGCATGACATCGGCAAGGTGGGCATCCCCGACGCCATCCTGCTGAAACCCGGCAAGCTGACCGAAGACGAATTCCTGGTGATGAAATGCCATCCCGAGATCGGCCGCGACGCCCTGTTGGCCGCCGAGGAGTTGATGCCATCCAACAGCTTCCTGCGCACCGCCCGTGACATCGCCTATTGCCATCACGAGAAGTGGGACGGCTCGGGCTATCCCCGGGGCCTGGCCGGCGAGGCCATTCCCCTGGCCGGGCGGCTGATGGCGGTGGCCGACGTCTATGATGCGCTGATCTGCCGCCGGGTTTACAAGCCCGCCTTCACCTATGAGGAAGCGGCGAACCTGATCCTGGCCGGGCGCGGCGGCCATTTCGATCCCGACATCGTGGATGCCTTCCTGGTGCTGCGCCCGCAGTTTGAAGCGGTGGCCGACCAGTTCGCAGACCACTGAGGAGTTCTGCCATGAAGGTTGCCCTTTATCTGCATGACGGCCATTGGATGCCCCAGGGCGAGGAGTTGGCCGACCCGCAGCTTCTGCTCTATTTCGGCGAGCGCGCCCTGCTCGAGGCCGGGGTGGTGGAGGAACTGGCGGCGCGCTGGCCGGGCGCCCTGGTGGCAGGCTGCTCGTCCAGCGGCGAAATCTGCGGCGAGGATGTGACCGAGGGCTGCGCCGCCGCCGTCGCCATGCGCTTCGACCGGGCGGTCGTCCGCGCGGTGCAGGCGGCGCTCGACGCCGATGGCGGGGCGGAAGGCTTGGGCCGCGCGCTGGGCGCCCAGCTGGCCGGTCCGGACCTGAAACTGGTGTTCATCCTGGCCGACGGCATGCAGGTGGGCGGCACCGGCCTGATCGAGGGCCTGCGCGCGGCGGTGGGCACCGAGGTGCTGGTCACCGGCGGCCTGGCCGGTGACGGCGTGGATTTCAAGCGCACCGTGGCCGGCC
>CAYOKN010000461.1:0-1966 GCA_964404545.1 uncultured Rhodospirillaceae bacterium | reverse complement strand
TTCAGACAGTCGCGGACCAGCTTAGCATCCTGTCCGGATACCTGGGGCCACCTCTGATGCCGACCACCCAGCCGTAGCGAATGGGGCGCCCCAGCACCGTCACCGGCTGGCCGATCTGGTAGGCGGCCGGGGCATCCGCCAGCGGTGCCACCGGCAGGCCCCGCGCGGCGCGTGCGGCCTGGAAATTGATGATTGTGGCGGGGCGAGGAGAAGCGGGCTGAGAGGGCATGCGCGAAACCCCATATGATTTCATTGCATCATCATGAATACAACCTAACCATAGCAGCCGCGTTGCGTCAACCTCCAAGTGATGATAAATTATCCTTATGATGACACCTCGCCAATGCCGCATGGCACGCGCAGGCTTGGGCATGAGCGTGCGCGACCTCGCCGAACGAGCCATGGTTGGAGTGATGACCGTTTCAAGGTTCGAAAACGGATCAAACTCCGAAGCTCTGACCGTAAAGCGCCTCCAGACTTCTCTGGAGGCCGCTGGAGCGGCTTTTCTCCCGGACGAGGGGGATGGCGAAGGGGTGGTGATCAGACCAGCACCCTGACCACGCCCGGCCTCTATAGCGAGACGGCTACCTGGCCGATGAAGGCAGGCCATCAGCCTTCTCCCCCGTCTTCACCCTCGATGGTGACCTTCCACCGCCGGCCGTCGACGACGACGGAGCGCACGGCCTTTTCCTGTCGTCCCATCGGCGCCCCCCTGGGCGCGACACTCTGCCGTGCCTGCCGAGCCGCTTCTACCTCGGCGGCAGCTGGCCCGCGGATCTGCGCGATCTCGTCCAGCGACAACGGCCGCTGTCCCCGGCTGACCAGAAGCGCCTGGTGCTCGCGGACGGTCAGCGTGTTGACCTGGAGGCCAGAACAGCACCTCGCCTCGACGTCGTCGCGCGTCCACCGGGGCTGATCGACGACGGGCGGAATAGGGCGCGGTAGTCCAGTCATCGCCCGTGCCCTCCGTCGACAAGGCGCCGCAGACTGTGGCGCACAGTGTCGGGCAGCTTGGGATGGCGGAGCATGGAGCGCAGATAGCCGGCCCGGCGCTTCACCGCCTGTCGTTCCATCACCACCACGGCGGCGGCCAGCGCCGCCCATCCATGCCGGGCGAGCGCCTCGGTCCAGATCCCGCTGGACAGCCCCAGCTCGTGCACGAAAACGCCCACTGCCGCCGTCAGCCGGTTCAATGCCGGCCCCGGTGGTCGTGGGCGTTGCAGGTCGATCAAGTCGTGCGGCGAGAGCAGTCCCTGGAGACGCGGCGAGGCGTGGAGCATGAGGCTCACCAGCTCGTCGGCGGCGCGGGCCTCGGCGGGCTGTACAGAAGCCGAAGGCTTGGGATTTCCACTGTAGGATTTCAGGAGGACGGATTTGTCCTCCGAGCCGGACTCATCTGTCCGCCCGTCAGGCCGCTCGGCGTCCGCCTGGCGCCGGGCCTCCCGGCCTTCTTCCGCCACCCACTCGATAGCCTCCCGCAGGTCGGCCAGCCGCGCCGCCACGGGTGCCAGGTCGATCCCCGCCTCGGGGCGGCTGCGGCGGTTGCTGGCGGTGTACCGACGGACGATCCAGTGGTTGGCCTCCAGGAGGCTCAGGAGGCGGCGGATGCCGCGCTCGCAGATCCCCAGCATGGCGGCGAGGCGCGCATTGCTCGGGACGACACGCAGCCGCCCGAGGCGCCATCTGTCGTCACCGTGGACGTGCTCGACCAGCAGTGCCAGGAGGTGGACTGCCGCAGGCGTCAGCGCCGGCGTCAGCACCTTCACGCCGCGCAGCACCAGGCCGGTCACCGATGCCGTGGTGACACCGGGGGCGCTGGCGCCGCGCGCTGATGCCTCAAGATCTGGAAAGGTGTCGGAGCGATTCGCCAGTCCCGGCGATCTGCTCCGGCTCGCCTCTGTGGGAGCACAGTGCAATGCCCGTACAGTCATTCATGACCTCCGGGGCAGGAACTTGGCCGCACAAG
>CAYOKN010000460.1:0-1971 GCA_964404545.1 uncultured Rhodospirillaceae bacterium | reverse complement strand
TCGGCCAGCTTGGCCATGCGGCGGTCCAGGGTGGCGGTGAACAGCAGGGTCTGGCGGTCGGGACCGCAAGCGGCAGCCACGGCCTCCACATCCTCGAGGAAGCCCATGTCCAGCATGCGGTCGGCCTCGTCCAGGATCAGGGTCTCGACCCAGCCCAGGTCCAGCCGGCCGCGCTCGAGATGGTCGATCAGGCGGCCGGGGGTGGCCACCACGACATCCACCGGGCGGGACAGGAAGCGCAGCTGGTCACGATAGGGCATGCCGCCCACCAGCTCGACGGTGTTCAGGCGCAGGAACTTGCCGTATTTGCGCACGGCCTGCAGCACCTGACGGGCCAGTTCACGGGTGGGGGTCAGCACCAGCACGCGGGGCTGGCCGCCCTCGCGCCGGCCCTCGATGGGCTTGTCGGCCAGGCGGCTCAGGGTCGGCAGCAGGAAGGCAGCGGTCTTGCCGGTGCCGGTTTCGGCGGTGGCCAGCACGTCCTTGCCCTGCAGGGCGGGCGGAATGGCGCCAGCCTGCACCGGAGTGGGCTCGGAGTAACCGCCCTCGAGGGCTTTCATGATGAGCGAATGCAAAGAGAGATCAGCGAAGGACAAGGGTGTCTTCCTCGAACGAAAAGGGAAAAGGCTGTCATGGGCCGGGGCAATAGCGCCACGGCCCGTCACCAGAGGAGTCGAAGAGGAAGAAGCATCCCCGCAGGGGGCGGCAAAGGGGCCGCACCATCGAATGGCAGCGTCTCACTCGAGAGACGCGCAGAGCCTCCAGCGATCGGACCGGGGGACCATAGGGGGTTGGCCGGCAAAGGGCAAGGAAAAACAGCCCCCCTGGCAATACCATCGCAATCCAGCCCCCCTACCTTCTCCCGCGTTGCAATAATTGGCAGATGATGTAGTCTTTCGGCCTAGCACCGCAACCCATGGGGGCTAGGCATGGCCGCGACCATCATCACCATCGCGCAGCAGAAGGGTGGAGCCGGAAAAACCACCGTGGCCGCCCAGTTGGCGGCGGCCTGGGCCAGCGCCGGCCGCACCGTGGCCATCCTGGACGTGGACCCGCAGGGCTCGCTGTCCGCCTGGTACAAGCTGCGGCAGGAGACCATGGGGCCCGAGGCCGGCGGCATCACCCTGTCCCAGGTGGCCGGCTGGAAGCTGTCCACCGAGGTGGACAAGCTGAAGTCCAAATTCGACATGATCCTGATCGACAGCCCCCCTCACGCCGAGACCGACGCCAAGGTGGCGGTGCGCGCCGCCCATCTGCTGGTGGTGCCCATGCAGCCCAGCCCGCTGGACCTGTGGGCCACCGAAGCCACCCTGGACCTGGCCAAGTCCGAACGGGTGCCGGCGCTGCTGGTGATGAACCGCACCCCGTCGCGCGGCAACCTGCCCGACATGGTGCGCGCCAAGGTGATCGAGCGGTCCTGGCCCATGGCGGTCAGCCCTCTGGGCAACCGCACCGCCTTTGCCGCCAGCATGATGGAAGGCAAGGGCGTGGTGGAAACCAGCCCCCGCAGCCCCGCCGCCCAGGAGATCAAGTTTCTGGCTCAGGAAATCCAGGCGGCGCAGAAGAGGAAATAGGCTATGGGCGGCTCCTGCCCGCCTCCCCCTCCGGCATCCCCTGCACATTGTCCAGGGCCGAGCCCGGCTTGGGCATGACGGTGAAGCTTCCGTCGGTTTCGATCACCACCGCTTCCACATCGTGGAATTCCGCCATGCCCTGGGCGCGCACGGCGGCATAGATCTCGGCTTCGGTCACCCGCTGACGGCGCAGGGCGCCTTGCAGGAACGCGCCCTTAAAGACCAGCAGCGACGGCTCGTCCTTGATCAGCCTGCGCACCATGGCCGAACGCACCGCCGTCCAGGTGATGGCATATTGCAGGAAGATCAGCAGGGCCAGGGCAGTCACCCCCTCGGCCAGCGACACATCCTTGGACAGCAGCACCGTGGCCAGGGTCGAGCCCAGGGCCACGGTCAC
>CAYOKN010000459.1:0-1973 GCA_964404545.1 uncultured Rhodospirillaceae bacterium | reverse complement strand
GGCGCCGCGCCTGATCTGGCTGCGCGGCGGTCCGGCGATCGACAACGCGACGCTGAACCGCTTCTTCTCGCTGCACTATCTGCTGCCGTTCGTGATCTTCGGCGTGGTCGTGCTGCACCTGTGGGCGCTGCACACGGCGGGTCAGAACAACCCGACGGGCATCCTCATTCCCAAGGAGCGCACCGCCAAGGACACCCTGCCGTTCCACCCCTATTTCACGGTCAAGGACGGCTTCGCGATCATCCTGTTCCTGATCCTGTTCGCCCTGTTCGTCTTCTACATGCCGAACGCCCTGGGCCACGCGGACAACTCGATCCCGGCCAACCCGCTGGTGACGCCGGCGCACATCGTGCCCGAGTGGTACATGCTGCCCTTCTACGCCATCCTGCGCGCCATCCCCGACAAGTTCGGCGGCGTGCTGGCCATGTTCGGCGCCATCGGCGTGCTGTTCGTCATCCCCTGGCTGGACACCTCGCGGGTGCGCTCCATGCGCTATCGCCCGACCATGAAGGTCTTCTTCCTGATCTTCCTCGTGGTCTGCTTCGGCCTCGGCTGGTGCGGTGCCCAGCTGCCCGACGCCCAGGTGGTGCCCGGCATGCCCAGCTTCATGCTGCTGGACGGCCAGCTGAACAGCTATCTGTGGCTGACGCGCCTGCTGACCGCCTACTACTTCGCCTTCTTCCTGATCATCATGCCCTGGGTCGGCCTCAAGGAGACGCCCCTGCCGGTACCGCATTCGATCTCCGAACCGGTGCTTGACGGTGGCATCCCCGAGCAGAAGGCCTGATCGTCATGACCATTCAAAACGGGACCCGTTCCGCTGTGTTCAAGATCGTCGCCTCGGCCGTCGCCGCCGTCAGCCTGGTCGCCATCGCTGCCCCTGCCGCGGCGGCGGGGGGCGGGGCCAAGCATCCGCGCTCGGGGGGCTTCAGCTTCGAGGGGCCGTTCGGCACCTTCGACCAGGCCCAGCTGCAGCGCGGCTACAAGGTTTACCGCGAGGTCTGCGCCGCCTGTCACGGCATGGACCTGATGTCCTTCCGTAACCTTGGCCAGCCCGGTGGGCCCTTCTACGACTCGCACTTCAAGGGTGGCCCCGCCGAAAACCCCTATGTCCGGGTGCTGGCGGCAGAGGTCCAGGTGCCGGACATCGACTCCGAAACGGGCGAGCCGATCATGCGTCCGGCCACGCCCGCCGACCGCTTCCCCAATCCCTATCCGAACGCCACGGCCGCGGCCGGGGCCAATGGCGGTGCGGCCCCGCCCGACCTGTCGGTGATGGCCAAGGCCCGTCACGACGGGGCCAACTACATCTACTCCCTGCTGTCGGGCTATGTGCCGGCCCCGGCGGGCCTGCAAATGGCCCCGGGCCAGTACTACAACCCCTATATGCCGGGCGATCTCTCGCCGTTCTGGACCGGCGATCCCGATCATGTGCCCAAGGGCGGCTTCATCGCCATGCCCAATCCGCTGGCCGATGGTCAGGTGACCTATGACGACGGCTCGCCCCAGACGGTGGACCAGTATTCCAAGGACGTCGCCGCCTTCATCGCCTGGGCGTCCGACCCCCACGCCACCGAGCGCAAGCGCACGGGCATGGGTGTGCTGGCCTTCCTGTTCATCTTCGCCGGCCTGACCTACGCCAGCTACCGCCGCATCTGGAAGGGCATCGCCCACTAGGGCCACCCGTTTCCGAATGGACTGAAGGACCCGCCGGAGCCCGCGCTCCGGCGGGTTTTTCGTGGGCAGGCGCCTGTGCGAAGTGGGTTGATCACAAAGGCCACAAAGACCCCACGCATGCCCTCTTGGTGCTCTTCGTGCCTCCTTTGTGTCCTTTGTGATCAACCCCTTTCTTCCTTGCGCCGGGGAGACGGGTGCGTGCTGGGTCAAACGCCCCAACTATAAAACCTGCCCCAGAATTCCCTCGCCCTTTCAACATCCCCGCCCTTTCCCGGACCGTTTTTCCCGACCAGGTC
>CAYOKN010000458.1:0-1977 GCA_964404545.1 uncultured Rhodospirillaceae bacterium | reverse complement strand
CGGCATAGTTGGTGGACTTGTCCAGCTCGGCGATCACCAGCTCGTCGGTCTTGCGGCCCAGGGCATAGGCGCCGGCCTTGGCCAGGATGCCGCGCTCGTCGATGTTGGTCTTCAGCTCGTCCAGCCGGTCCACCCAGTCGCCGGCGTAGTAGTCATAGAGGCTGCACTCCACCGGCGCGTGGTCCACATTCATGACCGGCACCTTGCCGTGCCGCGACTTGGTGCCGGCGGTGCCCTTGCCCACCTTCTGGAAGGTGGTGGTGGCGCCCTGGACGTTGTTCTTGGTGCGCACGGTGTTGCGCAGTTTCGAGCCCATCTGCTGATAGGCCAGATGCACGTCCGCCTGGAAATGCTTCACGAAGCTCTTGTCGATGGTGATGCTCATGGCGTGATGTCTGCCTTGGCTGTTGCGGAGGAAAAGGCCGCCCGGCCGGTTCTGGCGCCCAGGGCGGGCGCCGCCGGAAAAAGGCGGCAGAAATGTCCGGGCCGGTATGAACGCGGTTATCCGAACACGAATTCGTCACATGCGCGGGGCTTGGCCCCAGCCTTTCGTATGGCTACAATCCCCGCCGTCCCGGGATGTCCGGGAGGGGATGGAACCGATGATCCAGACTGGAACCGGGGTCGATAGGGGCGGTGCCATTGACGTTGCCGTTATCGACGTCGCCGCCATCGAGACGCGCACCAGCGCGGTGTTCGGCGACTGCCTGAAGGCGTTTCATGCCTTTGGCGAGCTGACCGAACTGGCGGAAAACATGCGTGTGTTGTCGTTGAATGCCGAACTGGCGGCCGGTCGGGCGGGCGAGAAGGGCCGCGCGGTGCGCGCGCTGACCCAGTACACCCGCGAGCTGGTGCACCGCTTGACCGTGATTCAGCAGGAAATGGGGCAGCTGCGCTCCGAGACCTATACCCAGAGCGCGCAGGCCCTGCGCAGCCTGCACCAGCTGGGGCTGCTCGAGCGGGCGGCCGGTGGGCTCGGCCAATATGCCAGCCGCGCCACGGTGGCGCCCGCCCTGGGCAGCCTTCTGCGCGAGCTGGACGGGCAACTGGGCCAGATCGCCGCCCGGATCAACCAGGTTGCCGGCCGCACCACCCAGGTGGCCGAGATCATCAACCAGGCCGGCAGCATCGCCACCAACATTGCCATCGAAGCCACCGGAGCCGGCCAGAACGAGGGCGAATTCCGCACCGTGGCCGACACCATGCGCCGCTATGTCACCGACCTGGCCGACATGATGGAGGCCGCCTCGGGCGCGGTGGCGCAGGCCGTGGATAAAAGCCGGGGCCTGCGTGGCCTGGGGCTTTCCAGCATCGCCAAGACCATGGATGAAGCCGCATGAAGTGCACCACCCTGTTCCGCAAGGGCGCTCACCGCTGGCTGGTGTTCGGCCAGGACCCGGCCAAGCCGGACAATGTGATCGACACCAACCAGATTGTGATCTGCAGCGGCGATTCGGCCATGTTGCTGGACCCCGGCGGCATGGAAATCTTCCCCGCCATGATGGGCGCGCTGACCCAGGAGCTGCCCACCGGGCATATCAAGCACCTGTTCATCAGTCACCAGGACCCCGATGTCAGCTCGTCGCTGCCGCTGTGGCGCAAGGTGGCGCCGCCGGCCATGAAGATCTATGCGCCCTGGATGTGGACCGGCTTTATCAGCCATTTCGACACCGAGGCCCAGCTGACCGCCATTCCCGACGAGGGCATGGAGGTTTCGCTGACCCCCGATGTGCGGCTGCGCATCGTGCCCGCACACTATCTGCACAGCCCGGGCAACTATCATGTGTATGACCCGCAGGCGCGCATCCTGTTCTCGGGCGATATTGGCGCGGCGCTGCTGCCGCATCAGCCGGCCAGCATGTTCGTGGACAATTTCAGCCAGCATGTCCAATACATGGACGGCTTCCACCGCCGCTGGATGGGCAGCGCCCCGGCCCGCGACGCCTGGATCAACCTGGTGCGCAAGCTGGACATCGA
>CAYOKN010000457.1:0-1977 GCA_964404545.1 uncultured Rhodospirillaceae bacterium | reverse complement strand
TGGCCGCCGGCATCCCGGTGAGCGAGATCGTCCGCCAGCTCAACGAAGAGGGCGTACCGGCGCCCGGTGGCGAACGCTGGCGCATCCACTCGATCCGGGGCGAGCGCAGCCGTGGCCGCGGCATCCTCGCCAACGAGATCTACCGCGGTTGGCTGATCCACAACCGCACTCGCAAGGTCGTGGACCCCAAGACCGGCCGTGTCCGCTATGCCAACAACCCGGAATCGGAATGGGTGCGCACCCATGTTCCGGAGCTGCAGATCATCTCCGACGAGCTGTGGCACCGCGTCCAGGCGGAACGGAATCCCAAGTGGAAGTGGGAGAAGCCGCCCAGCGAGCGCCGACGCAAGTTCGCCGAGGACCGCAAGGGCCTGCCGCATCCGTTGACCGGCCTCGTGAAGTGCGGCGCCTGCGGCGGACACAAGGTGGTGGCGAACGCAACCCGCTATGTCTGCCAGACCTACCGCATCCACCGCACCTGCACCAACGCCCGCGGCCGACGCGAGCAGGAGGTGGCGGCGGCCGTCTTCCAGGCCCTGCTGGACCACGTGGCCGCGGTCGAGGACTGGGCCGTGCCGATTGGTGCCAAGCTGGCGGCCGAGTATGCCGCGCGTGCGCAGCTGGACGATGAGGTGGCCACTATCGAGGCGGCCATGGCGCGCTTGCTGACTGCGATCGAGAACGGTGTGCAGGCCGACCAGGCGACCGCCCGCATCCTGGCCCTGCAGGACCGTCTGGCGGCCATACGCGCCATGCCCCGCCTGCCGGACCTGCTGCCGTCGGAGGACATCCGGGCGCTGCTGGTGTCGGCGCTGGTGCGTATGGAGACCAACTTCTCGGTGCCCCGCTACGCCGACCCCATCGCCAAGGCGTTGGCCCTGGTGGTGAACGAAGTGGTGCTGACGCCGATCCCCGACAAGGCGCGTGGCGAGACGATGGACGTTCGCCTCAACACGGAGGGTTGGGGCGAATTTTATGTGCAAGTCCAGGGCTCGTGGCCGGGCGTGGTGGCGTGAGGGGCGGCAGGCCGGGAAGGTGCCGCTCTCATCGGGTCGACCAGTCCCCATTGCTGGACAAGCTTAATAGGCGGCGTGTAAGGCCAGCCCCGGCTGGCGGCGAATCATGCTGGGTAACGTGCAGATTGGCCGGCGCCGCGTGATTCGGTCGCGGCCACTTGAGTTCCCAGTCCTGCATGTGAGGGCCCCGACTCCACCTCCATCAGGCGTTCAGCGGCGAAGCCGATCACAGCAGATCCGCATCCGGGTGTCTTCTCCACGCGGCTGAGGAGGCTCATCATCTCTTCGGTCATCGGTGGTCCTCGGTCCAGGTTCGCTGTCGCAACCCGACCCTACGCAAGAACACCGGAGACCGCCGCGGTCATCTGCACCACCGCACGGGACGTGACCCTGATCCCGTACCTGTAGTGCGCTGAATTCGCGGGCATCTCCCCGGCCTCTGCGCTCCTTCAGGATGGCGATAATCTATTATACTTTTATGGGTAAGCGGATTAAATGGTTGATCTTACCTTTGCATGAGAGTGAGACAGACCGGCATCTCATCGGATTATCTGGTTGATGCTTCACCTACTGCTGGTGCATGTTTCCTTCGCTAATTCCAGCAAGAACCCCACACGCCTCAACTTCCCGGTCATCGTTGCAACTCGCTCTCAGTGAAACGAGTTGTTTCTCAAGCGCTTGCAGAGCGGTTATCTGCGACCGCACATGAGAGATGTGATCATCGAGCAAGGTGTTGACGGCGGTACAAGGCTGATGAGGGTCGTCCTGATAGCTCTGTAGTTCGTGAATCTCAGCCAGTGACAGGCCCAGGATTCTGCAGCGACGGATGAAGGCCAGCCCCTCACCATGCTTCTCGGTATAGACACGGTAACCGTTGTCCTGCCGATCAGGCGGCGGCAACAAGCCCTGCTGTTCATAGACGCGGATCGTCGGTGTTTCGACCCCTACCAACTGCGCCAAC
>CAYOKN010000456.1:337-1979 GCA_964404545.1 uncultured Rhodospirillaceae bacterium | reverse complement strand
GAGATCGTGAACCTGCTGAAGACCGGTTCGGCCTTCTACGCCCCCGCCGCCTCGGCCGTCGTGATGGCCGAGTCCTTCCTGAAGGACAAGAAGCGCGTTCTGCCCGTCGCCACCCTGGTCAAGGGCGGCACCTTCGGTCAGCCCGACGACGTGTTCGTGGGCGTGCCGGTGGTGCTGGGCGAGAAGGGTGTCGAGCGCATCGTCGAGATCTCGCTGGACGCCGCCGAGCAGGCCGAGTTCAACAAGTCCGCCGACGCCGTGCGTGGCCTGGTGAAGGTCGCCAAGGACATGATGGCCAAGGCCTAATCGGCCGGTCCAACTCTTAGAGCTGAGAGCCAAGACATGAACATTCATGAGTATCAAGCGAAGCAGCTGCTGAAGAAGTACGGCGTGGCCGTGCTGAACGGCGGCGTCGCCTACACCCCCGCCGAAGCGGTGCAGGTGGCCAAGGAGCTGGGCGGCCCCGTGTGGGTGGTGAAGTCCCAGATCCATGCCGGCGGCCGCGGCAAGGGCAAGTTCAAGGGCTTCGAGAACGGCCCGGGCGGCGTGCGCGTGGTCAAGTCCGTCGAGGACGTGGAGAGCAACGCCCAGCAGATGCTGGGCGGCGTTCTGGTGACCGCCCAGACCGGCCCCGCCGGCAAGGAAGTCAAGCGCGTCTATATCGAGCAGGGCTGCGACATCCGCCGCGAGCTGTATCTGTCCATGCTGATCGACCGCGCCACCTCCACCGTGACCATCGTTGCCTCGACCGAGGGCGGCATGGAGATCGAAGAGGTCGCCCACAACCACCCCGAGAAGATCCTGAAGGTCGCCATCGACCCGGTGCAGGGCTTCCAGCAGTACCATGGCCGCAAGATCGCCTTCGGCCTGGGTCTGGAAGGCAAGCAGGTCAATGTGGCCGTCAAGTTCATGGCCGGCCTGTACAAGGCCTTCATGGACCTGGACTGCTCGGTGGTCGAGATCAACCCGCTGGTGGTCACCGGCGACGATCAGCTGATCGCCCTGGACGCCAAGGTCAATTTCGACGACAACGCGCTGTTCCGCCACAAGGACATCGAAGAGCTGCGTGACGAGTCCGAAGAGGATCCGTCCGAGCTGGAAGCCGCCCGCCACAGCCTGAACTACATCAAGCTGGACGGCTCCATCGGCTGCATGGTGAACGGCGCCGGCCTGGCCATGGCCACCATGGACATCATCAAGCTGTATGGCGGCGAGCCCGCCAACTTCCTGGACGTCGGCGGCGGCGCCACCAAGGAGCGTGTGACCACCGCCTTCAAGCTGATCCTGTCGGACAGCAATGTGGAAGGCATCCTGGTCAACATCTTCGGCGGCATCATGCGCTGCGACGTGATCGCCGAGGGCGTGGTCGCCGCGGCCCGCGAAGTGTCGCTGAACGTTCCGCTGGTGGTTCGCCTGGAAGGCACCAACGTGGAGCTTGGCAAGAAGATCATGGCCCAGTCGGGCCTGCCCATCATCGCCGCCGACAATCTGGCGGACGCCGCCGAGAAGGTGGTGAAGGCCGTGAAGGAGGCTGCGTAACCATGGCCGTTCTGGTTAATAAAGACACCAAGGTGATCTGTCAGGGCTTCACCGGAGCCCAGGGCACCTTCCACTCCGAGCAGGCCCTCGCCGCTGGCACCAA
>CAYOKN010000456.1:0-283 GCA_964404545.1 uncultured Rhodospirillaceae bacterium | reverse complement strand
CCGGTGTTCAACACCGTCGCCGAGGCCAAGGCCAAGACCGGTTGCAATGCCACCGTGATCTATGTGCCGCCGCCGTTCGCTGCCGACGCCATCCTCGAGGCCATCGACGCCGAGCTGGACCTGGCCGTCTGCATCACCGAAGGCATTCCGGTGGCCGACATGCTGGCGGTCAAGAAGGCCCTGCAGGGCTCCAAGACCCGCCTGATCGGCCCGAACTGCCCCGGCGTCATCACCCCCGGCGAGTGCAAGATCGGCATCATGCCCGGTCACATCCACCAGCGCG
>CAYOKN010000455.1:0-1990 GCA_964404545.1 uncultured Rhodospirillaceae bacterium | reverse complement strand
CCCATTCCTTGCCGCCGTTGGTGGCCAGCAGGTGCTTGGGCTCCATGCCCAGCTCCATGGCGAACTTGGTGATGGCGGTCACGAAGTCCGGATCACCGAAGGCCGAGAAGGACTTGCCGTGCAGCCAGGCCTGGCTGTCGGCGATGGCGTCCACCAGGCGGCCGCGCTCCAGCTCCAGTTCGGCCGAGATGGCCTTGCCGGTGATCTTGGAGATGGCCATCAGGAGCTCGTCGGTCGCGGCAACACCCATGGGGTAGTTGAAGCTGACCATCTCCTGGCCCTTGCCCGAGATGTATTCGCTGGTCTTCTCGGTGCAGTACTTCTGCAGCGAGATGGTGGCCTTGGCGTTCAGCGCGTCGGCGGTATCGGCCAGGCTGGTGCCGCCCGCATACATGTTGAACTCGCCATTGGCCGGGGTGTCGAACACTTCGGACACGTCGGACAGCAGGGTGAAGTCCACACCCATGGAGCCCAGCATCCGCTTCAGTTCGCGGTTGTTGGCCACGGCATAGCCGTCGAAACCGGGTATCACGTTGATCTTGGCGGTTTCCTTACGGTCCTTGCCGTCCCAGAAGTGGGTCAGGATGCCCTTGATCATGTTGTCGTAGCCGGTGATGTGGCTGCCGACGAAGGACGGGGTGTGGGCGTAGGGAACCGGGAAGTCGGCCGGAACCGAACCCTTTTCCTTGGCGCCGCGGATGAAGGCATTCAGGTCGTCGCCGATGACTTCGGCGATGCAGGTGGTGCTGACCGCGATCATCTTGGGCTTGTACAGGGCATAAGCGTTGGCCAGGCCATCGATCATGTTCTGCAGGCCGCCGAACACCGCCGCATCTTCCGTCATCGAGGTGGAGACGGTGGACACCGGCTCCTTGAAGTGACGGGCCAGGTGCGAGCGGAAATAGGCGGTGCAGCCCTGAGAGCCGTGGTTGAAGGTGAGGGTCTCCTCGAAACCGGCGGCGGCGAACACCGAACCCAGCGGCTGGCAAGCCTTGGCGGGGTTGATGGTCAGGGCCTCACGGGCGAAGTTCTTCTCGCGGTATTCCCACGACTTGGTGTATTCGGCCTGCTTGGCGACCTCGTCGGACGAGGCGGGGCACTCGTAGGCCTTCTTGGCCTCGAACAGCGCCTTGTATTCGGGCTCCTGGAAGAGCTTGGCGTGGTCGAGGATCTTGTCTGCAGTCTGCGGCATAGTCTTTCACTCCTTACCAAGCAGCGGCCTTAGGCGGCCTTCCACGGGGCCTTGTGCAGGCTCCACACCGGGGCGTTCACAGCCATGTCCATGTCGCGAGCGAAGATCGCGAACCCGTCATAGCCGTGGTACGGACCCGAGTAGTCCCAGGAATGCAGCTGGCGGAAGGGGATACCCATCTTCTGGGTGGCGTACTTTTCCTTGATGCCAGAACCCACCAGGTCGGGGCGGATGGCCTCGACGAACTTCTCCAGCTCGTAGCCGGTGACGTCGTCATAAACCAGGGTGCCGTCCTTGATGTATTCGGTGGTGCGCTGATAGTCGTCGCCGTGGGCGAACTCGTAGCCGGTGCCGACCACGTTCATGCCCAGGTCCGAGTAGGCATCGGCCACGTGGCGGGGGCGCAGGCCGCCCACATACAGCATGACCTTCTTGCCTTCCAGGCGGGCCTTGTACTTGGCCAGGACCTGGTCGACCATGGGCTGGTACTTGGCGATCACCTTCTCGGCATTGGCCTTGATGGTGTCGTCGAAGAACTCGGCGATCTTGCGGAGCGAGGCCGCGATCTGCGACGGGCCGAAGGAGTTGTACTCCATCCACGGAATACCGTACTTCTCTTCCATGTGCCGGCAGATGTAGTTCATCGAGCGGTAGCAGTGGATCAGGTTCAGCTTGGCCTTGGAGCCGCGCTCCAGTTCGGCCAGGGTGCCGTCGCCCGACCACTGGCCGATCACGCGCAGGCCCATCTCTTCCAGCAGGATGCGAGAGGCCCAGGCGTCGCCGCCGACGTTGTAGTCG
>CAYOKN010000454.1:0-1998 GCA_964404545.1 uncultured Rhodospirillaceae bacterium | reverse complement strand
TTATTCCGCCGGTTCGGCCAGCAGTTCGGGCTGGGCCGGGGCGTTGGCGGCCGAGGGCTGCACCCGCTCCACCGGCACCGCCGACAGATAGTCGTCCAGATGCTCGTTCAGGGCATCCAGGTGGTTGGCGAAGAAGTGGTTCGCGCCTTCGATGGTGCGGTACTTCACCGTGATGTTCTTCTGCTGGGCCAGCTTCTGGGCCAGCTTGGACACATGCGGCTCGGGAATGATCTCGTCGCCGGTGCCGTGCAGGATCAGGCCCGAGGACGGGCAGGGCGCCAGGAAGGTGAAGTCATAGGCATTGGCCGGCGGCGCCACCGAGATGAAGCCGTCGATCTCGGGACGGCGCATCAACAGTTGCATGCCGATCCAGGCGCCGAACTGGAACCCGCCCACCCAGCAGGCGCTGGCGTTCAGGTTGAAGCTCTGCATCCAGTCCAGTGCCGAGGCGGCATCGGACAGCTCGCCCTGGCCGTTGTCGAAGCGGCCCTGGCTGCGGCCCACGCCGCGGAAGTTGAAGCGCAGCACCGAAAAGCCCCGGCGGACGAAGCTGTGGTACAGGGTGTAAACCACCTTGTTGTTCATGGTGCCGCCCTGCTGCGGGTGCGGATGCAGCAGCAGCGCGATGGGCGCGTTGGTCAGCTTGCTGTGGTGATAACGGCCTTCGAGGCGGCCTTCCGGCCCGTTGAAAATCACTTCAGGCATGTTTGTTCACGCAACCTTTTTTGGACCCTTCGCACCAATCCTGAGGCGCTGAGTCGGGGAAAAATTTAAGACAAAACAATGAGGCACCGGCTCATACTTGACCGGCTTTGTCGGACATCCTATATTCCCTTTTGCGCGCCAAGCCCCCCTGGCGTCGGATCATCGGCAGCCGCCGGATCCCCTGGGGGATGCATCAAGGCGGGCCAATTCGGGCGCTACATTAGCATATTGGATCACATGGTTTTCAAGACCCTTCGGGAAGATATCTCATCCATTCGAGAACGCGACCCCGCCGCGCGGTCCGGCCTCGAGGTGATTCTCTGCTATCCGGGCCTGCATGCGCTGATGTTCTATCGGCTGTCGCACTGGCTCTGGGGCAAGGATTTCAAGGTGGCGGCGCGCTTCGTGTCGCACCTGGGCAAGATGTTTTCGGGTGTCGAGATCCATCCCGGCGCCAAGATCGGGCGGCGGCTGTTCATCGACCACGCCACCGGCGTGGTGATTGGCGAGACCGCCGAGATCGGCGACGACGTGACCTTGTACCAGGGTGTGACCCTGGGGGGCACCTCGCTGCATAAGGGCAAGCGCCACCCCACGCTGGAGAACGGCGTGATCGTCGGCTCGGGCGCGCAGGTGCTGGGCCCGATCACCGTGGGTGAGGGCGCGCGCATCGGCGCCAACGCCGTGGTGCTGTCCGAGGTGCCCAAGGGTGTGACCATGGTGGGCATTCCGGCCCGCATGGTGATGCGCCGCAAGGAAGAGCATGAAGAATTCTGCGCCTATGGCCTGCCCAACGAGGATCTTCCCGATCCGGTGGCGCGCACCATCGACGGCCTGCGCAAGGAAGTTCATCTGATGCGCCAGAGGCTGCGGGAGATGGAACATCGCCTGGACGGCAAGCCGGCCGGCGAAAAGGACTACCGGGACGATCAGCTGCCGAAGGTCGTCGGCGGCGAAGACACCTGAACCAGGGAGAAACGGACGTGAAACTCAGCACCAAAGGCCGCTATGCGGTGATGGCGATGGTGGATCTGGCCTGCCACAGCCAAGGCAACCCCGTTGCCCTGGCCGATATCGCCGAACGCCAGGAAATCTCGCTGTCCTATCTGGAGCAGCTGTTCGGCAAGCTGCGCAAGGGTGGCCTGGTCAAGAGCGTGCGCGGCCCCGGCGGCGGCTATCTGCTGTCGCGTCCGGCCGGCCAGATGCGCGTCTCGGACATCATCCTGGCGGTGGACGAGCCGCTGCAGACCACCCGCTGCACCCCCGGCTCGCCGGCGGGCTGCCACAACAACA
>CAYOKN010000453.1:0-2005 GCA_964404545.1 uncultured Rhodospirillaceae bacterium | reverse complement strand
AGGCGGCCGGCTTCCACGGCGGCTTTCATGGCGCGGGCCATGAGGATGGGGTCCTTGGCCTCGGCGATGGCGGTGTTCATCAGCACGCCGTCGCAGCCCAACTCCATGGCCTCCGCGGCTTCCGAGGCGGTGCCCACGCCAGCGTCCACCAGCACGGGCACGCTGGCATTCTCGATGATGATGCGGATGTTCACCGGGTTCTGGATACCCAGGCCCGAGCCGATGGGCGCGGCCAGCGGCATGATGGCGCAGCATCCCAGGTCTTCCAGCTTCTTGGCCATGATCGGATCATCCGAACAATAGACCATCACCTTGAAGCCGTCCTTCACCAGAACCTCGGCGGCCCGCAGGGTTTCCACCATGTCGGGATAGAGGGTCTTCTGGTCGCCCAGCACCTCCAGCTTCACCAGGTCCCAGCCGCCCGCCTCGCGGGCCAGGCGCAGGGTGCGCACGGCGTCCTCGGCGGTGTAGCAGCCCGCCGTGTTGGGCAGGAAGGTGTAGTCCTTGGGGCTGACATAATCCACCAGCATGGGCTGGCTGGGGTCGGACAGGTTCACCCGGCGCACCGCCACGGTGACGATCTCGGCGCCCGAGGCCTTGATGGCGCGCGCGGTTTCCTCGAAGTCCTTGTATTTGCCGGTGCCCACCAGCAGGCGCGAATTGAAGCTGCGGCCGGCCACCACCAGCGGGTCCTCGGCCGCCGCGTTGCCGCCGCCGATGAAATGCACGATCTCCAGCTGATCTCCCTCGCCCACCATGACCTGGGCATAGGTCGAGCGCGGCACGATCTCGAGATTGCGCTCCACCGCCACCTTGGCAGGGTCCAGGCCCAGGCCGGTCAGCAGGGCGGCAACGGTGACGGGGGTGTCGAGGCTCTTGTCCTCGCCGTTGATCTTGACGTTCATGGGGGAAACTCGAACCGTTCTTATTGGCTGGTTGGCCGCAGTATGGGGGCGGTTCGCCACAGGCGCAACCGGGCAGGTGCGCCGGCCTTGCATGGGCGGCTTGATGCCCGCATCCTGCCCATATGCGCCTGCTCCTGCTCCTTTTGCTGCTGCTGCCCCTGCCCGCCGGGGCACAATTCTACCAGGCCCTGGACCGGGTGGACGGCCAGCCGCTGTCCCTGGGCGACGGCGGCTTGGCTCAAGCGGTGGGCCCGGCCGGGTGGGACCCGCGCATCCGCCGCCTGGTGGCCGAGGAGGACCGCCGCAACGGCGCATTCGGCCTGCATGACGGGCTGCTTTATGTGGACAAGACCGGGCGCCCCACCTATCTGGCCCTGGTCTGGGACCGCCCGGAAGCCTGGATCAGCCGCTTCGAGCTGTTCCGGGTCACCCGCAGCAAGGGACTGATCGGGCTGCGGACCCTGCAGGCGCCGCTGGTGCGGCTGGTGGAGCCCAGCGCCCGCGACCTGTTCGGCGACGGTGTGCCGCTGCTGATGGTGGAGACCGGATCGGGCAAGGCGGCATTCCAGGACTATCGCTTGACCATATTCAGCCTGGTGCCCGACCGCCATGCCGATGTCAGTCCGCCCGAGGTCCGGCCGGTGCATGCGGGCCACCGGCGGGCGGGCGAGCCCGACCTGATCGCCTCGGACGACCGCTGGGGTGTCTATTTCCAACCCTGCGGCAGCTGCGGCCCGCTGGTGCCGGTGGCCTATCGCTGGACCGGCCGGGATTATGCCCCGGCCTGCCGCGACCATCCCGCCCTCTATGACCAGCGCCTGGCCGCCCTGCGCCCGCCGGCCAGCCTGGCCGAGGAACTGGCGGTGGCCGCCGAGCGCGCCCTGCTGACCGCCCAGAAGGGCGCCCCGGCCGAAGCCTCGGCGGCGCTGGCCCAACGGCTGGGCTTGCGCACCAACGCCGGCCACGGCTTGGATTACTGGAACGTCAAGCCCGTCGCGGCGATTTCCGGAATGGAAGAGTTGAACATCGGCTTCGCCGTCGTCGCCCGCGCGGTCTTCGTCGGCCTGACCGAGGCCGTCCGCGAGATGAAGCGTTTGGTG
>CAYOKN010000452.1:0-2016 GCA_964404545.1 uncultured Rhodospirillaceae bacterium | reverse complement strand
GCGCCGGCATCGCCCTGGGCGTGGACCGGCTGGTGATGCTGTGCACCGGCGCCGAAGACCTGGAACAGGTGCTGTGGGCGCCGGTGGCGGGCGCTGCCGACCGAGACGCCTGACAGAGGCTGGTCACGCCAGTGGCAGCAGGGGCTGCAGCAGGTCGAGCAAAAACTGGATGGCCCGAAAGGTGCCATGACTGGCCGCTTCCAGAAAGGCCGCCTTTTCCCGAACCGCTTGGGCCGCAAGCCGGCGGTGTTACCCCAGGGGCTCTTCGTCCGCATCGCGGCGGAGGCCCCAGGCGTTTCGGCGGAATTGCCCGAAGCGATTAACCCAGTTCGGTTTCCTGCATCAGCCGATTGAAGGTGCGGACCGCTTCTTCCGGCCCCCCCGCATGGGCCCAGACGCCGTTGCATACGGCCAGGAAGTCGGCCCCGGCGGCGATCAGCGGCTGGGCATTGTCCAGGGTGATGCCGCCGATGGCCACGCAGGGCACCTCGAACAGGCCCGACCACCAGCGCAGCAGGTCCAGGTCGGCCTGGGCCTTGGGCTCCTTGGTCTGGGTGGGGTAGAAGGCGCCGAAGGCCACATAGTCGGCCCCCTGCTCGCCGGCCTCCATGGCCAAGTGGCGCGAATCGTGGCAGGTGACGCCGACGATCTTGTCGGCGCCCACCGTCTGGCGCGCCTGCTTGTAGGGCATGTCGTCCTGGCCCACATGCACGCCGTCGCAGCCGGTCTCGAAGGCCAGGTCGGGGCGGTCGTTCAGGATGAAGGCCACGTCGCGGCGCTGCGCCTCGGGGCGCAGCCAGTCCACGGCGCGGCAGATGGTGTCGTCATCCACGCCCTTCAGGCGCAGTTGGACGCAGGCCACGTCGCCGGCGTCCAGCGCGCTGGCCAGGGTCTTGGCGAAAGCCGCCGGGTTGGGGATCTCGGGCGGGGTGATCAGATAAAGGCGGCAGTCGCTCAAAATGTCTCTCTAGGCCTTTCCGGCGAGGATTTTCATCAGGGTGGACAGCATCTCCAGCGCCTCCTCGCGCGGGCGTTGGAACGAGTTGCGGCCGATGATGGAGCCGAAGCCGCCGCCATCGCGGATGGCGCGGGTGTCGTCATAGACCGACTCCAGGTCCTTGGCCGCGCCGCCCGAGAATATCACGATGCGCCGCCCGGCAAAGCAGCTTTGCACCACATGCCGCACCCGGTCGGCCAGGCTGTCCTTGGCGATGTCCTTGTAGGCGGGCTTGGCTGCGTCCAGTTCGATATGGGCGCTGGGCAGCTTGACCTTGACGATATGGGCGCCCAGCAGGCAGGCCATGTGCGCCGCATAGGCGCAGATGTCCAGCCCGGTCTCGCCCTCGGTGCTCAGGTTCCCGCCGCGCGGATAGCTCCAGACCACCACCGCCAGGCCATAGGCCTTGGCTTCCTCGGTGATCTCGCGCAGGTCCTCGAACATGGCATAGGCGTTGTCCGAGCCGGGATAGATGGTATAGCCCACCGCCGAGCAGCCCAGCCGCAACGCCTCCTGCACGCTGCCGGTGATGGCCTGGGTGGCGCCCTGCTTGTCGCGGTTCAGGCTGTTGGCGGAATTCAGCTTCAGGATGGTGGGAATGGCCCCGGCAAAGCTGTCGGCCCCGGCCTCCAGCGCGCCCAGCGGCGCCGCATAGGCCGAGCAGCCGGCGTCGATGGCCAACTGGTAATGGTAATGCGGGTCATAGCCCGCCGGGTTGGCCTGGAAGCTGCGGGCCGGGCCGTGTTCGAAGCCCTGGTCCACCGGCAGCATCAACAGCTTGCCGGTGCCGGCCAGCCGGCCCTGCATCAGCATGCGGGCGATATTGGCCTTGGTGCCCGGGTTGTCGCTCTCGTAGCACTCCACGATCTCTTTGACGCGGCGCGAGAATTTCATCATCTGGCCTCCTGTCCCTTTGCAGAGCAGGTGGCCGCCGGGCCGCCGAATTCAAGCGGGCTCCACGTCCAGCCCCAGGGCGCGCAGATGGGCAAGCACCGGCGCGGGCGCTTCGACGCGCACCC
>CAYOKN010000451.1:0-2045 GCA_964404545.1 uncultured Rhodospirillaceae bacterium | reverse complement strand
CGGCGACGGCTGCCTGATGGAAGGCATCTCGCAGGAAGCCATCTCCATGGCCGGCCACTGGGGCCTGAACAAGCTGATCGTGCTGTGGGACGACAACCACATCTCCATCGACGGCGACACCAGCCTGGCCACCTCCGAGGACCAGGAAAAGCGGTTCCAGGCCGCCGGCTGGAACACCCTGCGGGTGGACGGCCATGACGCCGAGGCCATTGCCGCCGCCATCGAGACCGCGCGCAAGTCCGAAGACCGCCCGACCATGATCGCCTGCCGCACCGTGATCGGCTATGGCGCCCCCACCAAGGCGGGGTCCGAGAAGGTGCATGGCGCCCCGCTGGGCGCCGAGGAGATCGCCAAGACCCGCGAGGCGCTGGGCTGGCCGCACGCTCCCTTCGAGATTCCCGCCGAGGTGCTGACCGCTTGGCGCGAGGTGTCGCGCCGGGGCCAGGCCGCCCGCGGCGAGTGGGGCCAGCGCCTGGAGGCCCTGGAGCCGGCCAAGCGTGACGAGTTCCGCCGCACCCAGGCCGGCAAGCTGCCCGAGGGCTGGGAGCAGAGCCTGATGGCGTTCAAGGCCAAGGTCTCGGCCGATGCCCCCGACTGGGCCACCCGCAAGGCCAGCCAGGAGACCCTTCAGGTGGTCACCGCCGCCATCCCCGAGATGGTGGGCGGATCGGCTGACCTGACCCACTCCAACCTGACCAACACCAAGAGCCTGAAGTCGGTGACCCCCACCGACTTCTCGGGCGGCTACATCCATTACGGCGTGCGCGAGCATGGCATGGCCGCGGTGATGAACGGCCTGGCCCTGCATGGCGGCTTCGTGCCCTATGGCGGCACCTTCTTCGTGTTCTCGGACTATCTGCGCCCGGCGCTGCGCATGTCGGCGCTGATGGAGCAGAAGGTGGTCTATGTGCTGACCCACGACTCCATCGGTGTCGGCGAGGACGGTCCCACCCATCAGCCCGTCGAGCATCTGGCGTCCTTGCGCGCCATGCCGGGCGTGCTGGTGATGCGGCCCTGCGACGGCGTCGAGACCGCCGAATGCTACCAGATCGCGCTGGAGACCCAGGGGCCGTCCGTGCTGGCCCTGTCGCGCCACAATGTGCCCACCATCCGCCTTGAGCACACCACCGAGAACAAGTGCGCCAAGGGCGCCTATGTGATCTCGGACGTGCTGACCGAGGGCGCCGAGCGCAAGGTCACCATCCTGTCCACCGGCACCGAGGTCGCGGTGGCCCTGGCCGCCCAGGCCATGCTGCATGAGGTCGGGGTGGCCTCTGCCGTTGTGTCCATGCCCTGTTGGGAGCTGTTCGCGCAGCAGCCCACCGACTATCGTCAGAAGGTCCTGGGCAAGGGCACCCTGCGCGTGGCCATCGAGGCCGCCAGCACCTTTGGCTGGGACCGCTGGGTGGGCGAGAACGGCGCCATCGTCGGCATGAACAGCTTCGGCGCGTCCGGCCCGGCCGCCGAGGTTTATGCCCATTTCGGCATCACCGCCCAACAGGTGGCCGACATCGCCCTGGCCCGGCTGAGCCGCCAGTAAGGCCCTTAACGAACGAAGAACCGAGGAGACGACTATGCCTCTGATTTCCATGCGTCAGCTGCTGGACCATGCCGCCGAGAACGGCTATGGCATCCCGGCCTTCAATGTGAACAACCTGGAGCAGGTCAAGGCCATCATGGAGGCTGCGGCCGCCACTGACAGCCCGGTGATCCTGCAGGCCTCGGCCGGCGCCCGCAAATATGCCGGCGAGGCTTTCCTGCGCCACCTGATCCTGGGCGCCATGGAAGCCTATCCGCACATTCCGCTGTGCATGCATCAGGACCACGGCACCAGCCCGGCCGTCTGCGCCCGCGCCATCCAGTCCGGCTTCTCGTCGGTGATGATGGACGGCTCGCTGAAGGAAGACGGCAAGACCCCGTCCGACTGGGACTATAACGTGGCGGTGACCCGCCATGTGGTGGACATGGCCCATGCCTGCGGCGTGTCCGTGGAAGGCGAGCTGGGCTGCCTGGGCTCCCTGGAGACCGGCATGGCCGGCGAGGGA
>CAYOKN010000450.1:0-2054 GCA_964404545.1 uncultured Rhodospirillaceae bacterium | reverse complement strand
TGGCGAAGTGCATGAAGGCACGGCCACCATGGACTGGATGGAGCAGGAGCAGGAGCGGGGCATCACCATCACCTCCGCGGCGACCACCACCTTCTGGCGCGATCATCGCGTCAACATCATCGACACCCCCGGCCACGTGGACTTCACCATTGAGGTGGAGCGGAGCCTGCGTGTGCTGGACGGTGCGGTGGCGGTGTTCGACTCCGTGGCCGGGGTCGAGCCGCAGTCGGAAACGGTGTGGCGGCAGGCCGACAAATACGGCGTGCCGCGCATTTGTTTCATCAACAAGATGGACCGCACCGGCGCCGATTTCTTCCGCTGCGTGTCCATGATCCAGGAGCGGCTCGGCGCCCGCCCTCTGGTCTTGCATCTTCCCTTCGGCACCGAACAGTCCTTTGTCGGCATCATCGACCTGGTGCGCAACTGCGCCGTGGTCTGGAAGGATGAAGGACTGGGCGCCCGCTTCGAGGAGCGCCCGATCCCGGAGGACCTGCGCCAGCAGGCCGCCGACTACCGGCAGGCGCTGATCGAAACCGCCATCGAACTGGATGACGGGCTGACCGAGGCCTATCTGGGCGGAACCGAGCCGTCCGAGGCCGACCTGAAGCGGTGCATCCGTCAGGGCACCATTGCCATGAGCTTTGTGCCGGTGCTGTGCGGCTCGGCCTTCAAGAACAAGGGCGTGCAGCCCTTGCTGGACGCCGTGGTGGACTTCCTGCCGTCGCCCGCCGACATCCCCGCCATCCGGGGCGTGCGTGCCGGCGCCGACACCGAGGTGTCCAAGTCCGCCTCCGACGGCGAGCCCTTTGCCGGGCTGGCCTTCAAGATCATGAATGACCCCTTCGTGGGGACGCTGACCTTCGTACGTGTTTATTCCGGCGTGGTGGAGTCCGGCTCGGCCATCCTGAACACGGTCAAGGACAAGCGTGAGCGTGTGGGCCGCATGCTGTTGATGCATGCCAATACCCGCGAGGAGATCACCGACGCCCGCGCCGGCGACATCGTCGCCCTGGCCGGCCTGAAGGAGACCACCACCGGCGACACCCTGTGCGCGCCCGAGGACCCCGTGGTGCTGGAGCGCATGGAGTTCCCCGAGCCGGTGATCGAGGTGGCGGTCGAGCCCAAGACGGCCGCCGACCAGGAAAAGATGGGCCTGGCGCTGGCGCGGCTGGCGGCCGAGGACCCGTCCTTCCGCGTGGCCACCGACCCCGACTCCGGCCAGACCGTGATCAAGGGCATGGGCGAGCTGCATCTGGAAATCATCGTCGACCGCATGAAGCGGGAGTTCAAGGTCGAGGCCAATGTGGGCGCGCCCCAGGTGGCCTACCGCGAGACCATCGCGCAGACGGCCGAGGTGGATTACACCCACAAGAAGCAGACCGGCGGCACCGGCCAGTTCGCGCGCGTGAAGCTGCGCTTCGCCCCCCTGCCGCCCGGCTCGGGCTATCAATTTGAATCCACCGTGGTCGGGGGCGCCGTGCCCAAGGAGTACATCCCCGGCGTGGTCAAGGGGCTGGCGTCCGCCCTCGAAACCGGCGTGCTGGCCGGGTTCCCCATGACCGACTTCAAGGCGACGCTGACCGACGGCGCCTTCCACGATGTGGATTCCAGCGTTCTGGCGTTCGAAATTGCTGCGCGTGCCGCCTTTCGCGAAGGTATCGCCAAGGCCGGTCCCAAGCTGCTCGAGCCCATGATGAAGGTCGAGGTGATGACCCCCGAGGAGTATATGGGGGACATCATCGGCGACCTGAACAGCCGCCGTGGCCAGGTCCGGGACATGGACCAGCGCGGCATCGCCCGCGTCATCACCGCCATGGTGCCGCTGGCAAACATGTTCGGGTATGTGAACACCCTGCGCTCCATGTCGCAGGGACGTGCGCAATACACCATGGTTTTCGATCACTACTCGGAAGTGCCCCAGAACGTGTCCGAGAACATCCGCGCCAGACTGGCCGGCTGACACAGACTGCGAAGGACGGAGAACACATCAAATGGCTAAGGCTAAGTTTGAGCGTAACAAGCCGCATTGCAACATCGGCACCATCGGCCACGTG
>CAYOKN010000449.1:0-2060 GCA_964404545.1 uncultured Rhodospirillaceae bacterium | reverse complement strand
GACCTTTTCTCGGCCCTGATGGTCACTTCGGGGACCATGACGCACCGTCTGAAGCGGTTACAGCAGGCCGGCTGGATCATCCGGGTCGCCAATCCAGAGGATGCCCGCAGCCTGCTGGTGCAGTTGACGCCGGCCGGGATGCGTCTGATCGACCAGGCGGTGGCGGCGCATATCGAAAACGAGCGCGCCATGCTGTCGGGCCTTGACCCGGATCGGCTGGTCGAACTCGATCGGCGGCTGGCGGAATTGTTGGCAGTGTTGGAGGGCTGAGGGGGGATCAGCTCGGCGGTTGAACCGGCACGGGGTCGGTGTCGGGGTGGGGAATTTCTTCGCCGATCAGCCGGGCTTGGGCCACGGGGTGCAGGACCTGGCGCAGATAGGCCACCACGCCGGCGCGGACGTCGGGGGCGATGGGCGACCAGGTGACGTAAAGGCCGCCATTGACCTCGAAGCGGTTGATCTCTTCCGAGTCGCGGGCCTGCTCCAGGGCGAAGGCCAGGTCGTCATGAGCGCCCACATGCACCCATTCGGGATGCACGCCCCGATGCCAGATGGCGAAAACGCCGCCCTGGTGCTTCAGGCCGAGCTTGGCCGGCTCCAGAAAAGCCAGGCGATGATAGAAGCCGCGCTCGTTGCGCCGCCACTGCGGGTCGGGCGGTCCATGGCTGGCCGGATCATCCAACAGCAATGACAATAGGCTCATGGGCAGGGCGGTTCCTGGTGGTTACCCCACTAAAATGCGCGGGGTCCGAGGTGAATTCAAGGCGGGCTGGGATAGGCCAGGCTGCCGATGCGCTCCTCGAAATCCTGCAGCAGCATGTCCCATTCCTGGTCCAGCTCGGCCTTCAGTTCGACCCAGTCGGGGGTGGGGGCGGTGCGCAGCGCCGCCAGTTTCTCGGCTACGTCGTCACGCCGGTCCTCCATCTCGTTCAGCACCGCATGAAGGCGGGTCTTCACATCGCTGTCCAAGCCGTCGGTCAGCCTGGTCTTCACGCTGTCCAACTGGAAGGACAGATTGTGCAGCTCCTGCTCCATATGGTTGGCATAGTCCAGCTTGTTGGCCATGGGTCCTCCGCCGGGTGGTCGCCGGGTCAAGATTGGCCGCATCGCCGGGCCGGCGCGAGCCGTGCAGGAGAGGTACTTCTAGGAGGTGGTAGCCTGCTTGCCCGGACCCGGCTCAGCCGCCGGGGCCTCGCCGGGCGGCGCCGGGTTCGCCGCCGAGCGCCGGCTGCGCCGCCAATGCAGCAGCTCGCCCACGATGCCGCGCCGGAACAGCAGCACCACAATCACGAAAATGGCGCCCTGGGCGATGGTGACCCAGTCACCCAGCGCCGCCAGATAGTTCTGGATGGTGACCACCAGGAAGGCGCCCACCACCGGGCCCGCCACCGTGCCCATGCCGCCCAGCAGGGTCATCAGCACCACCTCGCCCGAGGCATGCCAATGCACGTCAGTCAGCGAAGCCAGCTGGAATACCAGGGCCTTGGTGCCGCCGGCCAGGCCCGACAGGGCGGCGGACAGCACGAAGGCCAGCAGCTTGTAGCGTTCCACCCGATAGCCCAGCGAGATGGCGCGCGGCTCGTTCTCGCGGATGGCCTTCAGCACCTGGCCGAAGGGCGAGTTGATGGTGCGCCAGATCAGCAGGAAACCCAGGATGAACACCCCCAGGGTGAACCAATACATGGGCATCAGCCCCTGCAGGCTGATCAGCCCCAGGAACTCACCGCGCGGGATGGCCTGGATGCCGTCCTCGCCGCCGGTGAAGGGGGCCTGAAGCGAGAAGAAATAGACCATCTGGGCCAGCGCCAGGGTGATCATGGCGAAATAGATGCCCGAGCGGCGGATCGCCAGCCATCCGAACAACGCCCCCATGGCGGCGGCCACCAGGGTTCCGGCCAGGATGGCCAGTTCGGGCGTCAGGCCCCAGACCTTGGCGGCATGGCCGGTCACATAGGCGGCGAAGCCGAAAAAGGCGGCGTGGCCGAAGGACAGCAGCCCCACATAGCCCAGCAGCAGGTTGAGGCGCAGGCGAACAGCGCAAAGCACAGCGCCTTCATCAG
>CAYOKN010000448.1:0-2064 GCA_964404545.1 uncultured Rhodospirillaceae bacterium | reverse complement strand
CCCCTTCGTCGCCGGAGGGGGCATGCCTTTGACGAACCAGTTTGCATTATAAACATGTCTGCTGTATCTGGCGTTTATATCGCTGGAGATCAGATCATGTCCCTGACCACATCCCCCTCGCCTGATGATCGTCTGCACGGACTGGATGCCCTGCGCGGCATCGCCCTGTTGCTCGGTGTGGTGCTGCACACCCTGATGAGCTTTTTCCCGATCCCGATCTGGGTGGTGGTCGATGATCAGACCTCGCCGGTCGCTTCGGTCATCTTCTTTGCCATCCACCTGTTCCGGATGACGACCTTCTTTCTGATCGCCGGCCTGTTCGCCCATATGATGCTGGGCCGCAGAGGTCTGCGGGGCTTTGTCAAAGACCGGCTGATCCGCATCGCCGGCCCCCTGTTTGGGCTGTGGTGGCTGGCGCTGGCGTCGATCATCGCCGTGCTGCTGTGGAATGTCGCCATACGGAACGGCGGCAGCCTGCCCACCGACGGTCCGCCCCCACCGCCCCTGACGATCGAGACCTTCCCCCTGACCCATCTCTGGTTCCTGTGGGTGCTGCTGATCTTCTATGCCGCCATGCTGGTGCTGCGCGCGCCGTTCGCCCTGCTGGACCGGACCGGAGGCTGCGGCCGGATGATCGACCGCCTGACGGGAATGCTGGTCGGGCCGTGGATGCCCGTCGTACTCGCCGCCCCCCTGGCGCTGGCCTTTTACCTGCACCCCAACTGGACGGCCTTCTTCGCCATCCCGACGCCGGACACGGGTCTGGTCCCCAATGCTGTTGCCCTGACCGGGTTCGGCAGCGCCTTCCTGTCTGGCGTCCTGCTGGATCGCAGGCGCGACCTGCTGGACCGTATTCGCAAGCTGTGGCCCGTGTTCACCGTGGTAGCCTTTGGTACCGGTGCAGGTGCCTTGATGCTGACCGGAGGACCGGTGCCGGACCTGGCTCCCGTCACCGACCCGTCGGCCAAGGCTGCGCTAGCCATCATGATGGCACTGGCCGTGTTCAGCGGTGCCCTCGCGGCGATGTCACTGGCGCTGCAACTGTTCAGTCGGAAGAGCCCCGTGCGCCGCTACCTGGCCGACGCCTCCTACTGGATCTACATCATCCACCTGCCGCTGGTGATGGTCGGGCAAACCCTCGTGCTGGACCTCGGGGCGCCCTGGTGGCTGAAGGCGGCGCTGGTGATCGGCGGCACGATGCTGATCAGCCTCATCACCTATGAGCTGCTGGTACGCCACAGCTTTATCGGACGCTGGCTGAACGGGCGGCGCATTCCCCGGAAGCGTCAGGCCGAACCGGCCCCGGCACCCGCCGAATAACATCTTGCCAAGCCAGACCGGCTCGTCCACCCACGGACGAGCCGGTCCAGGGAGATCCGACTCATGGCGACCAAGCCCAAGCATTCACCCGAGGACGATCTCGCCTTCATGCGCTCGATCCTCGAGCGGGGCGGACCTCCGCCCATGACCCTTGCCATCTGCTATCTGGCCGGGGGCCTGTTGTACGGCCTGCAGTGCCTGTTCCACGTCGGGCAGGTCGCCGGCCTGATCCAGTGGCCGGACCTCGCCAATCTGGCCTTTGTCGTCGGCATCAGCGTCAGCTTCCTCAGTGTGCTGACCTGGGCGATCCTGAGGGACCGCAGGACCGGGAGCGCGCGGCGAGGGCCGATGGCCACCCGCACCCTCAGCGCAGCCTTCAACGCCACCGGGATGGCCAACCTGGCGGTCATCATCGTCTTCGGAGTCGGAGCCTACAGGGACCAGGACTTCGCCATCTGGCTCTACTACGCCGCCATCGTCTTTGCGCTGCAGTCTGCCGCATGGTTCATGGCCTGGACCCTGAGGCGCAAGGGCTGGATGCTGGCCACGGCACTGGGCGGCTGGGTCACGGCCGTAACGCTCGGCGTGCTGGTGCGCGAGCCCGTCTGGTATCTCGGCGTCTGCACCCTCGCCTGTTTCCTGCTGTTTGCCCTGCCCGGCTGGGTGATGTTCCGCGACGCCCGCACCGCCACGGTCGAGCCCTGAGGCACCATGAGTCTGGCCGGTCTGGGACAGATTGATGAG
>CAYOKN010000447.1:0-2066 GCA_964404545.1 uncultured Rhodospirillaceae bacterium | reverse complement strand
GCGGGCGAGCACCGGGGCGGCGCCGGTGCCGGTGCCGCCGCCCATGCCGGCGGTGATGAACACCATGTTCGAGCCATCGATCTGCTTCATGATCTCTTCGATGGACTCTTCGGCGGCCAGGCGGCCGATGTCGGGACGGGCGCCGGCGCCCAGGCCGGCGGTGGTGGTGGCGCCCAACTGGATGCGGCGGTCGGCCCGGCTGTGATTTATGGCCTGGGCATCGGTGTTGGCGATGATGAACTCGACGCCTTCCAGCTGGCTGGCGATCATGTTGTTGACGGCGTTCCCGCCGGCGCCGCCCACGCCCACCACGGTGATGCGGGGCTTCAGGTCAGGACCCTGGTTCGACACGAAATTGATGCTCATTTCTACCTCCGACCTCTTCCTGAATTTCCAAGTGCCGGATGTCCCCCGGCTGGTTTCCGTTTCTTTACTTCCACTCAAGGGCGGGACCGCTGCCTGGTCCCTCTCTTGCTTTTTCTTAGTTATTCCAAGAACCGGCTGCCATTCTGGCGGCCGGTCTTAGAAGTTCTGCTTCAACCACTGGCCCAGGCGGCCAAGGCGGCCCCCCGGTCCATCCGCCCGGGCCCGCGCCGGCTTGGCGGGGGCTTCGGGGGCATTCTCGACCGCATAACGGAGCAGGCCCGCACTGGTGGCGAAGGCCGGTCCGCCGGTGCTTTCGGCCAGGCCGGTGATGCCCACCGGGCGGCCCATGCGCACCTGCTTGTCCAACACCAGGGCGGCCAGATCGCGGACCCCCTGCATCTGGCTGGCACCGCCGGTGATGACCACGCGGCGGCCGGCGATCTTGTCATAGCCCGAGGCTTCCAGCCGGTTGCGCACCAGCTCGAAGGTCTCTTCGAGGCGCGGCTGGATGATCTGCACCAGCATCGAGCGCGGCACCTGGTTGGTGTTGCCGTCCTCGTCCTCGCCCACCAGCGGCACCTTCAGGATCTCGCGGTCGTCGGACGGCGAGGCGGTGGCGCTGCCATACAGGGTCTTCATGCGCTCGGCGTGCATCAGCGGGGTGGACAGGCCGCGCGCGATGTCGTTGGTGACGTGCTGGCCGCCCACCGGGATCACGTCGGTGTGCACCAGCTGGCCGCCCATGAACACCGCCAGGCTGGTGGTGCCGCCGCCCATGTCGATGCAGGTGACGCCCAGGTCCTTCTCGTCGTCCACCAGGCAGGCCAGGCCCGAGCCATAGGGCGACACCACCTTGGCCTCGATGTCCAGGTGGCAGCGATGCACCACGGTGGTCAGGTTGCGCACGGGCCCATGGGCGGCGTTGATCAGATGGATGGTCACACCCAGCTTGTCGCCGTACATGCCGCGCGGGTCGCGCACGCCTTCGTTGCCGTCGATGGTGTAGTTGATGGGGATGGTGTGCAGAAGTTCGCGCTCGGGGTGCTCGGCATGGTGGCGGCCATGGTCCAGCATGCGGCGCAGATCCTGGTCGCCCACCTCGTGGCCGTTGACCGAAATTTCCACATTCAGCTTGTCGGACAGAGGCTGGCCGCCCGACACATTCACCACCACCTCGCGGATGCGCTCGTTGGCCATCTGCTCGGCGGCGTCCACGCTGGCGCGGATGCTGGTCTCGACCTCGTCCATGTCCACCACGGCGCCATTGCGCATGCCGCGGCTGATCTGGTGGCCGATGCCCAGCACGCGCAGGGCGCCGTCGTCCTGGACGCGCGCGATGAAGCAGCACACCTTGGTGGTGCCCACATCCAGGGCGGCGATCAGCCCGCTGCGCAGTTTCGGCTTCGACACCAGAGTCATTCCTTTACGCGTCCTGTCCCTTGCCCTTGCCCTTGACCGGCGCACGCGGCGCGGCATCGGCGGTGGTGCGCAGATACATGCGGTCGGGCGAACGCAGGTCCACGGCCACCAGCTTGCGGTCCAGCAACGACACCTCGCGGTCCATCTGCACCAGCCGCTTATAGGCCGCCTCGGGCTGGCTCTCCGGCAGCGCCACCTCGATGCCCTTGGCCACATCGTCCAGCACCAGGTTCCAGCGGCGCTCGGACACGCGCACGGCGGCCTTCACCCGGGCCATCATG
>CAYOKN010000446.1:0-2097 GCA_964404545.1 uncultured Rhodospirillaceae bacterium | reverse complement strand
CTGGACCATCACCTGATGCCCGACCCGGTGGGCAAGGCCCTGTCCTGCCTGATGGAGCGCATCCACCAGCTGGAAGCGCGGCTGGCCGAGCTTGAGACAACCCCCGCCCAGGCGACGGAAGACTGCGTGGTCTGCCGCGATCCCTGCGGCACCCAAACGGCAATTCGGAAGGAGTTGAACGGATGAGCGAATTCTTGCGCAGCCTGGGCAAGCTGTCTGCGGCCGAGGAGTTCCTGGACTTCCTGGGCGTGGACTATGACCCCAAGATCGTGCAGGTGAACCGCCTGCACATCCTGAAGCGGTTCCACGACTATATGGGCAAGACCCCGCTGCCCGAAGGCGGCCGGGACGAGGACATCCGCGTTGCCTGCGCCGGCTTGCTGCAGAAGGCCTATCTGGACTTCGTGGACTCCAGCGCGGTGCAGCAGAAGGTGTTCCCGGTGTTCCACAAGCAGGCCCAGAAGAACGGCCGTGCCTTCGTGGCCCTGGAAAAGATCGAGCGTTAGGGGGGCTCGTCTCCGGTTTAGCAGTGCTCTCCCTGTTCGTCATCGCCGGGCTTGACCCGGCGATCCACGTGCCGGGGCCAGGAAATGCTTTGGAAAGAGTGACTGAGGCGGAGGCACGTGGATGCCCGCGTCATGCGCGGGCATGACGGCGGGAGAGATCGGGCGCGGGTGCCCTCGCCTCATGAATACGCGGCGCAGATCGGTGCGTTGATAGGCGGCGCCGAGGCTTATGCACACCGATGAACATGATGAACACCGATAAACACCGATAAGGGGGGCGTCCCACGGCTATCGCCGCCCCGGGGTGCATCGGCGTTCATCTGTGTTCATCTCCTTCATCGGTGTATTTGCGGTGTAGGGACAGACGAGCTGTCCCCGCAGACCGCCACCCCGGTCTCATACCGCCCAGACGATGGCCAGATAGCGGCCCAGCTTGCCCACCGTGACCAGGGCCAGGAATGGGCCCAGAGGGGTGCGCAGGATGCCGGCCACCAGGGTCAAGGGGTCGCCGATCAGCGGCACCCAGGCCAGCAGCAGGGACCAGACGCCCCAGCGTCGGTACCAGGCGGTGGCGCGGTCGATGGTGGCGGGTTTCACCGGGAACCAGCGGCGGTCGCGGAAATGCAGGAGATAGCGGCCCAGCAGCCAGTTCAGCAGCGACCCCAGCACATTGCCCGCCGTGGCCACCGCCACCAGTTCGGCCACCGGATAGCGGGCCGACAGGTGCAGGCCGGCCAGAGCCGCCTCGGACTGGGCGGGCAGGATGGTGGCGGCCAGCAGGGCGGCCAGGAACAGGCCGCCATAGGCGATGAGCTGGTCCATGCGCCGCTCGTGCCTTAGGACGCCAGCGCGTCGATGATGCGGCAGTCGGCCACGGTGCGGCCGCAGCAGTTGGTCATCTGGCGCAGGGCGTCGCGCAGGCGGGTCAGTTCCTCGATCTTGCGCTCCACCTCGGCCAGATGCTCGCCGGTCAGGCGGTCGGCGTCCTGGCAGGGTGTTTCGGGATGCTCGGCCAGGCGCAGCAGGGTGCGGATGGCCTCGATCTGGAAGCCCAGCTCGCGGCCCTTGCGGATGAAGGACAGGCGGCGCAGATGCTCGGGCCCGTATTGGCGATAGCCCGCCGGGGTACGGTCGGGCTCGGGCAGCAGGCCGATGCGCTCGTAATAGCGGATGGTCTCGATATTGACGCCGGTGGCCTTGCCGAGGGCGCCGATGGTGCGGGGCTGGGCTGGCTTCATTTGCGCTTGACCCTGTAGTGGCTACGGACCTCATCCTACCCAAAGATGCCGGGATGAGGATAGAGATGGGTGCCAGTTGTTGCAGTGGCGGCTGCCAGCCGCCGTCCCAGGATGTGACGCCCCGTTTTCGCAAGGCGCTGTGGCTGGCCCTTGTGATCAATACGGGCATGTTCCTGGTGGAGATCGTGGCCGGCCTGGCCGCCGCGTCGTCCTCGCTGCAGGCCGATGCGCTGGATTTCCTGGGCGATGCGGCCAATTACGGCGTGGCCCTGTTCGTGCTGGGCATGAGCCTGCACCGCCGCGCCATGGCCGCCATGCTGAAGGGCGCCACCATGGGCGCCTTCGGACTGTGG
>CAYOKN010000445.1:0-2098 GCA_964404545.1 uncultured Rhodospirillaceae bacterium | reverse complement strand
TGCAGACGGTCTTGCCCACGCGGCCATAGCCGCAGACCACCACATGATTGCCCAGGCCGTCGGCCTCGTCGGACAGGCGCGGCACTTCCGAGCCCAGGCGGCTGCGCAGATAATCGGCCCAGCGCCCGCCCAACCCGGCCAGCAGCGGGGTGGCGCAGATGGACAGCACCACGGCGCCGTTCAGCAATTGCGCGGTTTCGGGCGCGATGATGCCTTCACGCATGGCCGAGCCGAACAGCACGAAGGCGAACTCGCCGCCCTGGGCCAGCAGCAGGCCCACCCGCAGGGCGGTGGCCAGCGGGGCGTGAAACACCAGAACCAGCACCGTGGCCACCAGCGCCTTGGACAGCAGCAGGCCCACGGTGACCGCCAGCAGGGCCAGCCAGTTGGCGGCCAGGCCGGGCAGGTCGATGCTCATGCCCACGGTCATGAAGAACAGGCCCAGCAGCAGGCCGCGGAAGGGATGGATGTCCGCCTCGATCTGATGGCGATAGGCGGTGCCGGCCAGCAGGATGCCGGCCAGGAAGGCGCCCAGCGCCATGCTCATGCCCGCATGGGCCGAAGCCCAGGCGGTGCCCAGCAGCAGGAACAGGCTGGTGGCGGTGAACAGCTCGGAATTGTGAGTGGCGGCGATCATGTCATAGAGCGGGCGCACCACGAAACGGCCCACCAGCAGGATGCCCACCAGCAACAGCGCCGCCTTGCCCGCCGCCATCCCCAGCGCCTCGAGCACGCCGCCGTTGGCGGCTTCCGCGCCCGATCCGCCCAGGATGGGAATGAGGGCCAGCAGCGGCACCACCGCCAGGTCCTGGAACAGCAGCACCGCCACGGTCATGCGGCCAAAACGCGCCGCAGCCTCGCCCCGCTCCACCAGCAACTGCAGCACCGTGGCGGTGGAGGACAGGGCCAGCCCGCCGCCGATGATCACCGCCGCCGCCGCCGTCTGGCCCAGCGCCAGCGCCACGCCGGCCAGCAGCACGGCGGTGGCCGCCACCTGGGCGGCGCCCAGGCCGAAGATATAGCGGCGCATGGCCTTCAGCCGCTCGATGGGCAGTTCCAGGCCGATGGCGAACAACAGGAAGACCACGCCGAACTCGCCCAGCATCTCGGCGTCCTTGGGGTCGGCGATGGCGCCCACCACATGCGGGCCGATCACCACGCCGGCCGCCAGATAGCCCAACACCGGGCTGACCTTCAGCCGCTGGAACAGCGGCACCATGGCGATGGCCGCCAGCAAGATCACCAGGATCTCGGTCAAGTGCTGGGTATGCATGGTCGTCTCTTCCCTCTCCGCATCCCGGTTTTAACGCGAACGGCGGCAAGAGTCTGCGAAAACAGCGTAATGGCGCCGTGTTCTGGGAAAGGCAGGGAAAAGGGGAGGCACGCCGGCGGGCGGCGGCGTCCAGCGCTCAGTGATGGCGGCGCTCAGTGACGGCGGCGTAGGGGCCGGTCGTCGAAGGTAGGGAAGAATTGGGCCAGCAGGAAGCCCGTGAAGGCGGAAAACAACCGCCGGGCGGTCCAAAGGCGCATGATGCTCTCTTCCAATTCCAGGGCGCGGGCAAGGTAACCCGCTTTCAGATTTGGATCATAGCGCCACGCCCCAGCAAATCTGCTGGGTTCAAAGGTTTGCTGCACCGCAAGGTTTAGCGGCTTAAACCAAAGGATAGCCTTCATCCGGGGCTTTCCAGCCGGGGCCGGCTGGGGTATCACCGTGCCGCGATGTCCGGGGGGAAAGCCGATGATCACCGCTATGATTACCAGCGTGCTGCTGGTGACCTTGACCGTCTTCGTCCATTACGAAGCCTTGCGCCTGACCTCTTATCTGCTGCCCAAGCTGCCGCCTTCTCCGCGCGCCCGCATGCTTCTGGTGATCTTTGCGTCCTTTGCCGCCCATACCATCGAGGTGTGGATCTATGCGGGCGCCTACCATCTGCTGGTGGTGTCCTGGCAGATCGGCACCTTCAACGGCGACCACGCCTTTCACTTTTCGGATTTTCTGTATTTCTCGACGGTCACCTATACCTCGGTGGGCTATGGCGACATCCTGCCGGTGGACCATATGCGGCTGATCGCCGGGGTCGAGGCGCTGAACGGCCTG
>CAYOKN010000444.1:0-2106 GCA_964404545.1 uncultured Rhodospirillaceae bacterium | reverse complement strand
GCCCTGGGCCACCTTGATCTCGATCTCGCGGCAGTTGGTCAGATATTCGGCGGTGACGCCGAAGCGGCCCGACGCCACCTGCTTGATGGCCGAGTTGGCATTGTCGCCATTAGGCGCCGGCTTATAGCGGGCCGGGTCCTCACCGCCCTCGCCCGACACCGACTTGGCACCGATGCGGTTCATGGCGATGTTCAGGGTGCCGTGGGCCTCGGGGCTCAGGGCGCCCAGGGACATGCCGGGGGTGACGAAACGCTTGCGGATCTCGGTGGTGCTTTCCACCTCGTCCACCGACACCGGAGCGGCCACCGGCTTGAAGTCCAGCAGGTCGCGCAGGCTGATCGGGGCCAGCTTGCGCAGGCCTTCGGAATAGCGCTTGTAGGTGGTGTAGCTGTCGGTCGCCACCGCCGTTTGCAGGATGTGAATCAGGTTGCCGTCGAAGGCATGGGCCTCGCCACCGCGGCGGTAGCGGTAGAAACCGCCCACCGGCAGGGCCACGGCGCCGGGCGCCCAGGCCTTGGAATGCATCTCGAGCACCTTCTTCTGGATGCCCGACAGGCCCAGGCCCGAGATGCGCGAGGCCATGCCCGGGAAGTACTCGGCCACCAGGGCGCGGGACAGGCCCACCGCCTCGAAGCAATAGCCGCCGCGATAGGACGAAATCACCGAGATGCCCATCTTCGACATGATCTTCAGCAGGCCCTGGTCGATGGCATGCTGGAAATTGTCGATGCAGTCGGCCAGCGGCTTGTCGCCGAACAGACCGCGGCGGTGGCGGTCCACAATGCCTTCCTCGGCCAGATAGGCGTTCACGGTGGTGGCGCCCACGCCGATCAGCACGGCGAAATACTGGGTGTCCATGCACTCGCCCGAACGCACATTCAGCGAGGTGAAGGTGCGCAGCTGCTGGCGCACCAGATGGGTGTGCACGCCGCCGGTGGCCAGGATCATGGGCAGCGGCACGCGGCCGGCCGAAACATTGCGGTCGGACAGGATCACATGGGTGCAGCCGCCGCGCACGGCGTCCTCGGCCTCGCGCCGGATGCGCACCAGCGCCTCCTGCATGGCATGCTCGCCGGCGGTGGGATCGAAGGTGCAGTCGATCTCGGCGGCGGTGGACTTCATATAGGCGCGCATGGCGTCGAACTGCGCATTGGTCAGCACGGGGCTTTCCAGCTGCAGCAGGTCACACTGGGACTCATCCTCGTCCAGGATGTTGCCCAGATTGCCCAGGCGGGTCTTCAGGCTCATCACCCGCTGCTCGCGCAAGCTGTCGATGGGCGGGTTGGTGACCTGGCTGAACATCTGCTTGAAGAAGTGATGCAGGCCCCGATAGTGGTTCGACAGCACCGCCAGCGGCGCGTCGTCGCCCATGGAGCCCACGGCCTCCTTGCCGTCCTCGGCCATGGGGGCCAGGATCAGCTCCAGGTCTTCCATGGTGATGCCGTAGTTGGCCTGGCGGCGGCGCAGCTCTTCCGACGAGAAGGTGCCGGCAGGGGCCTGGTCGCCCTTGATCAGGCTGTCCAGGTGGGTGATGCGCTTGACCCACTCACCATAGTTCTTCTGGGCGGCGAGCATGTCCTTGACCTCGCCGTCGCGCATGAACTTGCCGTCCTTGAGGTCGATGGCGATCATCTCGCCGGGGCCGACACGGCCCTTCTCGACCACCTGGGCCTCGGGCACCCGCACCATGCCCGTCTCCGATCCCACGATCAGCAGGCCGTCGGCGGTGATGGTGTAGCGGGTCGGGCGCAGGCCGTTGCGGTCCACGCCGGCCACCACCCAGCGGCCATCGGTGGCGCAGATGGCGGCGGGGCCGTCCCAGGGCTCCATGATGGAGTTCACATAGGAGAAGAAGTCGCGGTGCGACTGCGGCATGGTCGCGTTGGCGCCCAGGGATTCCGGGATCAGCATGGACTTGACCATGGGCGCGGTGCGGCCGGCGCGGACCAGCACCTCGAACATATTGTCCAGAGCCGCCGAGTCCGAGCTGCCCGGCTGCACCACCGGCTTGATGTCCTCGACGAACTCGCCCAGCAGCTCGTGCGCCATGCGGGTTTCGTGCGACTTCATCCAGTTGACGTTGCCGTGCAGCGTGTTGATCTCGCC
>CAYOKN010000443.1:0-2109 GCA_964404545.1 uncultured Rhodospirillaceae bacterium | reverse complement strand
TTCGACCTGGGCAGCTATGGCTCGACCACCATGCTGACCCTGGACCGCCGCCTGATCGCCCGCGAGCCACAGCCGGTCAATGACACGGTGTTCGACCATCCGGTGCAGGGCACCCGGCTGTGGGACGAAGTGGCCCGCAGCCCCGAGGGTGCTTATCGCCAGCGCAGCGTGGTGGACGAGATCGACCGGCTCTATCTCTACAAGGTTCTGGACAACTATCCGGTCCTGATCTCGGTGGGGCTGGCCGACGAGGACCTGCTGCTCAAGCTGCTGCCGACCCGGCTGGGGGCCATGGGCCTGGCCCTTGGCTTCCTGGTGGTGGCGGCGGGCTTTTCCCTGTTGCTGCTGCGCATGGACTCGCGCAACCAGGCGCTGGCCGAGGCCGAGGCCGAGGCCCGCTCGCGCCGCATGGCCGACCATCTGGAGGCGCAGACCCGGGCGCTGCAGCGGTCCAACGAGGATCTCGAGCAGTTCGCCTATGTCGCCTCACATGATCTGCAGGAGCCGTTGCGCACCATCACCACCTATGTACAACTGCTGGAGCGCCGCTATTGGCAGTCCCTGGACGGCGACGGGCGGGAGTTCGCCAATTATGTGGTCCAGGGCACACACCGCATGGCCGATCTGATCAACGACCTGCTGGCCTACGCCCGCATCGGCGTCTCGGCGGCGCCGCGCCAGCCGTTGTCGGCCCAGGTGGCGGTGGACGAGACCTTGCGAACCTTGCGCGGCGCCCTGGACGAAGCCGACGCCCTGGTGAGCATCGGCCCCATGCCCCGGGTGATGCTGGAGCCCATGCTGTTGGTCAGCCTGTTCCAGAACCTGGTGTCCAATGCGGTGAAATACCGCGACCCGGCCCGGCCCCTGGAAATCGCCATCAGCGCCGAGCCCTTGCCCGGCAACCGCTGGCATTTCAAGGTGGCCGATACGGGCATCGGCATCGAGCCCACCTATTTCGGCAAGATCTTCGTGATCTTCCAGCGCCTGCACCCTTACGGCGAATATAACGGCACCGGCATCGGCTTGGCGCTGTGCAAACGCATCGTGGACCGGGCCGGCGGCGAAATCTGGGTGGAGTCGGAGCCCGGCAAGGGCTCGGTGTTCCATTTCGTGCTGCCTGGCGAACCCGAATCCGACCAGGCGCCCGGATCATCTTCCTCAAGCTGAGCCGCCGGCGCCTCGTTCCTGCGTCTCTTGTCTGCATGTCCGGTCATCCGAAGGCGAAGGAAATTCGTTTGAGGCAATGCCGCGCGCCGGGGCATGCTGGGGGCCTTCTCGCGTAACCCCGGGGACGGAAATGGGCCAGCGGCGGCAGGCATGGATGGTGGTGCTGGCGGGCGTGGCCGGGCTGGCTCTGGCCATGGGCATCGGCCGCTTCGCCTATACGGCGCTGCTGCCCGCCATGCAGCGCCTGGGCCTCGATGATTTCGGCGCCGGTCTGATCGCCGGCGTCAACCTGCTGGGCTACATGCTGGGCGCCCTGGCCGCCGGCAAGGTGCCCGAAGGCCGGCGCGAGCAGGTGTTCCTGGGGTCGGTGCTGCTGTCGGTGGCCACCTCGCTGGCCATGGCGGTGTCGTCGGACAGCCTGTGGTGGCTGGTCTTCCGCGCCGCCGCCGGCCCGGCCAGCGCCGGCGTCATGGTGCTGGGCGCGGGGCTGGTGCTGGACCGCCTGTCCGCAGTGGGGCGGCCCGATCTGGCCGGCTTGGCCTTTACCGGCATCGGCATCGGCATCGCCTGTTCGGGCCTGGTGGCGGCGCTGGGCGGTCCCGGCATGGGCGCCCTGACCGGGTGGCTGGTGCTGGGCCTGCTTGCCCTGGCCCTGGCCGTGCCGGCCCTGAAAGGATTGCTGGGGCCGGTGCGGCATGTGGACGGCGGCAGCCGTCCGGCTGACGCCGGCGGCCCCTCGCTGACGGCCCTGACGGCGGCTTATGGCTTCGAGGGGCTGGGCTATTCCGTTTCGGCCACCTTCCTGGTGGCGGTGGTGGCGCGCGGCACCGGCAGCGAGACCCTGGCCGGCTGGGCCTGGATGGCCGCCGGCCTGGCGGCGGTGCCCTCGGCCTTTCTGTGGCGGGTGACGGTGGCGTCCTGGTGCATACGCGCGACGGCGGT
>CAYOKN010000442.1:0-2109 GCA_964404545.1 uncultured Rhodospirillaceae bacterium | reverse complement strand
CGTCGGCCGCGCCGTCCCCTGCCTGGAACCGGCCCCGGAAGCCGCCGCGCCGGACCACCTCCACCGGGCGGCCGAGCCGGCGGCTGGCCACCGCCGCCACCGCTGGCGGGTCGTCCTGGGTCAGCTGGGTGCCCCAATCATTGTGCAGCTCGACCCCGGCCCAATGGGGAAACAGCCCGGCCAATTCCTCCAGCGCCTTGGCAAGTTTGGCGTCGGTGCCGAAAATGATGTCGTTCTCGTCGAAATCGGTGGTGCAATGGGGGCCACGGCCCTGGCCCAGCAGATAATGGCCGCAGCCGCCGGGGCCGTGCGAGAACCGGAATATGGGCTTGTGGTCGTCCATGGGCGCACCGAACAAACAAAGTCAGCCTTAGTGTGCAAAGCGGCAAAGCCGAGAGTCAATGTCGGGTATTCGACAAAAAGACTGTCGCGGTTCCAACACAAGACTTTGGGCATAGTCTGGGAGAAGACCCATGCGGAAACTGTTTCTTGACCTGGATGGAGTGCTTGCCGACTTCGACCGGGGCGTGGAATCCATCCTGGGCAAGCGACCCGACCAGGTTTCTTCCCGGGTGATGTGGCAGGCCCTGGCGCGGCACAAGGACTTCTTCGGCACCCTGGAGATGATGGTGGATGCCCATGAATTATGGAGCTTCTGCCGCCCCTATGATCCGGTGATCCTGACCGGGCTGCCGCTGGGCGAATGGGCGGCACCGCAGAAGCGCCGCTGGGTCGGCAACATGCTGGGCGCCGAGGTCACGGTGATCACCTGCATGACCCGCGACAAGCCGCGCTGGGCCACGCCCGGCGCGGTGCTGGTGGACGACCGCGACAAGACCCAGGCGGGGTGGGAGCGGGCCGGCGGGGTGTTCGTGCTGCACCGCTCGGCCGAGGAAAGCATCCATGCCTTGAAGCAGCTGGGGTTCAAATAACGCCGTTTCGGGGTATGATTGCCCCTTCCTGAGGGGCTTGGAGAGCCATGAACGTGCGCGGACTGACACGGCGCGGCCTGTTGACGGCGGGGGCTGCGGCCCTGGGGCTTGGCCTGTCCGGCTGCGGCGAGCCGTTCCGCCCGCCCTTGCGCATCGCCGCCAATCCCTGGCCCGGCTATGAACCCCTCTACACCGCCCGCGACCTGGGCCTGCTGGACGAGCGGCAGGTGCGGCTGGTGGAGTTCACCTCCACCTCCGAGGCCATGCGGGTGTTCCGCTCGCAGGACTGCGAACTGATCGCCGTCACCCTGGACGAGGCGCTGCTGCTGGCCGCCCAGGGCCATCCCCTGCAGGTGATCCTGGTGGCGGACCAGTCACACGGCAGCGACGTGCTCCTGGCCCGCCCGGGGATCGAAAGCCTGGGTGATCTCCGCGGTCGCACCGTGGGCGTCGAGGACACCGCTTTGGGCGCCTACATGCTGAGCCGCGCGCTGGAAACCGCAGGCCTGTCCGCCGGCGACCTGACCGTGGTGCGACTGCCTCTGGACGAACATGAGGGCGCTTGGCGGGCGGGCGGCATCGAGGCGGTGGTCACCTTCGAGCCGGTGGCCAGCCGGCTGCGCCAGAATGGGGCCAAGACTCTGTTCAGCAGCGCCGACATCCCCGGCGAGGTCATCGACATCCTGGTGGCCCATGACAGCCTGCTGCCCGAACGGCTGGGCAGCATCGCGCATTTGGTGCAGGCCTGGTTCACCGCCCGCGACGAACTGGAATCCGACAGCATCGCCCTGCATGACCGGGTACGCCACCGGCTGCGGCTGCCGCTGGTCGACAGCATGAACGCCCTGGCCGGCATCCGCTTCCCCGACCTGGCCGAGAACCGCAAGCTGTTGCAGGGCCCGTCGCCGCCCCTGCATGAGGTGATGGAACGCCATGCCCTCCATATGCGGGCCGGCGGGCTGCTGGCCGCCGAAGTGGCCGTGGACCCCATGTTCCGCTGGTCCGCCGAGATCCTGGGGTAAGACGCCATGCCGTTCCGCCACCTGATACTGATGATCCTGGGACTGGCCGTGGTGCTGGCGGTGGGCATCTCGTCCCTGGTGCTGCTGCCCAGGCAAGTCAGCCGCGCCGAGGCCGTGGTGGTGAACGACACCCGCCACGAGCTGGTGCGGCTGCA
>CAYOKN010000441.1:0-2116 GCA_964404545.1 uncultured Rhodospirillaceae bacterium | reverse complement strand
GAGTCGGCTGACGAACTGCTGGTCCGCACGACGGTCGGCGAACTGCGTATCCCACGGGACATGCCCGCGGCGTTCCACCTGGCCCAGCAGCTCCGGCGCGCTGAACCCCACCAGCAGCTGGGTGGGCAGGCTGTCGGCCTCGGGCTCGACCCAGGCATCGGCCTCGGGCAGCACCCGCCATTGCCAAGTCAGATAGGGCAGCAGGGCCAGGGGCGCGTTCATCAGCCGCCCCACCGAGGCGCCGCCGGGCGGGGCCGCCGCGCGCAGGGCCCCGGACTGAGGCGCCGGCGTCAAGCCGGCGATGCCGGTGGAGAAGAACCCCCGGTCGGCCTTGATCCAGGGCGGGGCGTAAAGGGCAAAGGCCACATCATTGCCCAGCAGGTCGGCCCGGGCCCAACCGGCAGGGGGCTCGGCCCCGACCGGCTCCTGGGCATAGGCCAGCAGCGGATCGGGCGCCACGCACGCGGACAGAAACAACGGCAGCGCCGCCGCCCACCCTGTCCAGAGCCGGCGGCGCATGGAATTCAGCGCTCCCTGTCGCGCTTGTCGCGCACCTGCTCGGCACGGGCGCGCAGATCCTGCACCTTGAGGCGGGCCGGCGAGCCCTTGGGCAGGGTCTGCTCGGCGCGGCCGGCATGGTACAGCGCCTGGGACAGTTCGCCCCGCAGCAGGGCGTATTCCGCCAGCGCATAAGAGGCCATGCCGGCTTGGCCGGTGCGGTCATAGGCGGTGCCCAGCAGGCGCCAGGCAAAGCTGTTGGAGGGATCGCGGCGCACCGCAAACTCCAGATGCTCCTCGGCCTCCTTCATCAAGGCCGGGTCCTCGAAGGACACCAGCAACTGGCCCAGATTGACCCGCAACAGGTCGCTGTCCGGCAGCAGCTCCACCGACTTGCGCCAGGGCGCCAGCGCCTCTTGCGGGCGGGCGTTCTCGAACAGCATCTGGCCCTTCAGTTCCCAGAAATAGGGGTCCCTGGGCCGCTCGGCGATCAGGCTGTCGATCAGCGGCAGCGCCGTCTCGAGGTCGGGCTTGCGATAGGCCGCGATGGCCCGGGCATAGCGGGCATCCAGGCTGGTGTCGCTGTCCTTGTACCGCTGTGCGGTGCGGATCGGCGGTTCAGTGAAGGCGAACAGCTTGGCCCGCATGCGCCGGTGCATCTCGACCCATTCCGGGCGCGGCTCGACATTGGCATAGGGCGAGCGGTCCACATGGGACTGGATGGCCGCCACGCGGTCGCGGGTCAGCGGGTGGGTGCGCACATAGGGGTCCTGACGCGCCGCCACCAGCAATTCCTGATCGCCCAGGATCTGGAAGAATTCCAACAGCCCGCGCGAGCTCTGCCCGGTGCTGTCCAGATAGGACAGGGCCGCCTGGTCAGCCGAGGATTCCTGGGCCCGCGAGAAGGACAGCAGACCCTTCAAGGCGGCGTCCGAGCCGCCCATCATGATGGCGCTGCCCACGTCGCCCCGGCCCGAGGCCACGCCCGCAGCGGCGCCCAGAACCGTGGCGATGATGGCCTGAGTCTGGGCCTTTTCCAGGGCATCGGGAATGCGGGCCAAGTGGCCGCCGGCGATGTGGCCGGTCTCGTGGGCGATCACGCCGATCACCTGGGTGGGCGTGTCGGTTCGGATCAACAGCCCCGTATGCATATAGAGGTTCTGCCCGCCCGCCACGAAGGCGTTCAGGTCTTTACTCTTGATGATCCGGATCGAGACTGCCTCGGGTGACAGCCCCGCCGCCTCGAACAGTGGCGTGCCAAAGGCGCGGATGGTATTTTCCACCTCCGCATCCCGGATGATGGTGATGCGCTCCTGCGCCATGAGGCCCGGACCGGGCACCACGCCAGCAAGAAGGACTGCCAGGAAGACGATGCGTTTCAGCAAGGATCAGACACCTCGGTTTGGCCGAAAGGGTAATGAGCGCGCTTTATGGCGTCAATGCGGCGTCCTGGCCATAGGCCTTACGCTAGCCGCGTGCGGCGGTCCAGCCAAAGAGGTGGGGACCGTCGGCTATGTCAGCGGCTTCGGCGGACTGGTGAGCGCCGACGAGCCGCGCGCCGCGCTGGTGGCCCGCGATGTGCTGTCCGCGGGCGGCAGCGCCGCCGACGCCGCCGTGG
>CAYOKN010000440.1:0-2118 GCA_964404545.1 uncultured Rhodospirillaceae bacterium | reverse complement strand
TCGCCCATGACCCAGCGCAGCGCCTCCACCAGGTTCGACTTGCCGCAGCCGTTCGGGCCGACCACGCCGGTCATGCCGGTGTCGATCGGCACGTCGGTATGGTCGACGAACGACTTGAAGCCGCTCAGGCGAAGCTTGGTGAACTGGACCAAGGGCGACCCCCCAGCGCCCCGGGCTTAACGGCCCTGGGCCTTTTCCAACAGCTTGGCGAACTCGGCATAGGGCAGGGCGCCCGAAACCTTTTCGCCGTTGATGACGAAGCTGGGGGTCGAGGAGATGTCATATTTCTTCTGACCGGCCTCGGCGCGGGCCTGGATCGCCTTGATCAGGTCCTCGCGCTTCAGGCAGGCATCGAAGGCAGCCTGGTCCAGGCCGGCCAGGCGCACCGTCTTCTGCAATTCCCCGGCGGGGTTCTGGCTGGCGGCCCAGGTCTGCTGAGTGGCGAACAGATGGTCCAGCAGGCCGAAATACCGCTCGTCCGACACGCAATGCGGCAGCAGGGCCGCGCCCAGGGCCAGGCCGTCCAGCGGGAAGTCGCGGTAGATCATCTTGGCCTTGCCGGTGTCGATCCACTCCTTCTTCACCTGGGGCAGCGTCTCCTTATGGAAGGTGGCGCAGTGCGGGCAGGTCAGCGAGGAATATTCGATGATGGTGATGGGGGCGTCGGCCTTGCCCATCACCTTGTCCAGGGGAAAGCTCTCCACCGGGCCGGCGGCGGCGGGCGCGGCGGCCTGCTGCTGCGGGGCAGCCGTGCCCTGGGAAGCCTGGGGCGCGTCGTCGCAGGCGGCCAGGGCCAGGACGGCCAGAAGGGCGGCAGCGGGGGCGAAACGGACCATGGACGGCAAACTCCTGGAAATGGGTTGCGGGATATTAGGCCCCGGACCAGGGCGGCGACAAGGCATAGACTATCAGTTCGCGCGGGCCAGCAGATGGCGGCCCAGGCGGGCCAGCATGTCCTTCAGTTCGGGGTCCTCGACCCCGGACAGTTGGTCCTGCAGCTGCTGCTCGCGGGCTGGGGGCAGAACCGGCGGCGGCGGCACCTTGCGCTCGGGCCGCTTGGGCAGGGGGCCCTGGGTATAGGCGATGCGGGCCACCGCCTTATAGCCGAAATAGCCGTTGATGCGCTGGATCAGCAGCGGTTCCAGATGCTGCAGCTGGGTGGCCATGGCGCCCGAGGCAACCCGGATATGCAGGGTGCCATCGCCGCGCTCGCCCGGCGGATACTGGATCTTCAAGGGCTGGGCGAAGCGGCTGACCGCCTCGCCCACGATGCTGCCCCAATCGGCGATCATGCCGCCCTCGGCAAAGCCCCGCTTGCCCAGCGGGACCTTGGTCACCCGGGCCACCGCCTGGGCGATGGAGCGCGGGCCCGATGCGGCGCGATCGTCGCTCATGGGCGTCAGGCGCCCACCGTCTGCTTCACCATATCCATCACCGCCCGCACGATATTGTCGGCGCCGTCGGCGATCTGGCTGATGCTGGCGTCCAGCATGTAGCAGGGCGTGGTGGCCAGGCGGGCCTGCTGGTCCACCACCACCTCGCCATGGCCGGTGGTCTTGTGGTGGGCCCCCATGGCCTCGAGCGCGCTGGCCGTGCCGGCGTCCGAGCCGATGGTCAGGGTCACGTCCCCCAGCACCTTGGCCATGATGGCCGGCGAGATGCACAGGGCGCCGATGGGCTTGCCAGCATCGCGCATGGCGGTTACCGCCCGCTCCACCGACGGATCCACCGAGCAGTCTGGGCCGTCGAAGGCGAAGCTGGACAGGTTCTTGGCGGCGCCGAAGCCGCCGGGAAACACCAGGGCGTGGAAATCGGCGGCGTTGAACTCGGCCAGGCTCTTGATCCGGCCCCGGGCGATGCGTGCGGATTCCACCAGCACATTGCGGCTTTCCGCCATTTCCTTGCCGGTCAGGTGGTTCACCACATGATGCTGCGGGATGTCGGGGGCGAAGCATTCATACTCGCCGCCCTGGCGGTCGATGGCCAGAAGGGTCAGCACTGCCTCGTGGATCTCGGCGCCGTCATAGACGCCGCAGCCGGACAGCACCACCGCGATTTTCGGCTTCATGTCGTCAGTCTCCCCTGGGCTCATGGTCTTTGCCAGCAGCCTAGAAGCGG
>CAYOKN010000439.1:0-2118 GCA_964404545.1 uncultured Rhodospirillaceae bacterium | reverse complement strand
CCGTCGTCGCCCACCACCGCCAGCGAGCGGGCGGTGAGCACATGCACGTCGGTCAGGCTGGCCAGTCGGCCAGTCATCAGCGCGATACCGTAGCGGGCGGTGTTCCACCAGCCGCCCTGGGTCAGCACCACCACTTCCAGGCTGGGCGACAGCAGGCTGGCCTTCGGCGCCGCCACATAGGGGCCGCCATAATGCCGGCCCTTGCAGGCCACCACGCCGCGCGCTTCCATCTCCTGGCCGTCAATCACCAGCCGCAGCGGCGGGAAGCGATAGCGGGCCACCTGGCGCAGGGTCTCCCACACATAGGCGCCCTTGCCGATCATCTTCTTCAAGCGGCCGGACACATGTTCGACCACATGGGCGTCCAGCCCCACGCCGGCCATCAGGCAGAAATGCCGGCCGCCGGCCACTCCCAGATGGATGCGCACCGGCCGTCCCTCGGCGATGCAGCGGGCCACCGTGGCCGGGGTGGTGGGCAGGCCGATCTCCTTGGCCAGCACATTGGCGGTGCCCAGCGGGATCACCGCCAAGGGCGGCGTGGCCGCCTCGGCCGCCGCCAGGCCATTGATCACCTCGTTGATGGTGCCGTCGCCGCCGGCCGCCACCAGCACGTCATAGTCCTCGGCGCGGATCCGGCGCGCCACCGCCTCGGCGTCGCCGCGGCAGGTGGTGTCATGCACGGTCACGCGGCATCCCATGGACCGCAGCCAAGCCAGCGTCGCCAGCAGCCGCTTGCGCCGCAACCGACCCGCCGTCGGATTGAAGATCACGAACACGGATCGTGCCCGTGTCTGGCCGTCCGGATGGGTCTTGGCTTGATGCATGTACATAACTCCGCTCTATACCTGGGTGCACGTGACCAGTCAGTTAAACCTCGGTGACACATATGATGCAGAAATATGAAATCCAATAATGCCGACCACAAAATATATGTACAAGCCCGGTTTCACTACACTATGAAGTGCCCAGACACGGCAGGTTCCCTTGGCGGGACTTTGTGACGGACCATCGGCTTAACACGGTTCAGGCCAGAAACAGTTCGGGGCGGTGAAGATGAATGCGGTCGCCAGCCAGCGCACCTATCGCTCGATCTTCATTTCCGACGTGCATCTGGGAACGCGGGGCTGCAAGGCCGAATTCCTGCTGGATTTCCTGAAGCATACCGAAAGCGATTATCTGTATCTGGTGGGCGACATCGTCGATGGATGGCGCCTGAAGCGGTCCTGGTATTGGCCGCAGGCTCATAATGACGTGGTGCAGAAGCTGCTGCGCAAGGCGCGCAAGGGCACCAAGGTCATCTATGTGCCGGGCAACCACGACGAATTCGCCCGCGGCTATGTGGACAATCACTTCGGCGATGTCGAGGTGCAGATGGAAGCCATCCACACCGCCGCCGATGGAAAGCGTTATCTGGTGGTCCATGGTGATGCCTTCGACGGCGTCATGAAATACGCCAAGTGGCTGGCCCATCTGGGCGATGGAGCCTATACCCTGGCGCTGACCCTGAACCACTGGTTCAACAAGCTGCGCCACCGCATGGGCCTGCCCTATTGGTCGCTGTCGGCTTATCTGAAGCACAAGGTCAAGAACGCCGTCAGCTTCATCGCCAATTTTGAAGAGGCCATGGCCGAGGTGGCCCGCTCGCGCGAGGTGGACGGCATTGTCTGCGGCCATATCCACCATGCCGAGATGCGCGATTTCGGCGGCATCACCTACTGCAATGACGGCGACTGGGTCGAAAGCTGCACCGCCCTGGTGGAGCATCCCGACGGCCGCATGGAAGTGCTGAACTGGGCCCAAACCCGCCAGCTCTCGTTCCTCGATCCGAAGGACAAGGAAGAATGCGCATCCTCGTCGTCACTGACGCTTGGCTCCCTCAGGTCAATGGTGTCGTTCGCACGCTCGCGACCCTGAAGGCCGAGCTCGAGAAGCTGGGCCATGAAACGGTCTATGTGACGCCGGACCTGTTTCCCAGCATCCCGTGCCCCACTTATCCTGAAATCCGCCTGGCGCTGAGCCCGGGGCGGCAGGTGGCGCGCATGATCGAGGCCAACCAGCCCTGTGCCATCCATATCGCCACCGAAGGCCCGCTGGGCTGGGCGGCGCGGCGCTATTGCG
>CAYOKN010000438.1:0-2127 GCA_964404545.1 uncultured Rhodospirillaceae bacterium | reverse complement strand
TCCAACAGCGCCTGGCCATCCACCGTGACCAGCGCCTCGGCGCATCCCTTGCCGCCGCCATCCACCGCCGGCAGGCGGGTACCGTGGCCGGAGTAATAGAGGAAAACCTCATCATTGGGCAGCACCCGCGCGTCCAGCGCGTCCAAGGCCGCACGCATCCCGGACAGGGTGAGCTCGGCGTCCCGGACGACCGTGGTGTGCTCCGCCGGCACGCCCAGGGCGCGGGCCATGAGCAGGGCGCTCTCCATATCCCTGGCCACCCCGGCCAGACGCGGGATGCCCTGGCCGTACTCGGCGATGCCCAGGATCAACGCATGGGCGGATGCTCTGGGCGGCGGCAGGCCGCGGAACCCCGCCACGGCGGTGACCCGGTTGCCGGCGCCAGGGTTGACGCGGAACAGATCCACCACATTCTGGGCCGAAGGCAGGGACGGCAACTCCTCTCGCAAGGAGAGGATGCGCAGCCATCCCTCCATCCCGCCGGCCCGGACCCGGGTCCAGCCGGCCTGGCTCCCCAGGATTTCCACTGGCGTGTCGGCGGGCAGTCGCGCCACCTCCGGCGCCATCAGCTCCGGGGCGGCGCGCAGGGGCTGGGGCAGAATCAGGCTGGCGGGGGCCGTGTGCGCCCCGGTCGGCCAAAAAGCCACCAGCAGGCTGACCAAACCAGCGAAGACAGGATGCATGGGCATGGAGCGCTCTCCCAAACGCGGCCCGGGCTTGCGGCCATTTCAACGCGTCGTCCGGCTAGGACGCCGAATATGGCGGGAAGCCATCGTTCAATGTTTATGTTTATATAAAAGAATCGCATTTCGCGCAGCAGGCGGTCCGCATGGGGAACACCAAGACATTGCTCCTGTTGGAGGACTCGGGCATGGCCGGGGTGCATGGCGGCAGGCATTGCGCCCCGCCGCAGTCATGGCGGGCTCGGAAGGGCAGGATCCTAGCGAAGGTTCGCGCCGTCCTCCTGCTGCTCGCCTGCGCCTTCCACGCCGCATCGGCCTGGGGCAATGCCGAGCGGATCCGCGCGCTGCTGGAGGAAAGCGGGCGGATGAACCAGGAGGGCCGTGGGGTCGAGGCCGAGACTCTGGCGCGCCAGGCGATCTTTCTGGCGGAGTCCCTCCCCAGTCAGGCCGGCGCGAAGACGCGCCTGCTCGCCACCGCCCAGCACAGGCTGGGTGTCTCCCTGAGCCAGCAAGGTCGCCATGCCGAAGCCGAGGCGGCCTTGAAGGAGGCGCTGCGCCTGGCCAATCAGACCCATGGCCATGGCGCTCCCTTGGCACTGAAGATCCGGATCCAGCTGGGGCTTGCCATCCTCGGCCAAGGCCGCTACGCGCAAGCCGATCAGATTCTGCGGGAGGTCATGGCGGACACCCCCGGGCCCGGCGATGCCGGGATGCGGGACATCTGGCTCGAGGTCCGTTGCCGCCTGGGGCGTCTTCAGGTGCTCGCCGGCAACTACGAGGAGGCGGAAAGCCTGCTCAAGCTCGTCCTGGACAAGACCGCCGATGCCCGCGACGCATCCTCCCTGCGCTGGCGGCAGATGGCGATGTCGAGCCTGGCGATGCTGCGTCAGCGCCAACAACGCTACGAGGACGCCGAGCCCCTTGCCCGCGCCGCAGCCGAGATGGCGCCGGGCGCATGGGGCCCGCGTCACCGGGCCACGGCGGAAGCCCATGGCGACCTGGGCAGCCTCCTCCTGAGGCTGGGGCGAACCGAAGAAGCCGAGGTCTGGCTGCGCAAGGCCATCGTCCTTGCCGACCTCCAGGAAGCGGATCATGGCGGCACCGCCAAACCCTATGCCCAACTTGGCAAACTGCTCGCCGGCAAGGGCGCCATTCCCGAAGCGGAGGCGATGCTCGCGAAAGCCCTGGCCAGCGCCGAGCGGTCCGCCTCCACCGAGGTTTTGACCCAGGTGCTCTGGGCGAACGCCCGGTTCCTGCTCGACCAGGGCCAGCCGGAACGGGCCGCCCCGCTGTTCGAGCGTGCGATCAACCAGGCCGACCGACTCTTCGCCCTGTCCCGTGGCCTGGACACCGCAGCCCGGGAAAACAAGGTGGCCGCCTTGCGGCCCCTCTATGCCGAAGCGGTCAGGAACCGCATCGCCCTGGATCGGAAACAGCCCGGCCA
>CAYOKN010000437.1:0-2147 GCA_964404545.1 uncultured Rhodospirillaceae bacterium | reverse complement strand
CGGCTCCGCCGAAGCATGTGGTGGAAATGATCGACGCCATCCGTACCCCCAAGGGTGCCGGCTCGGCCACTCACCACTAAGTCGTCGGGCTTTGGCCTGACCGAGTAGGGGCGAACCCCGCTTTCCCCAGGAAGGCGGGGTTCGTTTCCGTCTAGGACACCGCTTTATCGTTTCTGTTCATGTCTTGCAGGGGGGAACCGAAGACAATGACCGCAGAACTCGCCGACATCCGCGGCTTCGTGGCCGCGCACCATCCCTTCGACCTGCTGCCCGAGGCGGCGCTGGCCGAGGTGGCCAAGAGCATCGAGATTTCCTATGCCCGCCGCGACACCGTGATCATGAAGCCGGGCGACAAGGTCGCCAGCCTTTACATGGTGCGCACCGGCGCGGTCGAAACCCGCGACCCCGACGGCCAGTTGCTGGCCCGCGTGACCGAAGGCGAGGTGTTCGGGGTACGCTCGCTGTTGCGCGGCGGCCAGGCGGTCAACCAGATCGTCGCCATCGAGGACAGCCTGGTCTATCAGGTGCCCGCCGCCCTGTTCCACAAGCTGCGCGACGATCACCCGCCCTTCGCCTATTTCTTTGCCTCATTCGACGGCGGTCGCCTGCGCGATTCCTTCGGCGGCGGCATGGCGTCCAAGAATTTCGACCTGCTGACCAAGCGCGCCGGCGCGCTGCTGGCGCGCGGCCCGGTCACGGTGGGGCCCGAGGCCAGCATCCAGCAGGCCGCCCAGGTGATGCGCCAGGAGCGGGTCTCGTCGGTGCTGGTGGTCGAGGACGGCCGCCTGACCGGCATCCTGACCGACCGCGACCTGCGCTCGCGCGTGGTGGCCGAGGGGCTGCCGGTGGACCGTCCGGTGCGCGGCATCATGAGCCCGGCCACCTATGTGGTGCAGGCCGGCGACCAGGCCTTCGAGGCCCTGCTGCTGATGAGCCGCCACAACATCCACCACCTGCCGGTGCTGGACGACGGCAAGGTGGCCGGCTGCCTGACCACCTCCATGCTGGTGCAGAGCCATTCCACCAGCCCACTCTATATGGCGCGCAACATCCATGACTGCACCACGGTCGAGCAGTTGCGCGACATCGTGGCCCGCATCCCCAACCTGGTGCTGGAGATGGCCGAATGGGGCGCCACCGCCCAAAGCATCGGCCATACCTGCTCGACCCTGACCGATGCGGTCACCGTGCGCCTGATCCAGCTGGCCGAGGAAAAGCTGGGCCCGCCGCCGGTGCCCTATGCCTGGATGGCCGCCGGCTCGCAGGCCCGGCACGAGCAGACCGCGCTGTCCGACCAGGACAACTGCCTGATCCTGTCCGACGATTACGACCCGCTGGCCCATGGCCCCTATTTCGCCAGCCTGGCCAAGCTGGTCTGCGACGGCCTGAACAGCTGCGGCTATGTCTATTGCCCGGGCGAGATGATGGCCATGACCGACCAGTGGCGCATGACCCTGGGCGAGTGGAAGCGGACCTTCACCCGCTGGATCGAGGAACCCGAGCCCAAGGCGCTGATGCTGTCTTGCGTGTTCTTCGACATGCGGGTGGTGCATGGCGAGGCCCGGCTGTACCAGGACCTGCACGAGATGATCCTGGAAAAGTCCCAGAAGAACCGCATCTTCCTGGCCTATATGGCCAAGAACGCCATGAGCCACCAGCCGCCGCTGGGTTTCTTCCGCAACCTGGTGCTGATCCACCGCGGCGACCACGACCACACCCTGGACCTGAAACACAACGGCGTGGTACCCATCGTGGACCTGGCCCGGGTCTATGCCCTGTCGGCCGGGGTCGGGGCGGTGAACAGCTTCGACCGCCTGTCGGCTGCGGCCCAGGCCGGGGCGCTGAGCCAGGAAGGAGGGCTGGATCTGACCGACGCGCTGGAATTCATCAGCCTGACCCGGCTGCAGCATCAGTCGCGCATGATCCGCGAGGGCCAGAAGGCGGACAATTATCTGTCGCCGGACGAGTTGTCCTCGTTCGAGCGCAGCCATCTGAAGGGCGCCTTCTCGGTGGTCAAGACCCTGCAGACCTCCATGGCGCGCGCCTTCCAGCTGGACCGTTTCTGACATGACCAGCCTGCTCGGCCGCCTGCTCGGCCCGGACGTCAGCCGCTGGATGCTGGCCGCCCGCTGCCCGCCCGGGCCGCT
>CAYOKN010000436.1:0-2165 GCA_964404545.1 uncultured Rhodospirillaceae bacterium | reverse complement strand
GTGATCTGCAACGATACCATGGACGCCCTGGCCGGGCTGGGCCGCTTCGCCCGCGACCGCGCCCAGGCCCGCATCGTCGCGGTGACCGGCAGCGTGGGCAAGACCGGCACCAAGGAAATGCTGAAGCGCGCCCTGGAAGACCAGGGCAAGACCCATGCCTCGGTGGGCAGCTTCAACAATCACTGGGGCGTGCCGCTGTCCCTGGCCCGCATGGAGCCCGACTGCCGCTTCGCCATCTTCGAGATCGGCATGAACCATCCGGGCGAGATCACGCCCCTGGTCCGGCTGGTGCGCCCGCACGCCGCCATCATCACCACGGTGGAAGCGGTGCATATGGAGTTCTTCCGGGACACCGCCGAAATCTGCGCCGCCAAATGCGAGATCTTCGAGGGCCTGGATCCCGCCGGCACCGCCATCATCAACCGCGATAACCGGCATTTCGAGCAGATGCTGGCGGCCGCCCAGGCCAAGGGCATCGCCACCATCCACAGCTTCGGCCAGGCCAGCGCCGCCGACGCCCGCCCGCTGGACGTATCGCTGGAAGCCGACAAGTCCACCGTGTTCGCCCAGGTGGCCGGCAAGCGGTTCACCTATGGCCTGGGCGTGCCCGGCCTGCATTGGGTGATGAATTCGCTGGCGGTGCTGCTGGCCGCCAAGGCCCTGGGCGCCGACCTGGAGCAGGCCGGCGCAGCCCTGGCGCTGATGAGCCCGCCCAAGGGCCGGGGCCAGCGCCACGACCTGGCCTGCGCCGGCGGCCGCGTCCAGCTGATCGACGAGAGCTACAATGCCAGTCCGGTGGCGGTGAAGGCCGCCATCGCCACCCTGGCCGGCGCCAAGCCGGGCCCGGGCGGGCGGCGCATCGCCGTGCTGGGCGACATGCTGGAACTGGGCGAGCAGTCCTCGGCCCTGCACCTGTCCCTGGCCGAGCCGTTGCAGGCCCACAAGATCGACCTGGTGTTCTGCGCCGGCCCCTTCATGGGCCAGCTGTTCGATGCGCTGCCCGCCACCCAGCAGGGCGCCAAGGCCGCCGACTCCGCCGCCCTGGTGCCGCTGGTGGCCGCTGCCATCCATCCCGGCGATGTGGTGATGGTCAAAGGATCGGCCGGCAGCCGCATGGGCCGCATCGTTGCAAACCTGTTGGAAACCGATTCTGCGCTAAACCGCGCCGCCCAAGGCTCGACGGAGTAGCCCCCCGATGCTCTACAATCTCCTCTACCCCCTGGCGGCCGAGTTTCAGGTTTTCAACCTGTTCAAATACCTGACCTTCCGCACCGGCGGCGCCACCATCACCGCCCTGCTGATCGCCTTCCTGGCCGGCCCCGCCGTGATCCGCTGGCTCAAGCGCAAGCAGGGCCGCGACGGCCAGCCCATCCGCCTGGATGGCCCGGAATCCCATCTGCTGACCAAGAAGGGCACGCCCACCATGGGCGGGTTCCTGATCCTGCTGTCGCTGGGCGTCGCCACCCTGCTGTGGGCCGATTTGACCAACGGCTATGTGTGGGCGGTGCTGCTGGTGACCATCGGCTATGGCCTGATCGGCTTCGCTGACGACTTCCTGAAGGTGTCCAAGAAGAACCCCAAGGGCCTGCCCGGCAAGGTCAAGCTGATCGGCCAGTGGGGCATCGGCCTCCTGGCGGCCTGGTGGATCGTGTCCCTGGGCAAGGACCCCATGAGCACCTCGCTGGCCCTGCCCTTCGTCAAGAACGTGCTGTTGGATTTCGGCCTGTTCTACATCGTGTTCGCCGCCTTCGTCATGGTGGGCGCGTCCAACGCGGTGAACCTGACCGACGGCCTGGACGGCCTGGCCATCGGCCCGGTGATGATCGCCGCCGGCGTGTTCGCGCTGATCGCCTATCTGGTCGGCAACACCGTGTTCGCCAACTATCTGCAGATCCATCATGTGCCCGGTTCGGGCGAGCTGGCGGTGTTCTGCGGTGCGCTGGTGGGCGCCGGGCTGGGCTTCCTCTGGTACAACGCGCCGCCCGCCATGGTGTTCATGGGCGACACCGGCTCGCTGTCCATGGGCGGCGCCCTGGGCGCCATCGCCGTGGTGGTCAAGCACGAGATCGTGCTGGCCATCGTGGGCGGCCTGTTCGTTCTGGAAACCGTTTCGGTGATCGTGCAGGTGGCCAGCTTCAAGCTGACCGGCAAGCGCGTGTTCCGCA
>CAYOKN010000435.1:0-2172 GCA_964404545.1 uncultured Rhodospirillaceae bacterium | reverse complement strand
GGCCTTCCTCGTCGCGGAAATACTCGGCCAGGGTCAGGCCGGTCAGCGCGACGCGGGCGCGGGCGCCCGGGGGCTCGTTCATCTGGCCGTACACCAGGGCCACCTTGGAGCCCGGGCCGTCGGTCTTGATAACGCCCGACTCCATCATCTCGTGATAGAGGTCGTTGCCCTCACGGGTACGCTCGCCCACACCGGCGAACACCGAGTAACCACCGTGGGCCTTGGCGACGTTGTTGATCAGGGCCGTCAGCAGCGCGGCCTTGCCCCCGGCGGCGCCGCCGAACAGGCCGATCTTGCCGCCCTTGGCGTAGGGAGCCAGCAGGTCGATCACCTTGATGCCGGTCACCAGCATTTCGGTCTCGGTGGACTGCTCCACGAACTCAGGCGCCGAGGCATGGATCGGGGCGGTCTTGGTGTTGCCCACCGGGCCGCGCTCGTCGATCGGCTCACCGATCACGTTGATGATGCGGCCCAGGGTCTCGGGGCCTACGGGCACGGAGATGGCCGCGCCGGTGTCGGTGACTTCCTGGCCGCGGGTCAGACCGTCGGTGGAGTCCATGGCGATGGTGCGGACCTGGTTCTCGCCCAGATGCTGGGCCACTTCCAGCACCAGGGTCTTGCCCTCGTTCTGGGTGTGCAGGGCGTTCAGAATCGCCGGCAGCTGGCCGTCGAAGCGCACGTCCACGACAGCGCCCATGACCTGGGTGATGGTGCCGACATTGTTCTTAGTCATTGGGTGTGCTCCTCGTTGACCTTACAGCGCTTCGGCGCCGGAGATGATTTCGATGAGTTCCTTGGTGATCTGGGCCTGACGCGAACGGTTGTACTTCAGCGTCAGACGGTCGATCATTTCGCCGGCGTTGCGGGTCGCGTTGTCCATGGCGGTCATGCGCGCGCCCTGCTCCGAGGCCTGGCTTTCCAGCAGCGCGCGGAACACCTGGACGGCCAGGTTGCGCGGCAGCAGGTCGGCCAGGATGCCCTCTTCGGACGGCTCGTACTCGTACAGAGCACGGGCCTCCGCACCGGCAGCCTCTTCCTTCACGGCCGGAACCGGGAAGGGGATCAGCTGCTGCAGGGTCACTTCCTGGGCGATGGCCGACTTGAAACGGTTGTAGATGATGGTGCAGACGTCGAATTCGCCCGCCTCGAACATCTCGGTGATCTTGGCAGCGACGGTGTTGGCCTCGTCGAAGGTGATGCCCTTGCGGCCCATGCCTTCGTAGGTTTCCACATACAGCTTGCCGTATTCGCGCTTCATCACGTCGCGGGCCTTGCGGCCCACGGTGATGATCTTGACGGTCTTGCCGTCCTTGATCAGCTCGGCCGCCTTCAGGCGGGCCGCGCGCACGATATAGGCGTTGAAGCCGCCGCACAGGCCACGGTCAGCCGAGACAACCACCAGAAGGTGGGTGTCCGACTTACCGGTGCCGGCAAGCATGGCCGGAGCGCCGGCCTGGCCGGCGACGGAGCCGGCCAGGTTGCCGAGCATGCTCTCCATGCGTTCGGCGTAGGGACGCGCCGACTCGGCGGCAGTCTGGGCGCGGCGCAGTTTGGACGCCGCCACCATCTTCATGGCCGAGGTGATCTTTCGCGTCGATTTGACGCTGGCGATCCTCGCCCGTAGGTCCTTAAGGCTCGGCATGGAGAGCTATACCCCCGACCTTACGCGAAGGTCTTCGAGAAGTTGTCCAGGAAGGCCTTCAGCTTCTCTTCGAGAGCCGGAGTCAGAGCCTTCTCGGTGCGGATGCCCTCCAGGATGTCCTGGCCCTTGGCGCGCATGTCCGACAGCAGACCGGCTTCGAACCGGCCCACATCGGCGACGGCGATCTTGTCCAGATAGCCCTTCACGCCGGCATAGATGGCGACCACTTCCTCTTCCACCGGCATGGGCGAGTACTGCGGCTGCTTCAGCAGCTCGGTCAGACGGGCGCCACGGGCCAGCAGCTTCTGGGTGGAGGGGTCCAGATCGGACGCGAACTGCGCGAAGGCAGCCATTTCACGATACTGGGCCAGTTCCAGCTTGATCGAGCCGGCCACCTGCTTCATCGCCTTGATCTGCGCCGCCGAGCCCACGCGGGACACGGACAGGCCGACGTTCACGGCGGGGCGGATGCCCTTATAGAACAGCTCGGTTTCCAGGAAGATCTGACCGTCGGTGATGGAGATCACGTT
>CAYOKN010000434.1:307-2179 GCA_964404545.1 uncultured Rhodospirillaceae bacterium | reverse complement strand
TTTCCCTCATCCTGAGCCCGTCGAAGGATGAAGGCGGCACGGGCCTTGGGGCCGGCATTCACCACGAAGGCACGAAGGGACGCTTTATCGCCCCGGTCAAGCGCCCAGGCCCAGCACCACGGCGGCCATCCCGGCGGCAGCGGCGGCCAGGACCAGGGCTGCCTTCCACAGGCTGGCGAAGCCTTCGTCCGGCGCGGGGACCCAGGTGGGCAGGTCGCGGTGGCCGGTGATCATGGGGCGGATCAGGTTCTCGTGCTTGACCACCAGATAGCCAAGCGCCGCCAGGATATGCAGGCCCGCCGCCGCCAGGAGCAGCTTGAAGGTCAGGCGGTGGATGGTGGTCAGGGTGGCGGCGGTGGAGCTGTTGACCAGATGGGTCAGCGGCCCCTCCACCAGGATGTCGTCGGTGGCGAACAGGCCGGTCACGCCCTGGACCGCCAGCAAGGCCAGCAGCAGCAGGATCATCCAGCCGCCCAGCGGATTGTGGCCGATCACCGGATGCGGCTCGGGGGCGCGCAGCGAGCGCAGATAGGCCAGGGCTGCCGCCGGGCCGCGCACGAAGGAGGCGAAACGGGCGGTGCGGCTGCCCACCAGGCCCCAGGCCAGCCGGAACAGGATCAGGGTCAGCAAGGCATAGCCGGCCATCATGTGGCGCTCGGTCCAGGCGCCGCCCAACTCGGCCGATAGCCACAAAAAGCCGATCAGCCCCACCAGGGTCCAGTGGAACAGGCGGGTGGGCAGGTCCCAGACGCGCACGCGGCGGGTGGAGGGCAGATGGTGCATGACGGCTCCGGGTTCCGCTGAAGGACGCTCGCTGGTTGCCACAGGCCCCGCCCGAGGTCAACCCGTGCAGGACGAATGCCTGCCCTGCCGAACCATTTGGCCAGCCGCCGGCCCGCCGTCCAGCAGGCTTGGCGCCTGTGTGCCGGCCGCCCACTTCCGATTATCGGGCAGAGGCTCAAGGGAGGCAGGCGATGCGGGCGCTGGTGGTGGCGGCCATGCTGGCGGCGGCGGGGGCGTCACTGTTGTGGGCGGTGCTGGCGCCGGTGCCGCCGCCCCAGGCCCAGACCCTGGGCCAGCCTGGCGCCCCGGCCCGCTCCGCACCCGAGGGCGAGCCGCTGCGGCCAGAGGAAAGCCTGCTGGCCCGGCGCGGGCTGATGGTGCTGGCCGATTGGCATTTCCGCACCTTGAAGACCCAGGAGGCCGGTTCAGCCGCCGAGGAGCGGGCCCAGGCTCTGGCCAATCTGGCCCTGATGATGCCCGACAGCTTCCACACCCCCACCCCGGACCTGCCGGACAACCGCACCCGCCCGACGGCCTGGGATGACCCGCAGGCGTTCGAGAAGGCCTTGGTCAATTTCCAGACCGAGACGGCGCAGCTGGCCTATATCCTGCGGACCGGAAACCAGGCGGCCCGGCGCACCCAGGTCGGCCGCGTCGCCGCCTCATGCAAGGGGTGCCACGACCGCTTCCGCGAAAAGGAGTGATGCCAAGGCGGCGCACCCCTGCTAAAAGGTCCCACGATCCTTAATTGACCGGGGAAGCGGTGTTGGACGGCCTTTGGACCTATCCCGTGATCGCCCTGGCGGTGGCTGCCGGCGTGGGCCTCGTCGCCCGCGTGCTGGGCGGCCCGGGGCGTGGCGCGGTCATGGCCGGTGCCGGCCTGCCCATCGCCCTGCTGGTGGTCTGGCTGGCCGCCCGCGGCTGGCCGGTATGGCCGGTGCCCTCCTTTCTCGAACTGGTTCCCTATGCCGCCGTGCTCGGCCTGGTGCTTGGCACCACCGCCGATGCCCTGGGCCTGCGCCGGGGCGGGCTGCTGCTGCTGGTGCTGCTGTGGGCCCTGTTGGCGGTCTGGGCGGTGCTGGGCTTTTC
>CAYOKN010000434.1:0-289 GCA_964404545.1 uncultured Rhodospirillaceae bacterium | reverse complement strand
CGGCTGGCCAAGGCCGGCCTGCTGCTGACCGCCCTGCTGGCGGTGCAGCTGCGGCTGGCCACCCGCACGCCCACCGAGCCGGTTGGCGCCATCCAGCTGACCGTGGCCGCCCTGGGGCTGTGGCTGCTCTGCCGCATGGCCGGCCTTCCGGCGGGCGGCTGGGCGCTGATCCTGGCCGGCGCCTCGGCCGGCTTCCTGGTCTGGAGCTGGGGTCTTGGCCTGCCCTTCCTGGCCGCGCCCCTGCTGGGCGGCGCCGGGGTGGGGCTGGTGCTGGCCGGCGGCGTGGCCC
>CAYOKN010000433.1:0-2181 GCA_964404545.1 uncultured Rhodospirillaceae bacterium | reverse complement strand
TGGCTGGCCTTGCTGCCGCCGCTGCTGGCGGCCGGGGTCGCCCTGGCGGTGCCCGAGGCCGAGCGCCCGCGCTACTTGGCCATGGCCGCCGTGGCGGCGGTGCTGGCCGTCATTCCCTGGATACACCGGCCCCGGGCGCTGGCCCTGGGACTCGGCGGCCTGTTCCTGGTGGCCGGGCTGCTGACCACCCCCGGCCAGCGGCTGATGGCCGAGCGCAACTTCTTTGGCGTGCTGAAAGTGACCCAGGACGCCGGCGCCCTGCGCATGACCAGCGGCACCACCATGCACGGCATGCAGGCCAGCCAGGGCGACCGGCGCGAACCCTTGAGCTATTACTGGCGCGGCGGGCCGCTGGGCCGGTTGATGACGGCGCTGGACGGACGGCTGGAGGGAGCGCGCATCGGCATGGTGGGGCTGGGCGCCGGGGCCGCCGCCTGCTATGGCCGGCCCGGCCAGGACTGGGACTTTTATGAGATCAATCCGGCGGTGATCGAGGCCGCCACCCGGCCGGGGCTGTTCAGCTTCCTGGCCGACTGCCTGCCCGCCCACCGCATGGTGCTGGGCGATGCCCGGCTGCAGCTGGCCGCGCTGCCCGCCCGCTACCGCCTGCTGATCCTGGACGCCTTCACTTCGGATGCGGTGCCGGCCCATCTGCTGACCCGCGAGGCCTTTGCCCTGTATCGCCAGCGGTTGGAGCCCGGCGGCCTGCTGGCCCTGCATGTGAGCAACCGCTATCTGGCCTTGCGCCCGGTAGTGGCCCGCTCGGCGGCCGAGGCCGGGTTCATCACCCTGGCGCTGCAGCTGCCGGGGCCCGCCGATGACCCCTTGCGCCATACCGCCGACTGGCTGGCCCTGGCCGAGCCCGAGGACCCGCTGCTGCCGGCGCTGGAGGCCCAGGGCTGGACCCGGGTGCCGGTACCCACGGGCACGGGCTGGCTGTGGACCGACGACCACAATGACCTGCTGACGCCGCTGCTGGAGCGCCTGCGGGGACGATGAAAACAAGAAACCCGCCGGCCCCGGATGGGGCGGCGGGTTTCTCGTCAGCCGAAGGGCGGGGTGCTTACAGCACCGACTCCACCCATTCATACAGCTTGGACTTGGGCAGGGCGCCGATCTTGGTGGCGGCCACCTGGCCGTCCTTGAAGACCATCAGGGTCGGGATGCCACGCACGCCGTACTTGGACGGGGTCACCGGGTTCTCGTCGATATTGATCTTCGCGACGGTGATCTTGCCGGCCATGTCCTTGGACAGCTCCTCGAGCGCCGGAGCGATCTGCCGGCAGGGGCCGCACCATTCGGCCCAGAAGTCCACCAGAACGGGACCGCCCGACTTCAGAACGTCCGCGTCGAAGGACGCATCCGTGACTTGCTTCATGGTCAAATCCTTGCGTTGTTCATCGCGTAAGGGCACGCCCACGCGCACCCCCCCGGTTGGCTCCGACTGTAGGTAGCAGTCCCGCCGCCGTCAAGGCGCGCCTGGGTCATGCGGACCGGCGACCCATGCATATGGGCGCCGCCCCGCAAGGCCGCCAGCGCGCGAAGGAGGGAATCGGCAGGCGCGGCAAAGTGCGGCATGATGGCAGCATGTGGGATCACCTGCTCTATGCCCTGGCCTGGGCCAGCTTCGGCCTGGGCCATTCGCTGCTGGCGTCGCCGCGCGCCAAGGCGCGCCTGGGCCCCTGGCTGGGGCGCGGCTATCGGCTGACCTATAATCTGTTGGCGCTGCTGCATTTCCTGCTGGTGGCCTGGGCCGGCCAGGCACTGCTGGGCAGTCACGGGCGGTTCGAGCTGCCGGGCTGGGCCCTGGCCCTGTTCGGCACCGTCCATCTGGCCGGCTGGATCGGCCTGCTGTGGACCGCGCGCTTCTATGACGGCGGCCGGCTGCTGGGCCTGACCCAATGGCGCCATCCCGAGGCGCCCGAGGACGAGCCGCTGCGCCTGGACGGGCCGCACCGCTATGTGCGGCACCCCCTTTATGCCGCCGCCTTCCTGATCCTGTGGGGCGCCGCCGTCTCGCCCTTGGGGCTGGCCACCGCGGTCTGGGGCTCGGCCTATCTGGTGATCGGCGCCTGGCACGAGGAACGGGGCCTGCTGCGCCTCTATGGCGCCGCCTATGCCGACTACCGGGCCCGGGTGCCGGCCTTCCTGCCCTGGCGGGGCAAGGCGGGAACCTGAGGC
>CAYOKN010000432.1:0-2189 GCA_964404545.1 uncultured Rhodospirillaceae bacterium | reverse complement strand
CAGCGCCTTCATCAGCAGGCGCTCGGTGCTCTCGTGCGAGCCCACCAGCGAGCCGGTGGACGAGATCTGGTCGGCGAACTCGATGAACAGGCGCTCCACCACGGTCGAATTGACCGAGCCCAGGCTCGCCATGATCTGCGAGAGTTCCTTGATCTCCTCGTCGTCCATCAGGCTGAACAGCTTGGACGAGTGCTCCTCGCCCAAGGACAGCAGCAGGATGGCTGCCTTCTGGGGGCCGGACAGGCTGCGATAGTCTTCTTTCATTGCCATGGCTGAAAGGGGATCCCTACGTTAGCTGTCCTGGTACATCCAGGCGCGGATGATGGACAATGCCTCATCCGGATGCTTGTCCACGATCTCGCCGATCTTGCGGATGGACGACGCCTTCACGCGGCCTTCCACCTTGTCGATGTCGATCAGTTCGTCGATGTCCTCCAACTCCTCGGGCAGCATGCCGGGGGCGGGGGCGGGCACGGCGCCGGGGCCCATCAGGGCGGGGGCGCCGAAGCCCGACTGGTCGGTCAACAGGCCGCGCTGATCGCGGGCGGCCATGTTCTCCACCGCGCGGCTGACCAGGGGCTTCAGGACCAGCAGCAGGAACAGGATGGCCACGATGGACAGGCCCAGGTTCGCGGCGATCTTTTCCACGAACTCGCGGTCCATGCCGAAGATCTTCTCGGGCTCCAGATTGGCCAGTTCGTCCACGGCGAACTGCATGTTGATCACTTCCACCTGGTCACCGCGGCTGCCGTCATAGCCGATGGCCGAGCGCACCAGCGAGGCGATCTTGTCCATCTCCTGCTCGGAGCGGGGCTGGTAGGTGCGCGTACCCTCGCTGGTGGAATAGGTGCCGTCCACCAGCACCGCCACCGACAGCCGGCGGACGGTGCCCATCTCCTTGACCTGGTTCTTGATGGTCTTGGAAATCTCGTAGTTCACGGTGGACTGGGTGCGGTTGGCCGCGTTGGACGAGCGCGAGCCCGAGGAGTTGGAATTCAGCCCGGCATCGGGCAGGTTGCCCGACACGGTGACCGGGTTGCCCTCGGAATCGGTGGATTGCTCGCCCTCTTCCACGGTCACCTCGGACCGCACCACCCGGCTTTCGGGATCATAGATTTCCTGGGTCGAAACCACGCGGTCGAAGTCCATCTCGGCGGTCACCTCGGCGCGGATCTTGCCCACGCCCAGGGTGCGCTCCAGCAGCTCCTCCACCGACCGGGACAGGCGCTGCTCGGTGGCCAGCTTCTGCTCCTCGGCGGTTTCGCTCAGGAAATCTTCCTTGCTGTCATAGCCGCGCGCCAGCAGGGTGCCCCGGTCGTCCACGATGGAGATGCGGTGCGGCTTCAGCTTGGGCACCGCAGCGGCGACCATGTGCTGGATGGCGGCTACCTGCTGCTTGTTCAAGCGCTGGTTGCTGTTCATCTTCAGCACGATCGAGGCCGACGGCTCCTGGGTCTCGCGGCTGAACATCTCGCGCTTGGGCAGCACCAGATGCACGCGGGCCTGGCGCACATTGCCGATGGAATTGATGGTGCGGGCCAGCTCGCCTTCCAGCGCGCGGGCCATGTTCACATTCTGCACGAAGCTGGTGGAGGTGATGGCGTCGGCCTTGTCGAACACCTCATAGCCCAGGGTGGCGCCGCCGCCGGGCAGGTTCTGCTCGGCCATGCGGACGCGCAAATCCAGCTTCTTGTCGGCCGGCACATAGATTTCCGAGCCCTCGCGGCGCAGCTCGTAGGGGATCTTCTGGGCCTGCAGTTCGGTGACGATCTTGTTGGCGTCGGCCAGTTCCAGGTTGCCGTAGAGCAGCTCCATGGAGGGGCTGGCCATGCGGGTCATCAGGTAGATGAAGAAGGCCAGCACGCCGACGCCGACGGCGCCGATCATGGCCAATCGCATGGTTCCCAGCCCGCGTAGCATCGAAAGGAACGCGTTCACCTTCTCCACCTTCTTCCAAGCAGCTAAAGAGGCTGGTGGCCCAACTTTAGGGTCACGCTATACCCCCTTCGTGAAAAGAAGGTTAATCGGCGGCAATAATTGCCTAGCTGGCCGGCGGGGGCGTCGCGCCGGTATTTTTTGGTTTTTCCCCGGCGGCTTTGGCGCTATCCCTTGCCCGCACCCATCGTCGCAAGGAAATCCGCCATGACCGTCGAGCTTGCCTGCCTGGAAACCGGAGAGGGCGCGCCCCT
>CAYOKN010000431.1:0-2194 GCA_964404545.1 uncultured Rhodospirillaceae bacterium | reverse complement strand
CCCTTGACCACGAAGCCGGTCTCGCCGTCCACCAGCCGTTCCTTCATGCAGGCGATGTCCTCCACCACGCCGGGCACGCCCAGCGCCTGCGGCTCGGCAGCGGCCAGGCAGAACGTCTCGCCGATGTCGCCACGGTACAGGAAGCAGCGGGCCTGTTTCCACTCTTCCACCAACTCGGCCTTGGGCACCGGGCCGCGCAGCACCACGCCCTGGCCCTCCAGCGCCCGGGCGCGGTCCAGGATGGGCTGCATGCGCGCCGCCTTGGCATCGCCCGCCGCGCCATAGACGGCGGCGCCGGCGAACACATGCAGCTCGGCCCCCGGGACCCGGGGCTGGATGCGGGTGGCCCAGACCTCCAGCAGCCAATCCAGGCTGCGCAGCGGATTGCTGGTGAACAGGGCGCGCGGCGGCGGCGCGGCCATGCGCTCGGGCGCGCCCTGGAACTGGGCGTCGATGCCATAGGGAATCACCGCCCGGCGGCCACAGAAGGCCCAGCCGGGATAGGTGCCCGCATGCGAGGCGCCCGAGAACACGATGTCCGGGCGGCGCAGCGCCAGCTTCCACTGATAGCGCCATTTCAGCAGATAGCCGGCGGGATTGTGAATCCAGAAGATGGTCCGCGCGGCGCCCCGGCAATAGCGCAGCACCTTGTCGCCCCGGTTGGCGATATAGACGTCGGGCGCCTCGGGCAGGCAAGCGGGGTCCAGGGGGGTCCAGCGCACCCCCTTCCACTCCAGGGGCTCGGCGCAGTTGTTGTGCACCTCGACCCGGTGGCCGCGCGCCGCCAGGGCATTGGCCAGGCCCACGAAGGCGCCCTCGGCGCCGCCCAGGGGGCGGGTGTCGTACACACGGCCATCGAACTGGATGCCGTCATCCACCATGACGATCTGGGCCATGGGCTACTCCGTCCGGGCCGGCTGGCGCGGCTGGGCCGAGGCAGCCGGCGGGGTGGGCGCCTCCTCCAGCGTGGCCTTGAGATAGGAAATCAGCGGATAGAGGCCGGCGAACAGGGCGATGAGCAGGCCGTAGCCGCCTTCCTTGTAGCCGCCGCGCCGCACATAGCATTTGAAGAAACGCGAAGCCAGCCGGCGCAGGTTCGAGGGCAGATTGCCCAGCTTGCCCGACTCCCGCAGGTCCTGGGCACGGGCGCTGGTATAGCGGTCCAGCCGGCGGATCATGTCCGAGATGTCGCGGTCCACATAATGCTTCAGCCGGGCATGCAGCATGGGGCCCTTGGTGCCGGTCCAGGTCAGGCTGGGATGCACCCGCTGGTCACCCCAGACCTTGGCCCCGCGCCGGAACAGCCCGGGATAGGCGGCCTTGCCGAAGGAGGCGCCCCAGCCGTGGCGCACTAGCCGGTCGCCGATGTAATTGTCCACCAGGATCTCGTGCCAGTCATGACGGGTGCTGGCGATGCAGTGCCGGATTTCGGCCGCCAGTTCCTGGGTCACATGCTCGTCGGCGTCCACCTCCAGCACCCAGTCGCTTTGGCAGAAGGCGATGCCGGCATTGCGCCGCGGCCCTTCCAACTCCCACGCGCCTTCCAGGATGCGGTCGGTGAAGCCAAGCGCGATCTCCCGCGAGCGGTCGGTGCATTTGTCCAGCACCACCACGATCTCGTCGGCAAAGGTCAAGCGCTCCAGGCAGGCGGCCAGGCGGGCTTCCTCGTTATGCACCACCACCAGGGCGGACAGGCTGGTCATCGATCCACGCTCCGGGCGGCACCATGCCACAGTTCATGGGCTGCCTGCACCACCCGATCCACGCTCAGGTCCAGCATCAGCGATCCCTCGACCCGATGGTCGAAGCCGCTGGCGGGCACGATGTCGCGGAAGCTCTTGGGCCCGCGCACGGCCCGGGCCTGCTCGCCCCAGGGGGCGTAATTGACCTCGGGGCTGGGGCCGAACAGGCCCAGGGTGGGGATGTCGGCGGCGGCGGCCAGATGCATCAGGCCGGAATCATTGCCCAGATAGAAGGAGCAGCGCCGCAGGGCGGCATAAATGGCCAATAGATCGGCGCCGCCGGTCAGGTCGATGCGTCGCTCCGGCGGCACCGCCTCCAGCACCGGACGGGCGGCCCCGGCCTCGCTTGGCGCCGACAGCACCGCCACCCGCGCCCCGGGCAGAATGCCGTCCCCGGCGGTCAGCCGCGCCACCGCCTCGGCAAACCGCTCGGCCGGCCATTGCTTGCCGAT
>CAYOKN010000430.1:0-2195 GCA_964404545.1 uncultured Rhodospirillaceae bacterium | reverse complement strand
GTCCAGCCAATTGCAGATACGCGAATTGCCGGCCACGTTGTTCAGGGTGTCGCCGTCCTCCAGCGTGCTGGCATTGCTGCCGAAATTGATGCTGTTGGGCGAGCCGACCGCCGGGGCGCCGCCATTGGCGCCACGGATGGCCGATTGGGTGGAGTCGGTCGAGACGAAATCATTGGGATTGCCGTCCACGCTGTAGGGGCCGCTGTCGGGCGACGCATCATCACCGCCATAGCGGCTGCGCGGCCCCAGCCCGGCGCGGGTGGCCACGGTCAGGATGGTGGGAGCGCGCACCTCGTCGTCGAAGGTGCCGCTTTGCGGCGACAGGCGCAGCCCATTGGTGGTGTCCAAGGCCAGATCGACGAAATTGCGCTGCTCGGCGGCGCTGGCGGTGCCGCCCTGCACCGTGTCGCCAAAGCCCATGCCGCCCACCCGGTTGCGGCCATGACTGATCAGCACATAGGCGGCGCCGGTGGGCGTGGCGGCGCCGGGGTCGGCCACGGCCTGGCCGGCCTCGTTGCGCACCAGCAGCCCCAGCCCCTCGACCACGTCCAGCGGCCGAACCGCGGTGTTTGGATCGCAGGCGGTGCCTTGGTCGGCATCGGCGGCCGGGTCGCAGTCGGTGAAGTCCATGGGCCGGGCGGTGGTGTTCACCAAAGCCTCGTCCACCCGATAAGTGAAGCGCACCTTCCAGGCGTCCAGCGCCTGGGCCTCGGACAGGCCCAGGGTGACCCAGGGCACCACGCCATTGGCCTGGTTGTTGTTGCAGGTGTTGCCAGTGCGGCTTTCCACGCCCGGAGTGCCGGTGCCGATCACATGGGGACAGGGCAGCCGCCCGGTGGTGGCCACGAAACGGGTCAGCGCGTTCTCGATCATGTCCAGGCTGCCGCGCGCCTCGGACAGCCGCTTGCCCTCCAGCCCCCGGGTCAGGAAGGTGGTGCCCATGGCCATCAAGACGCCCAGCACCACCACCACCAGGGCCATTTCGATCAGGGTGAAGCCCCGCTGACGCAGCCGTCGCAGCATCACGGCACCGTGCAGTCGGACAGGGTGGTGGACAATTCGCAGGTCACGTTGCTGCCGCAGCTGCGCAGGCCGGCGATGTAGAAGGAGTTGATCTCGGTATTGCCGTTGGCGTTCTGCTCGTCTGTGCTAAGAGCCTTGGGCTCGACTTTCACCTTTCGGAAGACCTTGTAATCCGAGCCGTCGGCGAAGCGGATCGGATCGAAGCGGACCTTGGTGGTGGCGCTGAGGCAATTGGAATGGGACAGCTCCTTCGTCCCGACCACCACATCATCCTTGTCCAACAAGGTGACAATGGCGGTGTCGTAATAGGTCCGGTCTGCCTTGTTCTTGCCGCTGCCGATCGTGTAGTCGCCGCGTTCATACTCGCTGAACCCGATGGCCAGCTGGGTATAATCCTGCTCCAGCGTGAAGGTCAGAGTTTCTCCGGGGTCCAATGTCGCGTTGGACGAACCGTTGGCGGAAACGCCAAGTTCCACGTCATCGGCGGTCTTCTTGTCGCCAATGGTGATGTCGTCACTGCCGTCGATGGTCACACCGTCCAGCTTCACATTGTTGGTGTTGATGCTGCGGCTTGCATTGTCCGTCCCCATGGAGGCGGAAATGCCGTTCCGGCTGAGGACCGAACCGTCGAAATCCGCATCGGGGTCGGGGCCGCCGGGATCGGTGCCGCCGCCGGGGTCCTTGGTGGGGGTGGTCAGAACCATCTGGGGGACGGTGTATTTGGCCAGAACCACATCGTCGAAGCTGGCGCTGGCGGGGATGCGGTAATAGGTGTTGCCCGCCACCTGGGGGCTTTGCTCCCGGTTGGTGCGTTCAGCGCCATCGGACGTCCGGGTCGGGCCGGTGGGGCCGAAGCTGATCAGCACGAAGGCGGCGGCGCTGTCGGTGTCCACCTGATGCGAGAAACTGCAGGGCGAAGCGGTGTTGGTGCAGACACTGAGGCCGTAATTGGTGGTGGTGGTCGGGTCCAGCAGGGCGCTTTCCGCGGTAATGGCGCCCCGCACCCGGTAGCCGATGGCCTGGCCCCAGGGGTCGGTGGCCTTGCGGCGGCTGATGCCCACCGTGGCCCAGGGCACGCTGCCAGGGTCCGAGCTGTCCGTGCAGGTGGTCTCGGCGATGCCGTCGCCGTTGGTGTCGGGACAGGGCAGCCGGCGGGCGGTGCGGCCATAGGC
>CAYOKN010000429.1:0-2202 GCA_964404545.1 uncultured Rhodospirillaceae bacterium | reverse complement strand
TCCACCATTCCTTCCTGCCCAGCTTCAAGGGCGCCAAGCCCTATCACCAAGCCCACGCCCGCGGCGTCAAGATCATCGGCGCCACCGCCCACTATGTCACCACCGACCTCGACGAGGGCCCGATCATCGAACAGTCGGTCGAGCGGGTGGACCACACCTCCACCCCCGACGAGCTGGTGGCCATCGGGCGGGACATCGAGAACGTGGTGCTGGCCCGCGCCGTGCGCTATCACACCGAACACCGGGTGCTGCCCAACGGCTCCAAGACCGTGGTATTCCGCTAAGGGGGTGACGGCGGTCACTTCCGGCCCAAGGGGTTGCGGTGTAGAATGGGCGTCGCAGGCCCGGCAGGCGGAATGCCGACCAAGGGATAGACGAAAGCCATGACCCAGACCGCGACCCAGAGCCTGGACAACATACCGCTGCTTGCGGAACTGACCCCGGCAGAGCGCGACGAGCTGGCCCGCCTGTGCCGCTGGAAGCGGTTCCAGGCCGGCGAGCAGATCATCGATTCGGAAAGCAGTAGTCGCGACATCTATTTCGTGGTCAGCGGCATGGTCCGGGTGGTGAACTTCTCCATCTCGGGGCGCGAGGTGACCCTGGACGACATCGGCCCCGGAGGCTATTTCGGTGAGCTGGCGGCCCTGGACGGCGGCCCGCGCTCGGCCACGGTGATCGCCCTGGGCGGAGCCCAGTGCGCGGCCCTGTCCTCGGACCATCTGACGGCGCTGCTGCGCCGGCATCCCGACATCTGCATGGCCATCATGCGCGGCTTGGCCAGGGTGATCCGCCAGACCACCGGCCGGGTCATGGACCTGTCCACCCTCGGCGCCAACAACCGCGTGCATGCGGAACTGCTGCGCCAGGCCCGCCTGGTCAGCCAGGACGGCCGCTCGGCGGTGATCAGCCCCATTCCCATCCATTCCGACATTGCCTCACGGGTGTCCACCACCCGCGAGACCGTGGCGCGGGTGCTGAACGACCTGGCCCGCGAGGGCATCGTGAAGCGCGAGAAGGACGCCCTGCAGATCCCCGACATGACCCGGCTGCAGGAACTGGTGGAAGATGTGAGGGGCATGTGATGCCCGTCACAGCCAGCCCATCCGGCCAATGGCACCATGACTCCCGATATGGCCGAGAGGTCGTATCTTTTCCCTCAAGAGTCGACTTGGCCGGATCGCCCCTAGCGGTCCGGTCTTTTTTTGGTCCCGACCGGAGCTGACCCCATGACCCGCGCCTGGATCGTCCTTGCCGCCCTGAATGCGTTCCTGGCCGTGGCCGCCGGCGCCTATGCCGCCCATGGATTGGCTGCCGATCCGATGGCCCAGGGACTGGCCGACAAAGCCTCTCGTTACCAGATGACCCATGCCCTGGCGTTGCTGGCGGTGGCCTGGATGGGGGACCGCTGGCCGTCGCGGCTGGCCCTGGCGTCCGGCCTGTTCTTCCTGCTGGGCATCCTGCTGTTCTGCGGGACCCTCTATGCCATGGCCCTGGCGGGCCTAGGCTGGTCGGACACTGCGCCCTATGGCGGCACGAGCTTCCTGCTGGGATGGCTGGCACTGGGCCTGCACGGGGCCTGGAAGGCCCGTTGAAGCGTAATCCAGGGCGCCGTTTGACTTGCGCCCGGAATTTGGGGATTATGCAGGGAAGTTGTTCTTTTGTGCGTGCGGGTGGTGGCCCACCCCTGGGGAGTAGGCATGTCCAAGACCATTCTGATCGTTGAAGACAACGAGCTGAACATGAAGTTGTTCAACGATCTGCTCCAGGCCCACGGCTATCAAACCCTGCAGACCAAGGACGGGCGCGAGGCGCTGTCCCTGGCCCGGAACCACCGGCCCGACCTGATCCTCATGGACATCCAGCTGCCCGAGATTTCCGGCCTGGAAGTGACCAAGATGCTGAAGGAAGACGCCGACCTGAAGTCGATCCCGGTGATCGCGGTGACTGCCTTCGCCATGAAGGGCGACGAGGAAAAGATCCGCGAGGGCGGCTGCGAGGGCTATATCGCCAAGCCCATTTCGGTGGCCAATTTCCTGCAAACCGTGGCCAAGTTCCTGGCCTAGGAAACGCTCCGGCCCGACAAGGCGGCTTCCACGGAAGCCGCCTTTTTTATTGCCTTCGCCTAGGCAGCCATCCCTTGAGCACTGGATCATTACACTGCCAAACCGGATTACAACGTAAGTTTAATCAACAGTTTAGTTG
>CAYOKN010000428.1:0-2204 GCA_964404545.1 uncultured Rhodospirillaceae bacterium | reverse complement strand
CAAACAGGAAGCCCAGGGCCGTAACGACCAGGACCAGGACGATCTTCCAGGGGGGGAACCGCATCTTGTCGCTCGAAGCCCTTACTTCTTGTCCTTGCCCAACAGCTTGCCCAGGCCGCTGGCCTTCTTTTCGCCATCGGCGGCGTCGGCAGCGGGCTGTTCGGCGGGCTCGTCGTCGGACTTGGCGCCGGCCACCGGCTCGGTCTTGGACACGACGTCGGACACGGCATTGCGCATCACGCGCACCTTCACATTGGCAGCCAGCTCAACCTCGATCTCGGTGTCGCTCACCACCTTGGACACGGTGCCGATCAGGCCGCCGCCGGTCACCACCTTGTCGCCGCGGCGCAGGGACTTCACCATTTCCTGGTGCTGCTTCATCTTCTTCTGCTGCGGACGGATCAGCAGGAAATAGAAGATCACGAAGATAAAAACGAACGGCAGGATGCCGGTGAGCAGGTCACCGCCGCCGGCGGCACCGCCAGCGGCCTGGGCAAAGGCCGGGGAAATCAGCATTGGGAACACTCCTAGGGCTCTGAACGCTCAGGCCGTCGGAATATAACCAGCCCAGCGGTGCATGCAAACCTTAACCGACGGTTCACACCCATCTGCCGAGCAATTTGACGGCCGGATGGGGCATTTGCAATCATGCGTCCATGAATGATCTCGACGCCGCCCTGCCCCTGCTGGCCCGCATCGCCGACGCCCTCGAGCGTCTGAGCCCCCCGCCTGCCCCGCTGCCCGAGCCCCAGTCCGCCGATGCCTTCGTCTGGCACGCGGACGGGCGGCTTTCCCCGGTGGCCGAGGTGAACCGGGTGGACATCGCCCTGTTGCAGGGCATCGATCGTCAGAAAGCCACACTGCTGGCCAACACCCGCCGCTTCGCCCAGGGCCTGCCGGCCAACAATGCGCTGTTGTGGGGCGCGCGCGGCACCGGCAAGAGCTCGCTGGTCAAGGCAGTGCATGCTGCGGTAAATGCCGAGAAGCCCGGCAGCCTGGCGCTGGTGGAGTTGCACCGCGAGGATTTGCCCACCCTGCCCCGCCTGCTGGTCATCCTGAAATCCTGGCCGCGCGCCTGCCTGTTGTTCTGCGACGATCTGTCCTTCGAGGCGGCGGACGAGAGCTACAAGTCCCTGAAGGCGGTGCTGGAAGGCGGCATCGAGGGCCGGCCGGGCAATGTGCTGTTCTATGCCACCTCGAACCGGCGGCATCTGATGGCCCGGGACATGATCGAGAACGAACGGTCCACCGCCATCAACCCGGCCGAGGCGGTCGAGGAAAAGGTTTCCCTGTCGGATCGCTTCGGCCTGTGGCTGGGCTTCCACAATGTGGACCAGGACACCTATTTCGCCATGGTCGAGGGCTATGCCCGCGCCCTAGGCCTGGCCATCCCCGTCCCCGACTTGCGGGCCCAGGCCCACGAATGGTCCATCACGCGCGGTGCCCGCTCCGGCCGCGTGGCCTGGCAGTTCATCCAGGACCTGGGCGGCCGCCTGGGCGAGTAGCGGGGAGCGTCAGCCGAGGCCGGACAGGGAACAGCCCGGATCGCGGGTGGCCGGATGGGCCGAGCCGGGATTGAAGCAATCCACGCCCGAGCAGATCAGGTCCCACAGGGACTCCACCAGTTGCGGCAGGCGCATGGGGTCAAAGGGCTTGGCGATCACCGCCGCCGCCCCCACCTTGCGCAGCCGCTCCACGTCCCAGCGTTGCGCGCGGGCGGTGATGAAAATGACCGGCACCCGCTCCAGCCCTGACAGCATGCGCAGCGCCTGCATGGTCTCAATGCCGTCCAGCCCCGGCATCATCATGTCCAGCAGCACCAGTTGCGGCATGATCGACGGCGCCACCTCCAGCGCCACGTTGCCCGAGGCGCAGGTGACCACGCGGTACCCCCCCAGATCCTCAAGGGCGATGCGCGCCACCGTCCGGATGTCCGGGTCGTCCTCAACCAACAGGATCTTGTTCAGGTCATGAGTCATGGCCTTGGACAGACGCAAACACCGCGCCAACGACCAAAGGCCGGATTTCCGCCCTCTACCGGGCACGGACCGAGGCAAATTGCAACGGGATGTCTCAGAATGCGACGAATCAGCCCAGATTGGCCGGAAGCGCATCCTCCTCCTCGGCGGCGGGCAGCTTGGCCAGGGGGCCGCGCAGATGCTGGCCGGGATTGACCGCCTGGGTGCCCTTGCGGATCTCGAAAT
>CAYOKN010000427.1:0-2216 GCA_964404545.1 uncultured Rhodospirillaceae bacterium | reverse complement strand
CGCCCCGCCCCCCATCCCACCACGCCGCCGCGCCCGGTGCGGCTGCTGCCCCGCCCGGAAAGCCTGCAAGCCGACGAAGGCACCCCGCCCCGCAGCTTCCAATGGCGCGGCAGCACCCACCGGGTGGTGCGCTCGGACGGTCCTGAGCGGATTGAGCCGGAATGGTGGCGCGGCCAGACCGACGGCCGCGACTATTGGCGGGTCGAGGACCAGCAAGGCCGCCGCTTCTGGCTGTTCCAGGCGGGCGGCGGCTGGTTCCTGCATGGGGTGTTCGGATGATTCGCGTCCCGCCGCCACCCCCCCGTTCTTTCACCACGAAGGCACGAAGGAGCGAAGAAACACGAAGATTTATTCCTCTTCGTGCCCTTCCTTGCTGCTTCGTGCCTTCGGGGTCCAGGTTGGTTTTTTCCTGTTTATTGCCGACCCGGCCATGACCTACGCCGAACTGCAGGTCACCAGCAATTTCAGCTTCCTGCGCGGGGCATCGCATCCCGACGAGCTGGTACTGGCCGCCGCCGCGCTAGGGCTGTCGGCCATCGCGGTGACCGACCGCAACAGCCTGGCCGGGGTGGTGCGCGCCCATGACGCCGCCCGGCAGGCAGGCATCCGGCTGGTGGTGGGCGCGCGGATCGACCTGCATGACGGTGCCTCCTGCCTGGCCTATCCCATTGACCGGGCCGCCTATGGCCGGCTGTGCCGCCTGCTCACGCTGGGCAAACGGCGAGCGCCCAAGGGCGAATGCCATCTGGACCGGGCCGATTTGCTGGACCATGCCGAGGGGCAGCGCCTGATCGCCCTGCCGCCCGATCCCTTCGAGGCGGGAGGGGCCTGGGACGCCTTCCATGCCTTGCTGACGGCCCTGCCCATGCCGGTGGCGGCCAGTTGCCGGCTGGACGGCCGCGATGCCGAGCGGCTGCACCGGCTGGCCGCCCTGGGGCATCCGCTGGTGGCCACCAACGACGCGCATTACCACACCCCAGGCCGGCGGCGGCTGCAGGACGTGCTGACCTGCATCCGCGAGCATGTGACCCTGGATCGGGCCGGCTGGCACCTGGCGGCCAATGCCGAACGCCATCTGAAGGGCCCGGATGAAATGGCATCCTTGTTCAAGGACTATCCGCAGGCCATTGAAAGAACACTTGAAATCGTCGACACCTGCCGCTTTTCGCTGGACGAGTTGCGCTATGAGTATCCGGTGGACCCGGTGCCACCCGGCGAGACCCCGCAAAGCCAGATGGAGCGCCTGACCTGGGAGGGGGCGACGGGCCGCTATCCCGAGGGCATCCCCGAAAAGGTGCGGCGCCAGATCGAGCATGAGTTCCGGCTGATCGGGCAGCTGAACTACGCCCCCTATTTCCTGACCGTGCATGACATCGTGGCCTGGGCGCGCAGCCAGGGCATCCTCTGCCAGGGGCGCGGCAGTGCGGCCAATTCCGCGGTTTGTTTCTGTCTCGGAATTACCTCGGTGGACCCGGCGCGGGCGGATCTGCTGTTCGAGCGGTTCGTCTCGGCCGCCCGCAACGAGCCGCCCGACATCGATGTGGATTTCGAGCACGAGCGGCGCGAGGAGGTGATCCAGTACATCTACCGCAAATATGGCCGCGACCGTGCCGGGCTGGCGGCCAGCGTCACCACCTACCGCTCGCGCAGCGCCATACGCGAGGTGGGCAAGGCCCTGGGGCTGTCCGAGGACATGGTGTCGGCCCTGGCGGGCACCGTCTGGGGCTCGTCGGGCCAGCCCCTGTCCGACGCCCAAGTGGCGGAACTGGGCCTGGACCCGGCCGAGCCGCGCCTGCGCCTGGCCCTGGACCTGGCTGCCGAGCTGAAAGGCTTTCCGCGCCATCTGTCCCAGCATGTGGGCGGTTTCGTCATGACCAAGGGCCCCTTGTGCGAGATGGTGCCCATCCTGAATGCGGCCATGGAGGACCGCACCACCATCGAATGGGACAAGGACGACCTGGACACGCTGGGGCTCTTGAAGGTGGACGTGCTGGCCCTGGGCATGCTGACCTGCGTGCGAAAGGCCTTCCAACTCCTTGAAGACAAGGGAATTTCCGTGGACCTTGCGACCGTGCCGGCCGAGGACCCGGCGGTCTATGACATGCTGTGCAAGGCCGATTCCATTGGGGTGTTCCAGGTGGAAAGCCGGGCCCAGATGACCATGCTGCCGCGCCTTCGGCCCCGCACCTTCTATGACCTGGTGATCGAGGTGGCCA
>CAYOKN010000426.1:0-2225 GCA_964404545.1 uncultured Rhodospirillaceae bacterium | reverse complement strand
GACCAAGCAGAAATACCGCCTGGTTACCCGTTCGGACTTCGACGGCCTGGTCTGTGCCGTGCTGCTGAAGCATCTGGACATGATCGACGACATCAAGTTCGTCCATCCCAAGGACATGCAGGACGGCAAGGTGGAGATCGGCGGGACCGACATCACCACCAACCTGCCCTATGTGGACGGCGTGCACATGGCCTTCGACCACCACCTGTCGGAAACCATCCGGGTGGGCAAGAAGGACAACCATGTGATCATCCCCACCGCCCCCTCGGCCGCCCGCGTGGTCTGGGAGCATTTCGGGGGCCATAAGGCGTTCCCGGCCTCGTGGGACGAGATGATGGCCGCGGTGGACCAGGGCGATGCCGCCCAGTACAGCCTGGAAGAGATCGTCGAGCCCAACGGCTGGGCGCTGCTGAACTATCTGATGGACGCCCGCACCGGCCTGGGCCGCTTCCGGGAATTCCGCGTCAGCAACTACCAGCTGATGATGGATCTGATCGACTACTGCCGGAACCACACCATCGAGGAGATCCTGCAGCTCCCCGATGTGAAGGAGCGGGTGGAGCTCTATTTCGACCATGAGCCCAAGTTCAAGGACCAGATCCTGCGCTGCTCCACCGTGCACAACAATCTGGTGGTGCTGGACCTGCGCGGCGAAGAGACCATCTATGCCGGCAACCGCTTCATGATCTATGCCCTGTTCCCCCAGTGCAATATCAGCATCCATGTGCTGTGGGGCCTGAAGCAGCAGAACACCGTCTATGCCACCGGCAAGTCCATCGTCAACCGCACCAGCCGCACCAATATCGGCCCCTTGATGCTGAAATATGGCGGCGGCGGCCACGAAAATGCCGGTACCTGCCAGGTCAGCAACGAGGACGCCCCGCGCGTGCTGCAGGAGCTGATCTCGGTGATTAACGCGGATGGGTGAGTGAGTGCGGGCGGGGACGCCCGCGCTCCGGCGCACCGCCGTTGTGCCGACCGGAGCGCGGGCGTCCCGCCCGCCCCTTCGTCGCCATCCCATCCGTCCAGGCTTTCCCCGCCGCCCGGCTTGGGGTACAAACCGCCCTCATGATCGACGGTCCCCTTTCCCGCTATCGCCAGCGCCTTGCCGACGGCAGCATCAAGCCCGACCCGGCCCAGGAGTTGGCGGCCGAGAAGCTGCAGTCCCTGTGGAAGGCGCTGAAAAGCTACAACCCGTCCCAGGCCAACGGCCAGGGCGGCTGGCTGGCGCGGTTCGGCCTGGGCAAGCGCGAGGCGCCGCGGCTGAATTGGTGTGTGTCGGGGGACAGCCGCTGCGAGGACCCCAAGCAGGGGCTCTACATTTTCGGCGAGGTGGGCCGGGGCAAGTCCATGCTCATGGACCTGTTCCATGACAGCGTGCCCATGAACGCCAAGCGGCGCCTGCATTTCCATGAATTCATGCAGCAGGTGCAGCGCGATCTGCATGCCTGGCGCAAGGACGGCACCAGCAAGGAAGCCGATCCACTGCCGCGTCTGGCGCGCCAGCTGGCCGGCGATTGCTGGCTGTTGTGCCTGGACGAGATGCAGGTCACCGACATCGGCGACGCCATGATCGTGGGCAAGCTGTTCGAGTCGCTGTTGGACCTGGGCGTGGTGGTGGTCACCACCTCGAATCGCCATCCCTCGGACCTGTACAAGGACGGCCTGCAGCGCGAACGGTTCGTGCCCTTCATCCGGCTGCTGCAAGAGCGGCTGGACATTCTGGAACTGAATTCCGAACGGGATTACCGGCTGGGCCGCAAGCGGGGCATGCAGGTATTCCACGCCCCCCTTGGAGCCGATGCCGACCGGGCGCTGGAGGCCAGCTTTGCGCGCCTGACCAACAACGCCCCGCCGCGCCGCGACGAGGTGGTGGTGCTGGGCCGCACCATCCCGGTGCCGGCCGCCGCCGACGGCGTGGCCCGTTTCTCGTTCGACGAGCTGTGCGGCCGTCCGCTGGGGCCGGCGGACTATCTGGAACTGGCCACCCTGTTCCATACCATCATGATCTCGGACATTCCCATCCTGGGGCCCGAGAACCGGGACAAGGCCAAGCGGTTCGTCACCCTGATCGACGCCATGTACGAGCATAAATGCCTGCTGGTCTGCTCGGCTCAGGCCATGCCCGAGGTGCTCTATCCGACGGGCGACGGCGCCTTCGAGTTCCAGCGCACGGTCAGCCGCTTGCAGGAGATGCAGTCCGAGGACTACATCGCCCGCGAGCA
>CAYOKN010000425.1:0-2241 GCA_964404545.1 uncultured Rhodospirillaceae bacterium | reverse complement strand
GCCGTCATGGGCCTGGGCAAGTCCGGGACCGCGACCGCGCGCGCCCTGGCCGCCTCCGGGGCCCAGGTCAGCGTCTGGGACGACGCCGAGGCGCAGCGCGCCATGGCCGCCGCCGAGGGCCTGGCCGTGGCCGATCCGGCCGGAACCCCGGTGACGGAGTTCTCGGCCATCATGTGGAGCCCCGGCATCCCGCACACCTGGCCCAAGCCGCACCCGGTGGCCCAGGCCGCCTTCAAGGCGGGCGTGCCGGTGATCTGCGACATCGAGCTTTTGAACGTGGCCCATCCGCTGGCCACCTATTGCGGCATCACCGGCACCAACGGCAAGTCCACCACCACCACCCTGCTGGCCCATGTGCTGGACCGGCTGGGCCGCATCATCCAGGTGGGCGGTAATCTGGGCACCCCGGCCCTGCAGTTGGAGCCGCTGGACCAGGGCGGCACCTATGTGCTGGAACTGTCCAGCTATCAGCTGGAGCTGATCAACCAGGCCGGCTTCGACATCGGCATCCTGCTGAACATCACCCCTGACCATCTGGCCCGCCATGGCGGCATGGACGGCTATATCGCCGCCAAGGCCCGCCTGTTCGGCCAGCTGAAGCCGGGCGGCTATGCCATCATCGGCCAGGATGACGAGCACTGCCGCGCCGTCACCGACTCCTTGCGCCGCGATGGCGAGTGGGTGATCGGCTTCTCGGCCGAAATGCCGGTGGCCGGCGGCGTCTATGTGATCGACGGCCAGTTGATCGACGATCTGGACGGCGACCGCAAGACGGTGCTGGACCTGACCGGCATCAAGACCCTGCCCGGCCGCCACAACTGGCAGAACGCGGCGGCTGTCTATGCCGCCGCCCGCGCCCTGGGCCATGACGCCGCCGCCATCGCCGAATCCATGAAGAGCTATCCGGGCCTGGCCCACCGCCAGGAGCTGGTGGGCGTGGTGGACGGCATCAGCTATGTGAATGACAGCAAGGCCACCAACGCCGACGCCGCCGAAAAGGCCCTGGTCTGCTACGACCACGCCTATTGGATCATCGGCGGCCAGGCCAAGGAGGGCGGCATCGACAGCCTGGCGCCGCTGTTCGGCCGGGTGGCCCATGCCTTCCTGATCGGCGAAGCCGCCCCGGCCTTTGCCGCCACCCTGGACAAGCACGGCGTGGCCTATACCCAGTGCGGCGAACTGGCCGTGGCGGTCCAGGCCGCCACGGCCATGGCCCGCACCGACGGCCACAAGGACGCGGTGGTGCTGCTCAGCCCCGCCTGCGCCTCGTGGGACCAGTTCAAGAGCTTCGAGCACCGCGGCGACAGCTTCCGCGCGCTGGTGGCTGATCTGAAGGGGAAAGCCTGATGATCGGCGCCGCCACCTTCACCCGCACCGACACCTCCCTGCTGGGGAAATGGTGGTGGACCGTGGACCGCTGGACCCTGGCGGCCGTGGCGGCGCTCATCGTCATCGGCGCCATGCTGACCCTGGCCGCCTCGCCCGGCGTGGCCGAGCGCATCGGCGCCGACAGCTTCCATTTCGTGCGCCGTCAGTTCGCCTTCCTGCCGCTGACCATCCTGGTGATCGTGGCGGTGTCGGTCCTCAGCCCCCGCAATGTGCGCCGACTGGCCTGCGTCGGCTTTGCCGGCGCGGTGGTGATGATGGCCCTGACCCTGGTGATCGGCACCGAGATCAAGGGTGCCTCGCGCTGGATCAACTTCGCCGGCCTGTCCATCCAGCCGTCGGAATTCGCCAAGCCCACCTTCGCCGTGGTGGCTGCCTGGATGTTCGCCGAGCAGCGCAAATACGAAGGCTTCCCGGGCAATCTGGTGTCCATCGGCCTCTATCTGCTGACCGTGGGCCTGTTGCTGCTGCAGCCCGACGTGGGCATGACCCTGGTGGTCTCGGCGGTGTGGTTCTCGCAGTTCTTCCTGGCCGGCCTGCCGCTGTTCTGGGTGACCCTGGGCGGCGCCGTGGGCATCGGCGGCCTGGTGGGCGCCTATTTCGTGTTCCCGCACGTGGCCAGCCGCGTGGACCGCTTCCTGGACCCCTCGTCGGGCGATTCCTATCAGGTGGTCACCGCCATGCAGGCCTTCACCAATGGCGGGCTGTTCGGCCGCGGCCCCGGCGAGGGCCGGGTCAAGGCGGTGCTGCCCGACGCCCATACCGACTTCATCCTGGCGGTGGCGGGCGAGGAGTTCGGCCTGATCCTGTGCCTGCTGATCGTGGGCATCTTCACCTTCATCGTGCTGCGCGGCT
>CAYOKN010000424.1:0-2262 GCA_964404545.1 uncultured Rhodospirillaceae bacterium | reverse complement strand
AGGACATTCCCGTCGATCAGCTCACCCCCATGGAGGCCTCGGCCGAGTTGCGGCGGCTTGCGCTGGAGATCCGGCTGCATGACGAGGCCTATCACCAGAAGGACGCGCCGGTCATTTCCGATGCCGCCTATGACGCCCTGCGCCAGCGCAATGACGCCATCGAGGCCCGCTTTCCCGAACTGATCCGCCCGGATTCGCCCAGCCGCCGGGTGGGCGCCGCCCCCGCCGAGGGCTTTGCCAAAGTGCGCCATGCCCGGCCCATGCTGAGCCTGGACAATGCCTTCGACGACGCCGACGTGCAGGACTTCATGGGCCGCATCCGCCGGTTCCTGGGCCTGGCCGACGACGCGCCGGTGCCCATGGTGGCCGAGCCCAAGATCGACGGGCTGAGCATTTCGCTGCGCTACGAGAATGGCCGCTTCGTCCAGGGCGCCACCCGGGGCGATGGCGAAGAGGGCGAAAACGTCACCGCCAATCTTCGCACCATCAAGGATGTGCCCGAGACCCTGGCCGGGGACGTCCCCGACGTGCTGGAGGTGCGCGGCGAGGTCTATATGCTGCGCGACGACTTCCTGCGCCTGAACGAGGCCCAGGCCGCCGCCGGCGAGCCGCTATTCGCCAATCCCCGCAATGCCGCCGCCGGCAGCCTGCGCCAGAAGGACCCGGCCGTCACCGCGCGCCGCCCCCTCAGCCTGTTCGCCTATGCCCTGGGCGAAGTCAGCACGCCGGTGGCCGACAGCCATTGGGCCTTCCTGCAGCGGCTGAAGGACTGGGGCTTTTCCGTCAATCCGCTGATCCGCCCCTGCGCCAGCGTCGAGGACCTGCTGGCCTTCCATGCCGAGGTGGGCAATGGCCGCGCCACCCTGCCCTATGACATCGACGGTGTGGTCTATAAGGTGGACAGCGTGGCCCTGCAGCAGCGGCTGGGCATGAAGGACCGCAGCCCGCGCTGGGCCATCGCCCACAAATTCCCCGCCGAGCAGGCCCGCACCCGGCTGAAGAGCATCGAGATTTCCGTGGGCCGCACCGGCGTGCTGACCCCCTGGGCCAATCTGGAGCCGGTGACCGTGGGCGGCGTGGTGGTGTCCAAGGCCACCCTGCACAATGAGGACGAGATCGCCCGCAAGGATTTCCGCGACGGCGACCTGGTGGTGATCCAGCGGGCCGGCGACGTGATCCCGCAGGTGGTGTCGGTGGTGGAGCATGCCGAGGGCTCGGCCCCCTTCTCCATGCCGGCCAAGCTGACGCCCCAGGGCAGCGACCATCCGGTCTGCCCCGCCTGCGGCAGCCATGCGGTGCGCGAAGAGGGCGCGGTGGCCTGGCGCTGCACCGGCCGGCTGGTCTGCCCGGCCCAGGCGGTGGAGCGGCTGATCCATTTCGCCAGCCGCGACGCCTTCGACATCGAGGGGCTGGGCGAGAAGAACATCCTTTATTTCTACGAGCTGGGTTGGGTGCGCCAGCCCGCCGACATCTTCACCCTGCGCGCCGCCGACGCCGAGCGCGAAAAGCCCCTGCGCCAGCACGAAGGCTGGGGACCGGTCTCGGCCCGCAAGCTGTTCGAGGCCATCGACCGCCGACGCGAGATCGGGCTGGACCGCTTCATCTATTCCCTGGGCATCCCCCAGGTGGGCCAGGCCACCGCCCGCCTGCTGGCCCGCCATTACGGCAGCCTGGACCGGTTCCTCGAGGGCATGCAGGCGGCGCGCATCATCGGCTCGGAAGCGCGGGGCGAATTGGGCAACATCCATTCCATCGGCCCCAGCATGGCCCAGGACATCGTGGACTTTTTCGCCGAGGAGCATAACCGCCAGGCCATCGACGCCCTGCTGGCCGCCGGGCTGGCGGTGCAGGCGTTCGTGGCGCCCAGCAGCGATGGCTCGCCGGTGGCCGGCAAGACGGTGGTGTTCACCGGCACTCTGGAAACCCTGACCCGCCAGGAAGCCAAGGCCCGGGCCGAGGCTCTGGGCGCCAAGGTGGCGGGGTCGGTGTCGGCCAAGACCGATTATGTGATCTGCGGCGCTGACGCCGGGTCCAAGGCCAAGAAGGCACAGGAGCTGGGCGTCGCCATCCTGACCGAGCAGGAATGGCTGGCGCTGATTGCGCAAAACCCATCCCAGGGGTAGAAGTGTCAAGGGTTTGCGGCTTAGGCTGACCCCAGCGCAGCGTCGAGAGACCGATGAACGACAGGCCCACCCCTCCCCGACGGCCGCCGCCAGGCGGGCCGGAGGGCCGCCCCAGGCCGCCGGGTTCCCGCCCGGCCCG
>CAYOKN010000423.1:0-2265 GCA_964404545.1 uncultured Rhodospirillaceae bacterium | reverse complement strand
ACGCCAAGCAGGTGGCGCCCGGCAAGTTCGAGATCTTCACCCATGGCGGCCGCAAGCCCACCGGGATCGATGCGGTGGAGTGGGCCAAGCGCATGACCGAATACGGCGCCGGCGAGATCCTGCTGACCAGCATGGACCGCGACGGCACCCGCGAGGGGTATAACCTGCCCCTGACCCGGGCAGTGGCCGATGCGGTGCGGGTGCCGGTGATCGCCTCGGGCGGTGTGGGCAACCTGGACCATCTGGTGGCCGGCATCACCGAGGGCCATGCCACCGCCGTGCTGGCTGCCTCGATCTTCCATTTCGGCCTCTATTCCATTGCCGAGGCCAAGGCCCACATGCGCAAGGCGGGCATCTCCGTCCGCCTGGACGACTAAGGGGGACCGAATGGCCGACAGCCATGTCCTGGACCAGCTTTATGGCGTGATCGCCAGCCGCAAGGGCGCCGATCCGGAAACCAGCTACACCGCCAAGCTGTTCGCCAAGGGACCGCGCAAGATCGCCCAGAAGCTGGGCGAAGAAGCGGTGGAGACGGTGATCGCCGCCCTGGCCGAGGGGCCGGACAAGGTCGCCTCGGAATCCGCCGACCTGCTCTATCATCTATTGGTGCTGTGGGCCGAGGCCGGGGTCGCACCGGACCAGGTCTGGGCCGAACTGGCCCGGCGCCAGGGCATTTCGGGCGTGGACGAGAAGAAGTCGCGCAAGCCGGACTGACTTACGACGATGGAATGAAGGGGGACCGCCATGACCTATGATCCCAACAACATCTTCGCCAAGATCCTGCGCGGGGAGATCCCCTGCAAGAAGGTCCATGAGGACGAGCACACCCTGGCCTTCCACGACATCGGCCCGCAGGCGCCGGTGCATGTGCTGGTGATCCCCAAGGGCGCCTATGTGTCCATGAACGACTTCACCGCCAAGGCCTCGGCCGAGGAGATCGCCGCCCTGTTCCGCGCCGCGGGCAAGGTGGCCGAGATGGTGGGCGTCAAGGAGGACGGCTGGCGCATGATCGCCAATATCGGCGCCAATGGCGGCCAGGAAGTGCCCCACCTGCATATCCATGTCTGCGGCGGCCGTAAGCTGGGCCGCATGATCCCGCTGCCGGCCTGAGGCCGGCGGTCAGCCCACCGGCAGGCCCTGCCGCCCCGGCATCAGCCGGCGATAGGTCAGGGCCTCGGCCACATGGATGCGGCGCACGCCCTCGGAATGATCCAGGTCGGCCAGGGTGCGGGCCACCCGCAGCACGCGGTGATAGCCGCGCGCCGACAGGCGCATGCGCTCGGCGGCCTCGGTCAGCAATTGCCGGCCCTGGGCGTCGGGGGCGGCCACCGCTTCCAGCAGCTCGCCGTCGGCCTCGGCATTGCAGCGCAGCTTGCCCTCATAGCGCGCCGCTTGCACGGCGCGGGCCGCAGCCACGCGGGCGGCCACCTCGGCGCTGCCCTCGGCCGGCGGCGGCAGCGACAGGTCCGAAGGGTTCACCGCCGGCACCTCCACATGCAGGTCGATGCGGTCGAACATGGGGCCGCTGATCTTCGATTGATAGTCGGCGCCGCATTTGGGCGCCTTGGAGCAGGCCAGGGCCGGGTCCGACAGATAGCCGCAGCGGCAGGGATTCATGGCCGCTACCAGCTGGAAGCGGGCCGGATAGCTCACATGGGCATTGGCCCGGGCCACATTGGCGCGGCCCGATTCCAGGGGCTGGCGCAGCGATTCCAGGGCCTGGCGGGTGAATTCCGGCAGCTCGTCCAGAAACAGGACGCCGCCATGGGCCAGCGAAATCTCGCCCGGACGGGCGCGCATGCCGCCGCCCACCAGGCTTGGAACGGAAGCGGAATGATGCGGGTCGCGGAACGGGCGGCGCTGGATCAGCCGACCTTGCGCCAGTTCGCCGGCCACCGAATGGATCATGGACACTTCCAGCGCCTCGGCCGGGCTCAACGGCGGCAGCAGGCCGGGCAGGCGGCTGGCCAGCATGCTCTTGCCCGAGCCGGGCGGACCGATCATCAGCAGATTATGGCCGCCGGCCGCGGCCACCTCCAGCGCCCGCTTGGCCGTCTCCTGGCCTTTCACATCGCGCAGGTCCTTGACCAGCCCAGAATCCTCGGCCAGTTCGGGGGTGGGCGGGCTTAAGACCTGGGTGCCCTTGAAGTGGTTGATCAGGGCCAGCAGGCTGGCCGGGGCCAGCACCTCAATGCCGCCGGCCCAGGCCGCCTCGCCGCCCTGCGCCGCCGGGCAGATCAGCCCCCGGCCGGCCTGGTGGGCGCC
>CAYOKN010000422.1:0-2269 GCA_964404545.1 uncultured Rhodospirillaceae bacterium | reverse complement strand
GAAGTTCACCTCGCCGCCCACCGTGGGCACGCCCACGCAGTTGCCGTAGCCGCCGATGCCGCGCACCACGCCATCCAGGATGCGGCGCGTGCGCGGCAGGGCGGGGTCGCCGAAGCGCAGCGCGTTGAGGTTGGCGATGGGGCGCGCGCCCATGGTGAACACATCGCGCAGGATGCCGCCCACGCCGGTGGCCGCGCCCTGATAGGGCTCGATGAAGGACGGGTGGTTGTGGCTTTCCATCTTGAAGATGGCGGCCTGGCCGTTGCCGATGTCGATGACGCCGGCATTCTCGCCGGGGCCGCAGATGACCCAGGGTGCCGTGGTGGGCAGGGTCTTCAGCCACTTCTTCGAGGACTTGTACGAGCAATGCTCGGACCACATGACCGAGAAGATGCCCAGCTCGGTGATGTTGGGCTCGCGGCCCATGATCTCGAGCACCTTCTGGTACTCGTCCTCGGTCAGGCCATGGCTGGCGACCACTTCGGGCGTGATCTTGCTGTCCATCTTGGTCACGACAGGGCCTCCACCAGGGCGTCGAACATGGGCTTGCCGTCGGTGCCGCCCACCATGGGGTCGGCCAGGCGCTCGGGATGCGGCATCAGGCCCAGCACCCGCTTGTTGGCGGACAGGATGCCGGCGATGTCGCGGGCCGAGCCGTTGGGATTGTCCACATAGCGGAAAGCCACCCGGCCTTCGCCCTCCAGCCGGTCCAGCGTACCCTCGTCGGCGAAGTAATTGCCGTCATGGTGCGCCACCGGATAGGTGACCACGTCCCCCGCGCCGTATTTCCGGGTAAAGGCGGTGTCGGTCGCCTCCACCGTCAGCGCCACATCCTTGCAGATGAATTTCAGGCCGGCGTTGCGCATCAGCGCGCCGGGCAGCAGCCCGGCCTCGGTGATGATCTGGAAGCCGTTGCAGATGCCCAGAACATAGGCCCCCTGCTCGGCGCGCGCCTTGACCTCACGCATGATGGGCGAATGGGCGGCCATGGCGCCCGAGCGCAGATAGTCGCCATAGGAGAAGCCGCCGGGGACCACGATCAGGTCAACGGGCGGCAGGGCGGTGTCGGCATGCCAGGCCATGATGGGCTTTTGGCCCATGCTGGCCTCGAGGGCCACCGCGACGTCACGGTCGCAGTTCGAGCCGGGGAAAACGATGACGGCGGCTTTCATCCGGTCCTTCGGGGTTCGGGGTGATCAGGCCGGAATGTTTAACGCTTAAGTCAAAGACTTTCCACCCCCGACGCATGCACACTGCACCCCGACCCCCATTTCGCGGGGGAAAAAGCTGTCTTTGGTGCGTTCGGCGGAATTAACACATAAGGCTTAATATGGTTGAATGCGCCTGCTGGGTCCCAGGTGACCGCCAGGAGAGACGACGACCGTGAGGCTGAAGAAGAAACTGGGCGGCTTCTGGCTGGGCTCCATCGCCCTGGCCCTGCTGCTGCTCGCCCTTCTGTTCGACGCCCTGGTCAGCCAGCTGCACGCCACCTCGACCCGCTCCCAGTTCAACGACGCCTTCCTGACCCTGGAGAACACCCTGCGCGACCGACAGCGGCGGCTGTCCCGGGTGGCCGAGGAAATGGCCGCGCGCGAGGACATCCTGGCCTCGCTGAACATGGTGTTCCAGTACGAGGACCCGGCGCGCTTCGACCCCATGCTGTTCGACGGGGAAAAGGAGCGGCTGGCCGAGTTGCTGCGCCAGCAGGCGCGCATCGCCGCCCTGGACGCCGCCGCCTTCTATGACGGCAACGGCACGCTGGTGGCGTTCCATGCCCGCCTGAACAACGACGAACAGTCCGGCCACCTGTCCTTTTCGGCTCAGGGCCCCTTCGCCCGCATCCGCCACGCCAACGGCAGCTGGGGCGAGGGCTTCTTTCCCGACATTTTCGGCGAGGTGCTGCCCATCCAGGTGCCGTCCGAGCCCACGGTGATGCTGCGCACCGGCTCGGGCGCCCTTCAGATGGAGGCGCTGGCCCCGGTCTGGCGCACCTTCCCCGACGGCAACCGGCTGCAGGTGGGCGTGGTGCGTGTCATCACCCTGCTGGATCAGGCCTTCGTGGCCAGCCTGGACCGCACCATCCATCTGCCGGTGCGGCTGGAAAGCTCGTCGGGCCTGAAAGTGGGCGCGCGCGACCTGCCCCAGGTGGACTGGCGCGCCAGCGGCTTGATGCGCATCGGCGAGCCGGTGTCGTGGAGCTGGATGGAAAGCCCGGACCATTTCCTGGCCGCCGCCCGCATCCCCATGATCGACGGCCAGCAGGCGCTGT
>CAYOKN010000421.1:1862-2275 GCA_964404545.1 uncultured Rhodospirillaceae bacterium | reverse complement strand
CTTGGCGTCGCGCTGGCCGCGCCAGGCCTGCAGGCGCTCGATCTGCTCCTGCTCGGCCTTGGGGTCCACGGTCATGATCGAGCCGTCGCCGGTGGTCAGCGGGCTGGGCGCGGCCTCGGTGAACTTGTTCACGCCCACCACCACCTGCTGGCCGGTCTCGATGTCCTGAATGCGGCGCGCGTTGGATTCCACCAGGCGCTGCTTCATATAGGACGACTCCACGGCGGACACGGCGCCGCCCATGCCTTCCAAGCGGGCCAGCTCGTCGCGGGCTTCGGCCTTCAGGGCCTCGACCTTGGCGGTGATGGCCGGGTTGCCGTCGAACAGGTCGCCATATTCCAGCAGGTCGGTCTCATAGGCCACGATCTGCTGCAGGCGCAGCGACCACTGCTGGTCCCACGGACGGGGCAGGC
>CAYOKN010000421.1:0-1807 GCA_964404545.1 uncultured Rhodospirillaceae bacterium | reverse complement strand
CACCACCGCCAGCATTTCCAGCAGGATGCGATAGACGTTGTTCTCGGGCTGTGGCTCGGTCAGGCCCAGGCTGTTCACCTGCACGCCATAGCGGAAGCGGCGCAGCTTCTCGTCCTCGACGCCATAGCGGTCGCGGGTGATCTCGTCCCACAGCTCGGTGAAGGCGCGCATCTTGCACAGCTCGGTGACGAAGCGGATGCCCGCATTCACGAAGAACGAGATGCGGCCCACCACCTGGCCGAACTCGGCGTCGGGCACCTGGCCCGAGGCCTTGACCTTGTCCAGCACCGCGATGGCGGTGGCCAGGGCATAGGCCAGCTCCTGCTCGGGCGTCGCCCCGGCTTCCTGCAGGTGATAGGAGCAGACGTTCATGGGGTTCCACTTGGGAACCTCCTTCACCGTGAAGGCGATCACGTCGGTGGTCAGGCGCAAGGACGGCTCGGGCGGGAAGATATAGGTCCCGCGCGACAGATATTCCTTGATCACGTCGTTCTGGGTGGTGCCCGACAGGCTGGCGCGCGCCGCACCCTGCTTTTCGGCCGTGGCGATATAGAGCGACAGCAGCCAGGGCGCCGGCGCGTTGATGGTCATGGAGGTGTTCATCTTGTCCAGGGGAATGTCCTGGAACAGGGTCTGCATATCGCCGATATGGCAGACGGGCACCCCCACCTTGCCCACTTCGCCACGCGCCAACACATGATCGCTGTCATACCCCGTTTGCGTGGGCAGGTCGAAGGCGACGGACAGGCCGGTCTGGCCGCGCGCAAGATTCGTGCGGAACAGCTTGTTGGTCTCGGCGGCCGAGCTATGCCCCGAATAGGTCCGGAAAAGCCAAGGTTTTTCGCGGGTCACGGCTTCCTTCCGGGGATCGGCGGCAGGCAGGCTGGTCATCGTGGGCTCCACCTAAAGGTTCAAAAGGGGTCGGAAAACAGGGTCCTTGGGGGCCGGCCATTGATATTTTGTTACCAGTCCCCTTGCGTTCGCGAAACAAACTATCATTTTGTGCATTGCGGTGAAAGCGCAAAACCGCTATCAAGGGCACAACCATGCTGCCGGGCCGACAAAAACGTCAGATTGGAATGGCTGGGGCTTCCGGCATCCAGCCATCGGGAGACGTCCGGACGGGGACACCATAACGGTGGGGGAGCAAGGCCATGCCGGCCAACACCCCCGAGACGACGGAAGGAGTTGTGCTGAAATGACCGAAGCGGCGAAGGTGCTCGAGCTGCGGCCCGGCCAGGCCGTCAAGGACCTGTACGAGATCGGCGAGATTCCGCCGCTCGGCCATGTTCCGAAGCAGATGTATGCCTGGGCCATCCGTAAGGAGCGTCATGGCACCCCGGACAGCGCCATGCAGGTCGAGGTGGTTGAGACCCCCGAGATCGACAGCCATGAAGTGCTGGTGATGGTGATGGCCGCCGGCGTGAACTACAACGGCGTCTGGGCTGCCCTGGGCAAGCCCATTTCCCCGTTCGATTATCACAAGGCCCCCTATCACATCGCCGGCTCGGATGCCTCGGGCATCGTGTGGGCCGTGGGCTCCAAGGTGAAGCGCTGGAAGGTCGGCGACGAGGTGGTGATCCACTGCAACCAGACCGACGGCGACGACGAGGAGTGCAACGGCGGCGACCCCATGTTCTCGCCCAGCCAGCGCATCTGGGGTTATGAGACCCCCGACGGCTCCTTTGCCCAGTTCACCCGGGTGCAGGCGCAGCAGCTGATGCACCGCCCCAAGCACCTGACCTGGGAAGAGTCGGGCTGCTATGTGCTGACCCTGGCCACCGCCTACCGCATGCTGTTCGGCCAT
>CAYOKN010000420.1:0-2295 GCA_964404545.1 uncultured Rhodospirillaceae bacterium | reverse complement strand
CCGACGCCTGCCCGGTGATCCCGGGCCGCCTGGACCCCGGCCTGCGCCGCCGCCAATAAGGCGGCGCAGTGCCTGCCGCCCCTAATGCTGCTCGCGCGTGGCCGAGAATTTCAGCTGGGGGAAATCCTCCTGCGCTCGGTTCAGGCTCCAGGTGTTGCGGGCCAGGAACACCAGGGCGCCGTCGCGGTCCTCGGCCAGCGAGGAGCCGTTCAGGTCCTGGAACTTCTTCAGGGCCGCCGGGTCGTCGCCATAGACCCAGCGGGCGGTCTCGAAGGGCGCCGCCTCGAAGCCGGCCTTCAGATTGTATTCCGACTCGATGCGGGTGGTCAGCACCTCGAACTGCAGCTGGCCCACCACGCCCACGATCCAGGCGCTGCCGCTCATGGGCTTGAACAGCTGCGACACGCCTTCCTCGGCCAGGTCCTCCAGCGCCTTGCGCAGCTGCTTGGCTTTCATGGGGTCGTCCAGCCGCACCCGGCGCAAGAGCTCCGGGGCGAAGCTGGGCAGGCCGGTAAACTGAATGTCCTCGGCCTCGGACAGGGTGTCGCCGATGCGCAGGGCGCCATGGTTGGGGATGCCCAGGATGTCGCCGGGGAAGGCTTCTTCGGCCAGTTCACGGTCGCGGGCCAGGAAGAACACCGGGTTGAACACCGCCATCACCTTGCCCGAGCGCACATGCTTCAGCTTCATGCCGCGCTTGAAGCGGCCCGACACGATGCGGAAGAAGGCGATGCGGTCGCGGTGGTTGGGGTCCATATTGGCCTGGACCTTGAACACGAAGCCGGTGACCTTTTCCTCGAGCGGGTCCACGGTGCGGGTGTTGGCCGGCTGCGGACGCGGCGGCGGCGCCAGGCGGCCGATGCCTTGCAGCAGCTCGTGCACGCCGAAATTGCGCAGCGCCGAGCCGAAGAACACCGGGGTCAGATGGCCGGCGCGGAAGGCGTCCAGGTCCCATTCCGGGCAGGCGCCGGTGACCAGCTCCACATCCTCGCGCAGCTTGGCGGCGGCATCCGCGCCCACCAGGTCGTCCAGCTTGGGGTCGTCCAGCGGCATGTGGATGCCTTCCTGGATGGCATCGCCGCGCGCCTGCTCGAACAGCAGCACCTCGTTGCGCACCAGGTCATAGACGCCCTTGAGGTCGCGGCCCATGCCGATGGGCCAGGTGACCGGGGTCACGTCCAGGGCCAGGGTCTTTTCCACCTCGTCCAGGATGTCGAAGGGATCGCGCCCCTCGCGGTCCACCTTGTTGACGAAGGTGATGATGGGCACGTCGCGCAGGCGGCAGACCTCGAACAGCTTGCGGGTCTGGGTCTCGATGCCCTTGGCGCAGTCCAGCACCATCACCGCCGAATCCACGGCGGTCAGGGTGCGGTAGGTATCCTCCGAGAAGTCCTCGTGGCCCGGCGTGTCCAGCAGGTTGAAGTTCAGCCCCGCATATTCAAAGGACATGACCGAGGCCGAGACGGAGATGCCGCGTTCGCGCTCGATGCTCATCCAGTCCGAACGGGTGCGGCGCTGTTCGCCGCGGGCGCGCACGGCGCCGGCCATCTGGATGGCGCCGCCGAACAGCAGCAGCTTTTCCGTCAGGGTGGTCTTGCCCGCGTCGGGGTGGGAGATGATGGCAAAGGTCCGGCGCGAGGCGACGGAATCGAGCAGCGGGGCGTTCATGGGCTTCGGTCTGATTGCACGGATCGGGAAAGATCAAGGAACAGACTGCGCAATGTCAACGGAAAGGCGGCGCGTACATCAATCCGCCCCGGGTCCAAAGGTCATTCAGCCCCCGATCCAGCTTCAAGCGCGAGGCTTTGCCGATATTGCGCTCGAACAATTCGCCGTAATTGCCCACCTGGCGGATCACCCGCGCCGCCCACTGGCCGTCCAGCCCCATCGCCTCGCCCAGCTCTGGTTCATGGCCCAGCAGGCGCCGCACCTCGGAATCCGGCGAGTCGCGGTGCAGGTCCAGGGTGGTGCTGGTGATGCCCTTCTGTTCGGCCAGCACCATGGCGAAATGCACCCAGCGCACCAGGTCGGCCCACTGGTCATCGCCGTGGCGCACCGCCAGGGACAGGGGCTCTCGGCTGATGCGCTCGGGCAGGATCACCAAGTCATCGGGACGGGGTGCGTCATAGATGCGCAGATTGGCCAGGATGGTGAAATCCGCCGTGTAGAAGTCGCAGCGCCCGGCCAGGAAGGCCAGGCGGGCTTCCTCGCGCGATTGGAAGGTCACCACCGTCCAGTCCCGCTTCCGCTCGGCGATATGGTCCTCCAGATTGGCCAGGCTGGTGGTGGAGATCT
>CAYOKN010000419.1:0-2323 GCA_964404545.1 uncultured Rhodospirillaceae bacterium | reverse complement strand
CCGGCCCCAAGGCCCGTGCCGCCTTCATCCTTCGACGGGCTCAGGATGAGGGAAACGTGACTCTAATCCGCCGCCGGCAGGGAGACGTGGAAGCGGCTGCCCTGGCCCGGTTCCGAGTCCATCCACAGCCGGCCGCCGTGGTGCTTGACGATCTTCTGGCAGATGGCCAGGCCGATGCCGGTGCCTTCATATTCCGCCGCCGTATGCAGGCGCCGGAAGATCTTGAAGATGTCCTGGTGATAATCCGGGGCGATGCCGATGCCGTTATCGGCCACGGTCAGCAGCCACTGATCGGCCTCGCGCCGCCAGCGCACCGACACCACCGGCGGCCGATCGGGTGAGCGGTATTTGACCGCATTGCCCATCAGATTCTGCAACAGCCGGGTCAGCTCGCCCACATTGCCCTGCACCAGGGCGGGGGTGGAGTCCACCTCCAGCTCGGCGCAGGTTTCCTCGACCAACATGCCCAGCTGGTGCCGGGCCAGGGTGGCCACCTGGGACAGGTCCACCACACCCGGGGGCTCGCCATGGCGGCCCACACGGGAATATTGCAACAGGTCCAGGATCAGCCGGTCCATCTGCAGGGCGCCGTCGCGGGCATAACCCAGGAACTCCTTGCCGTCTGCGTCCAGCAGTTCGCCATAGCGGCGTTCGATCAGGGTCAGATAACTGTTCACCATGCGCAGCGGCTGGCGCAGGTCATGGGACGCCACATAGGCGAACTGCTCCAGGTCGCTGTTGGAGTTGGCCAGTTCCCGCGCCTGGCTCTCGGCGGTCTCCTTGGCGGCCAACAACTCGGCGGCGGCCTTGTTGCGCTCCAGCACGCTGCCGATCCAGCGGGCCAGCAGCCGCATGAATTCCAGGTCGCCCTGGTCGAACATGCGGGAATAGGGCTCGGGCGCGCTGAAATTCACCGTGCCGAACAGCCGTCCATCCACTCGGATGGGGGCGCCAATATAGGCCTCGAGGCCGGTCTCGCGGTAACAGGGGTGGCCGGCGCTGTCGCTTTGGGAGACATGGGGAATAGCCACCACGTCGCGGGACTGCAGGGTCATGGCGCAATAGGTGTGGCCCAGCGACAGGACCTGGCCGGGTTCGATGCCGGCGGCGGTCGGGCCATGGAAATGGCGGACCAGATAGCGGTCGCCCTCCACCTCAGCGATGATGCCATAGGCCAGACCCAGATGCCGCGCCCCGGCAGCCAGGGCCTGGGTCAGGGGATCGAAGCTGCCGCCTGGCGGCAGTGCTGCGATGACGCTGAGTGCGCGCAGGCTTTCATAGCGGCGCTGCACCAGGTCATTGCGCTCGGCCAGGGCGGCTTCCGCCTGCATGCGCTCGGCCAGGTCCCAGGCCAGATCGGCCAGGGTTTCCACCACCTCCAGGTCCCGGTCGTCAAAGGGCATCGGCTTGTTGCCCAGCCCCAGGATGGCGACGATGCGCCCGCCGCGGAAAATGGGCACGGACATCAGCCGCTGCACCGTCGCATGGCCCTCGGGCAGGCCCTTGCGGCCGGTTGCCTGGGCGTAGTCGTTATAGACCACCGACCGGCGCAGCCGCACCGCGTCGGCCCAGATGCCCGCCCGCTCGATGTCGTAATGGCTCTGCTCGGCACTGGCGCGGCAATAGTCCTGCAAGGTGCGGGTGGACCAGGCCTGCAGCGACAAGGTCTCCTGGTCGGGCAGCAGAAAATGGAAGAAGGCGGTCTGCGCCCCCACCAGATCGGATACTTCGTCCAGGGTGGCGGTCAGCAATTCCCGCAGGCTGTGGCTGGCCGACATCTCGCCCAGGCGCAGCCGGGCCTTCAGCAACATCTCGGTCTGCTTGCGTTCGGTCACGTCGGTGATGAAGCCGTACCAGGTGGTGGCGCCGTCCTCCTCGCGCTTGGGCTGGGCCTCGCCCCAGACCCAGCGCACCCCGCCATCGCGCAGGATGCGGAATTCATGGCGCCAGACCCGCAGGCTCTCGGCCGAGACCCGGATGGACTCCAGGAACCCGGGCAGATCCTCGGGATAGGTCACTTCAAACACGCGGCTGGCATCCTCACGCGCCTCCTCGGGCGTGCCGCCGAACATGGCCGCAAAGGCGTCGCTGACATAGGGAATGCAGAAGCTGCCGTCGGCCCGCTGCATGAACTGGAACACCACGCCCGGCACATGTTCGGCGATCTTGCGCAGGCGCTCATGGCTGGCCGCCAGTTCGCGGGTGCGCTCGGCTACCAGCTGCTTGACCTGGGCCTGCGCGGCGCGGGTCCGCTTCTCGGCCAGACTGTGGCGGGCGATCTGCTGCGCCAGCCCGCCCATCAGGCGCATGATGGCGGGCAGCC
>CAYOKN010000418.1:0-2329 GCA_964404545.1 uncultured Rhodospirillaceae bacterium | reverse complement strand
TTCGACGAAGGCACCGCCGAGGCCGAGGTGGCGGCGAACCTGTTTCCCTCGATCCGGGACGCCCTTTTGTCGTCCCACCCCTGGAACTTCGCCACCGGCCAGGCACGGCTGGCACGGCTGGCCGCCAGTCCGCTGGCGGACTATGACGCCGCCTTCCAGCTGCCCGCCGACTTCCTGCGCGCCCTGTCCGCCGGGGCGGGCGAGCGCGGGGCCGGGCTGGCCTATCGCATCGCCGAACAGCGGCTGCACTGCAATGCCGACGCGGTGGTGCTGACCTATGTGTTCCGCCCGGCCGAGCCCGAGTTCCCGCCCTTCTTCGACCAGGCGCTGATCGCCCGGCTGGCGGCCGAGTTCTGCCTGCCGCTGACCGAAAGCACCAGCCGCGCCGAGCTGTTGCACAAGCTGGCCGAGGACGAGTTCCGCCGCGCCAAGCTGATCGACGGCCAGCAGGACACCCCACCGGCCCTGACCCACTTCCCGCTGGTGGAGGTGCGGCGATGAGCCTGATCAAGACGGTGAAGACCAACTTCACCGGCGGCGAGATCGCGCCCGAGCTTCTGGGCCGGGGCGACCTGCGGGCCTATGAGAACGGCGCCGCCGCCTTGCGCAATGCGCTGGTGCAACCCACCGGCGGTGTCACCCGCCGCCCCGGACTGGCCCATCTGGACGTGGTGCGCGGGCCGGGTCGGCTGATCGCCTTTGAGTTCAACACCGAGCAGACCTATCTGCTGGTGGTCACCGGCGGCTGGATCGACGTCTATACGGAGGGGACGCGCACCGCCAGCCTGGCCACCCCCTGGACCGGCGACCAGCTGGCCCAATTGGTCTGGACGCAAAGCGCCGACACGCTGCTGATCACCCATCCCGAGGTGGCGCCGCGCAAGATCACCCGGCGCTCGCACGGCGACTGGAGCATCGCTCCCTGGAGTTGGCAGGAAGAGAACGGCGTCCTGTTCCAGCCCACCCACAAATTCGCCGACCCCGACGCCACCCTGGCGGCCAGCGGCACCGGCGGGACTGTCACCCTGACCTGCTCGGTGCCCCATTTCGATCCCCTGCATGTGGGCACCCGCTTCCGCCTGGGCGGCAAGGAGGTGGCCATCACCGCCGTCGCCTCGCCCACCCAGGCCACCGCCCAGGTCAAGCAGGCCCTGGCCGGCACCAGCGCCACCAAGGACTGGGAGGAACAGGCCTTTTCCGCCTTGCGCGGCTGGCCTGTGTCGGTCTGCTTCCACCAGGACCGGCTGGTGATCGGCGGCTCGCGCGACCTGCCCAACCGGCTGTGGATGAGCAAGTCGGGCGATCTGTTCAATTTCGACCTGGGCGAAGGGCTGGACGACGAGGCCATCGAGTTCGCCCTGCTCTCGGATCAGGTTAACGCCGTTCGGGCCGTGTTCTCGGGCCGTCATCTGCAGGTCTTCACCTCGGGTGCGGAATGGATGGTGAGTGGCGAGCCGCTGACCCCGTCCAAGATCCAGCTGCACCGCCAGACCCGCATCGGCTCGCCGGTGGACCGGGCGGTGCCGCCGCGCGACGTGGGCGGCGCCACCCTGTTCGCAGCCCGGTCGAACCGCGAAATCCGGGAATTCCTGTTCGCCGATGTGGAGCAGGCCTACCAGGCCACCGACCTGTCCATGCTGGCCCGCCATCTGGTGGACCGGCCCGTGGACATGGACTACGACGCCTTCGCCCGCTGCCTGCATGTGGTCATGGCCGACGGCAGCCTGGCCACCGTGACCAATTACCGGGCCGAGCAGGTCACCGCCTGGTCGCGGCAGCAGACCGACGGCCAGGTGCTGGCCGTGGCCGTGCTGGAGCGGGCGGTGCATCTGCTGGTGCGCCGGGACGGCTCGGTGCGGCTGGAGAAGTTCGAGGACGGGCTGTTCCTGGACGCCGCCGTCACCGGCGAAAGTGCGGCCCCCGCCAGCCGCTGGACCGGGCTGGACCATCTGGAGGGCCGCGCCGTGCTGGTACTGGCCGACCAGTCGGCCATCCTGCCCGCCGAAGTTCAGGGCGGCGCCATCACCCTGGCCGACCCCGCGACCAGCGTTCAGGTGGGCCTGCCCTACGCCCTCGACGTGGCGCCGCTGCCGCCGGCCCCCGCCGGGTCATCGGGCCAGGGGCTGCTGGTTCGGCTGGTGCAGGCCGGCTTCCGGGTGCTGGAGACGGCGGCCCTGGAGGTGGATGTGGGCCGCGGCCCGCAGCCCATTCCGCTGCGCCGGCTGGGTGCTGCGGGCCTGCTGGACGCCCCCATGGCCCGCGTCACCGGCGATTTGACCGTGCGGGCCATCGGCTGGCACCGCGACGCCACCGCGCCCCTGTGGCGCAT
>CAYOKN010000417.1:0-2341 GCA_964404545.1 uncultured Rhodospirillaceae bacterium | reverse complement strand
ATATCGGCCGCGTGCGCGCCCTGGCCAAGGCCTGCTGCGAGTCCTGGCTGGCCAGCCAGACCAAGGGGATCTGATCCATGGCCGAATTCCTGCTCGAACTCTTCTCGGAAGAGATTCCCGCCCGCATGCAGGCCCGCGCCGCCGAGGACCTGCAGCGCCTGGTGACCGACGGCCTGGCCAAGGCCGGGCTGTCCTTTGCGTCCGCCAAGAGCTTCGTCACCCCGCGCCGGCTGGTGCTGGTGGTGGACGGCCTGCCCACCGCGCAGCCCGACGTGTCCGAGGAAAAGCGCGGCCCCCGCGTGGGCGCGCCTGACCAGGCGGTGCAGGGCTTCCTGAAGTCCGCCGGGCTGGACAGCCTGGACGGCTGCGAGAAGCGCGACACCGGCAAGGGCGAATTCTGGTTCGCGGTGATCAACAAGAAGGGCCGCCCCACCGTCGAGGTGCTGGCCGAGATCGTCACCCAGACCCTGGCCGACTTCCCCTGGCCCAAGTCCCAGCGCTGGGGCGCCAACGAGGTGCGCTGGGTGCGCCCCCTGCAGTCCATCATCGCCCTGTTCGACGGCGCCGTGGTGCCAGTCGCCTTCGGCCCCATTGCCTCGGGCAATGTGACCAAGGGGCATCGCTTCCTGGCGCCCGACGCCTTTAGCGTGACCAGCTTCGCCGATTATGCCGACAAGCTGTCCAAGGCCTATGTGATCCTGGACCAGGACAAGCGCCGGGCCGAGATCCTCTCCCAGGTGGAAGCCGTGGCGGCCAAGGAAGGCTTGATGCTGAAGGCCGACGAAGGCCTGCTGGCGGAAGTGACCGGCCTGGTGGAATTCCCCCGCGTGCTGGTGGGCCGCATCGACGACAAGTTCATGGATGTGCCGGCCGAGGTGCTGTCCACCTCCATGCGCGCGCACCAGAAATATTTCTCGCTGCTGAACGCCGACGGCTCGTTCGCGCCGCGCTTTGCCGTGGTGTCCAACATGGTGGCCGAGGACGGCGGCAGCGCCATCGTGGCCGGCAATGAGCGCGTGCTGCGCGCCCGCCTGTCCGACGCCGCCTTCTTCTGGGAGACCGACCGCAAGCATTCGCTGCAGTCGCGCCTGGGCAAGCTGGCCGAGCGCCTGTTCTATGCCAAGCTGGGCACCATGTCCGACAAGGTCGAGCGCATCCAGAACCTGGTGTCCGAGCTGCCCTTCCTGTCCTGGGAGGAAAAGACCGAGGCCCTGGTGGCCGCCACCCTGTGCAAGGCCGACCTGTCCACCGAGATGGTGGGCGAGTTCCCCGAACTGCAGGGCATCATGGGCCGCTACTATGCCCTGAATGACGGCGTCAATCCGGTGGTGGCCGACGCCATCGCCGAGCATTACAGCCCCGCCGGCCCGTCCGATGCCTGCCCGCGCGAGAAAGTCAGCGTGGCCGTGTCCCTGGCCGACAAGATGGACAGCCTGGTGGGCTTCTTTGCCATCGACGAAAAGCCCACGGGCTCCAAGGACCCCTTCGCCCTGCGCCGCGCCGCCCTGGGCGTGATCCGGCTGATCCTGGAAAACGGCCTGCGGGTCAATCTGCAGCCCTTGTTCGTCAAGGCCCATGCCGGGTTCAAGGACCTGCCGGTGGGCGCCGCCGACACCGCCCAGGCGCTGCTGGACTTCTTCGCCGACCGCTTGAAGGTGCATCTGAAGGAACAGGGCGTGCGCCATGATCTGGTGAACGCCGTGTTCTCGCTGGGCACCGAGGACGATCTGGTGCGTCTGCTGGCCCGGGTCGAGGCCTTGCGGGATTTCGTGGCGTCCGAGGACGGCGCGAATCTGTTGATCGCCTTCCGTCGTGCGGCCAATATCGTCCGTATTGAAGAGAAGAAGGACGGCAACCCCCACGGCAGCTCTGTCGATGCGTCCAAGCTGGACCAGCCCGAGGAAATCGCGCTGCACCAGCGACTCGCCGAGGTCCGGCCGGAAGCCGCCAAGGCCCTGAAGGTCGAGGACTTCGCCGGCGCCATGGCCGCCCTGGCCCGCCTGCGCGGCCCGGTGGATGCGTTCTTCGACAAGGTCACCGTGAACGCCGAGCAGCCCGAGCTGCGCATCAACCGCCTGCGGTTGCTGAACCAGATCGTGGCCGCCATGGGTGAAGTCGCCGACTTCTCCAAGATCGAGGGTTAAGGGAGAAGCACGATGTCCAAGTGGGTGTACAGCTTCGGCGGCGGCTCGTCCGAGGGCCGGGCCGACATGAAGAACCTGCTGGGCGGCAAGGGTGCGAACCTTGCCGAGATGGCCAATCTGGGCATTCCGGTGCCCCCCGGCGTCACCACCACCACCGAGGTCTGCACCTATTACTACCAGAACGGCCAATCCTATCC
>CAYOKN010000416.1:0-2352 GCA_964404545.1 uncultured Rhodospirillaceae bacterium | reverse complement strand
GGCCCATGGTCACCGGCTCGGCATGGATGCCGTGGCTGCGGTCCATGCAGACCAGGTCCTTGAACTCGTAGGCGCGGGTCTTCAGCGCGTCCAGCAGCTTGTCCATGTCGGCCAGCAGGATGTCGGCGGCCTGCACCAGCTGCACGTTCAGGCAGGTGTCCAGCACGTCCGAGCTGGTCATGCCCTGGTGCACGAAGCGGGCCTGCTCGCCCACCTGCTCGGCCAGCTCGGTGGTGAAGGCGATCACGTCATGCTTGGTCTCGCGCTCGATCTCGTCGATGCGGGCGATGCGCTCGGGGGTGTAGGGCTTGTCGCCCTTTTCCCACACGGCGCGGGCGGCCTCGGCGGGGATCACGCCCAGCTTGGCGTTGGCGTCGCAGGCATGGGCCTCGATCAGGAACCAGATGCGGAACTTGTTGGCCGGCTCCCAGATGTTGACCATCTCGGGGCGGGAATAGCGAGGAATCATCGGTCGTCTCCTGATCGCTTGGGGCACGCGCGGCAAGCGGGGGTTATGGCAAAAATCGCCGGCCTTGCAAAGGGATTAACCAATGGCTGCTATGACCGTCGGCGGTGATGCACGTTGATCTTTTCGCAGGGCCGAAATAGTCTTTTCGGCTGGGGGTGTGGGTCTCATGCCGAATGAGGGGGCCTTGGACGTAAGCAATCTGGAGCATCGGCTGGACGCCATCGAGCTGTTCCACGGACTGCCTGAAGAGGCGGTGCGGGAGTTCGAGGCGGTCTGCAGCTGGCAAGGCTTCGAGGAAGGCGACCAGGTGTTCGACAAGGCCAGCGACACCCTGGAAGTCTATTTCGTGGTTACCGGCTCGGTGCGAATCCTCTCCTATGTGACGCCCGAGCGCGAGGTGGCGCTGGCCGATGTGCATGCCGGCAATTTCTTCGGCGAACTGGCGGCCATCGACAGCAAGGAACGCTCGGCCCGCGTGGTGGCCACCGAAAGCTCGGTGCTGGCCTCCATCGAAGGCCCCACCTTCGTGCGCATGATGATGAAATATCCGCTCATCGCCGTGCGCGTGCTGCAGCGGTTTGCCCGCATCATCCGCAGCCTGGATGCCCGCGTCACCGACCTGTCCACCCTGACCGAGCCCCAGCGCGTGTTCGTGGAACTGGTGCGCCTGGCCCAGCCCGACCCCCGCCGGCCCGGCGGCTGGTATATTCCCGACGTGCCCAATCACAAGGAAATCGCTTCCTGGGCCGGCACCTCCAAGGAATCGGTGGCCCAGGCCATCGGCGAACTGGCCCGCGCCCGGGTGATCGAGCGCAAGTCCATGAACCTGAACATCCTGGACTTCGAGAAACTCCGCTCCATGGCCCGCGCCGGCCAGCCGCCACTGGGCGACGGCACCCGGCATTAAAGAAACCGCCCTCGCGCTGAATTACATTCTCACCCGGTAAAGCCGGAACTCCTCCAACCCGGTCGGCAGGGGCACCGGCGTCAGCCAGGACGGCACGTCTCCCCGGTCCAGGCGGGCATGCAGGCCGGCAGGGTCGGCGCGGTGCTTGTCGGCCTCCAGCGAGGCGGGGCACAGCAGCACCAGGTCGATGCCCCGGCGGCGGGCCACCTCCATTCCGGCGGCGTCGGGGCCGCCCATCAGGGCGTCGGTGTCGATCAGCGACGGGCCGTTGTTGTGGGGACTGCCGATCTGGCCGTAGGGGGTGTGCCATGCGAACTGGCCGCCCTGGAACAGATAGGAAATCATGATGTCGTCGGCGGGGCCGCCCCGGTGCTGGGCCGCCAGCCAGCGGGCCATGGGCACCCAGTCGCAGCGGTCGTTCTCCTTGGGCGCTTCCGAGCCGGTCAGGGCCACGCCCAGCACCCAGCCGCCCAGACCCAGCATGAAGGCGCCGGCCCGCAGGGGCCGCAGCATCAGACCCAGCCGCGCCGCCTCGCCCAGGGTCAGCAGCCGCACCAGCAGCAGCGCCCAGGGCAGGGCGGCCAGGAAGGCCACGTAATTGGCCCAGCGCATGGCCGACAGCGCCAAGGGCAGATACAGGGCGAAGCCCAGCGCCACCATCGCCAGGCTGGCGCGCTCGTCGGCATCCCGGCTGCGCCCCAGGCGCCAGAGGGTCCAGCCCACGCCCAGCAGGGTCGGCAGCAGATGGCTGGCGAAATCCTCGATCCGGCGGGCGGTGTCGGGCCACAGCGGCTGCATCTCGGCCACCTCGGCCAGCCAGGGAATGGTGGCGGGGTGGAAGTCGGCCCAGGGGCCCTCGTAGAAGCTGGGATAGACCAGGGCCTGGAGCGCCAGCACTCCGCCGCCGGCCAGCAGGGTCAGGCCCAGGCGGGCGGGCCAGCGGGCGGGCGCCGGGCGGGCGGCGATCAGGCTCCAG
>CAYOKN010000415.1:0-2353 GCA_964404545.1 uncultured Rhodospirillaceae bacterium | reverse complement strand
TGTCCCCCGACGGCAAGACCGTCGAGGCCGAGGCCGCCCACGGCACCGTGACCCGTCACTACCGTGAGCACCAGAAGGGCAAGGAAACCTCGACCAACCCGATCGCGTCGATCTTTGCCTGGACCCGCGGCCTGATCTACCGCGCCCAGTTCGACAACACCCCCGAGGTCGCCAAGTTCGCCGAGACCCTCGAGCGCGTCTGCGTCGAGACCGTCGAAGCCGGCTTCATGACCAAGGACCTGGCCATCCTGATCGGCCCGAACCAGCCCTGGCTGACCACCAATCAGTTCCTGGACAAGCTGGATGAGGGCCTGAAGAAGGCCATGGGCGCCTAAGGGCGGTCCATCGATCCGAGAAGCCCCCGGCACCGCACGGTGCCGGGGGTTTTTCTTTGAACATGGCGCGGCGGCGACTGGCGGCCATTGTCGGGGCGCATCCCACGGGGTAATCTCCACTTTAGGTTTGGGGAGAACCAGGAGGGCCCTGCGTGGCCGTCGAGACAGCATCCATCGCCTTGTTCCGCACCAGGCTGCTGGCCTTCGTGGCGGTGGTGGTGATTCTGCTGGCCCTGTCGGTGGCCGCGGTGAATTTCGCCGAATACCGGCGCACTCTGGCGGTCGCCGAGGCCACCACGCAGTCGCTCGCGCGCACCATCGAGGAGCATGCCGCCCGGACCTTCGGCGAGGCTGACCAGGCCCTGCGGGCGGTGCAGCGCTTTCACCTGAACGAGGGCCGGGTGGCGCCCGAGCGCCTGGAGCGGCTGCTGCGGCAGTTGAAAACGGATGTTCCCCAGGCGCGCAGCTTCCTGGTATTCGACCATTATGGCGACTTGGTAGCGGATTCCGACGGCTCGCCCTTGGGCCGGATCAATGTGTCCGACCGGGCCTATTTCCAGCGGGCCAAGGAGCAGACCACGAACCAGACCGTGGTGGGCGCCCCCGCCGCCGGGCGGATCACCGGCAAGCCCACCCTGCATCTGGCGCGCGCCCTGCGGCTGGCCGATGGGACCTTCGCCGGCGTCGCGGTTGCCGCCCTGACCCCGGACTATCTCCACCAGTTCTACCGGTCCCTGCCCCTGGGCGAACATGGCGCGGTCGAGGTCAGCACCCGGACCGGCATAGTGCTGATCCGCGAGCCCCAGCTGGAGGGCGCGGTGGGCTCCGACTTGAGCGCGCGGCCATTGTTCCGGGACATGCTGCCCAAGGCCGCCAGCGGCTTTTACGAGTCCACCTCGACCATGGACGGGGTGATCCGGCTGCGAGCCTACCGGACGCTGGAGCCCCTGCCGCTGGTGGTCCAGGTGGGGCTGTCGCGGGACGAGATGCTGGCCAGCTGGCGTACCCACAGCCTGGTGATCGGCGTCATCGCCAGCCTGATGATGCTGCTGATCGGCCTGCTCACCTTCCTGATGGTCCGCTGGCTGGACCGGCTGGAGGACAAGGAAAGCGAGCGCGCCGAAATGGAGGCACGCCTGCGCAAGGCCATCGAGGACCTGGGCGCCTCGAACCGCGAGCTGCAGCAATTCGCCTATGTGGCCTCGCACGACCTGCAAGAGCCGCTGCGCATGGTGTCGTCCTATGTGCAGCTGCTGCAGCGGCGCTATGGCGGCAAGCTGGACCAGGATGCGGACGCCTTCATCGGCTATGCGGTCCAGGGCGTGTTGCGCATGCAGGCCATGATCCTGGACCTGCTGGAATGGTCGCGGGTAACCACCACGGCCCGCCCCTTCGGCCCCACCAACCTGACCGAGGTGGTGCAGGCGGCCACCGACAATCTGAAGCATGCGGTGGATGAATCCCATGCCGAACTGGTGGTGGGCGACATGCCCCAGGTACTGGCCGACAAGGCGCAAATCCGCAGCCTGTTGCAGAACCTGATCGGCAATGCGGTGAAATACCGCCACCCCGACCGCCGGCCCCGGGTGGTCATCATGGCGGTGCCCGACGGCGACCGCTGGCGCATCAGCGTGGCCGACAACGGCATCGGCATCGAGCAGCAATATTTCGACAAGATCTGGGTGATGTTCCAGCGCCTGCACACCCGCGAGGCCTATCCCGGCACCGGCATCGGCCTGGCCATCTGCCGCAAGATCATCGAACGCCATGGCGGCCAGATCGGCGTGGAATCCGTGCCCGGCGAGGGCTCGACCTTCTGGTTCACCCTGCCCGCGGTGCCGGTGCAACTGCCCGCCCCCCAGACAGCCTCCCTGCCCTCGGCGTGATCCGTCCCGCCGCAGAGCGCGTAGAAGGCATCCGACAACGGGAGAATCCATGATCCGCCGCCCCCTGCCCCTGCTGGCCGCCCTGGCCTGCCTTGCCGCCGCCGCCCTGCCCGCCTCGTCCCGCGCCGAGCC
>CAYOKN010000414.1:0-2375 GCA_964404545.1 uncultured Rhodospirillaceae bacterium | reverse complement strand
ATTTCAGGCCACGTCGGGCGCCGGCCACGGCCGAGGCCACCATGTAGACGGCCATCAATATGCCGATCATGCCCCAGGCGGTGATGCCCTCGACCAGCCCCAGGCGCTCGGACGCGGCATAGATGAACAGCGCCAGTTGCAGGGTCCAGAAGGCCAGCGAGCCGGTCTCGACCATCACCCGGCGCAGCATTTCATCGGCCCGGCGGAACATCAGGATGTTGGCCACCGTCTGCACCGCCAGAAGGCCGAGCACGATGCCCAGCGAGGCCTCGGGCGAGACCCAGTTGGGTCCATAGATCGGGATCATCAGCATGACGCCGGCCAGGGCCATCACCAGAATCTGGAGCAGGCCGCAGCCCTTGGGCACATTGGCCGGACGGAGGGCCAGAATGCCTGCCATCACCACAGCCATGCCCACCAGCACCACGCCGATGAACAGGTTCAGCGCATCGTCGCCGGGGAGCGACGAGGCATCGACGAAGCGGGCAGTTGCAGCCCCGACGACGGCCCCGAGCACGGCAAGCAGGGCGAGGCCGCCAATCTTGAGAACCGGGTGAACAGGACGGTCTTCAGAAACCATGGGTCAGTCCTCCATGAAGATGGATTCAATGGGTTGTTCGAAAACGCGGGCAATCCTGAAGGCCAGCGGCAGCGAGGGGTCATAGCGGCCGGTTTCCAGCGCATTGACGGTCTGACGCGACACCCCCAGCCGGTCGGCCAGTTCAGCCTGGCTCCAGTTACGTTCGGCACGCAGCACCTTGAGGCGATTGTTCATGTCGCGGCCCTCACCGATGCCGCGCCCACCAGAACACCCAGGCAAAGGCATAGCCGAGGGTCTGGAGCAGCAGGACGGCAAAGGCCCCGCCCTGGATCAGGTCGACAGGGTCATAGGCCGCGAGGCCCGTGCTCACCTGCGCGGCATCGAGGACCACCATGCCGGTCAGCAGGACGACGCCCCCGACCGCAAGGCTGAAGGTTGAGCCCCACCACCAGGCCCATTTGTGGGCTTCGCGGGCGGCCTCATCCAGACCGCGCCACCACCAGGCACACATCCAGATCACCCCCGCCATGCCCAGGGCGATGACGAACGCCATCGCGGCCACGGGCACGGCCCCCAGCGAGCCCATGATCGCCGCCGCCGCACCGACGACACCGCCGAACACCATGCAGGTAGCCATCACGGCGACATAGCGAAGCGCGGGGTAACGCGCGATCCGGGGAGGCTTGGGCGAAGGCATGACAACTATCCCTGTCTGTTTGACAAGGGTGTTTTACATCGAGCGCCACATAAGTCAAGCACCCTTGTCTAAATGGAAAGGGATGGCGTCTATTCCCCGGAGTCCGGGGCTTTCAGCAGTTCCGGACGGCTCAAGGCGCGCGGCGAGGCCTCGACCGGCGCGAGGTCCGGCAGCTCCTTGCCCTCGTGATCGACGTGCAGATCCTCGAACCGGCGCGCGGACACCATCACCTGGCTTTCCAGCGAGCCGACGAACTGGTTGTACTTCCCCACGGCGGTGTCGAGGGCGCGGCCGACGGCGGCGGCGTGCCCGCCCATGACCGACAGCCGCTTGTAGAGCTCCTTGCCCAGCCGGGCGACGTCCTCGGCGTTCCTGGACTGCTCCTCGGCGCGCCAGCCATAGGCCACCGCCTTGCACAGGGCGAACAGGGTGGTGGGCGTGACGATGACCACGCGCGAGGCCATGGCCTGGGTCATCAGCTCCGGCTCATGATCCAGCGCCGCCGCCAGAAAGGCATCGCCCGGCACGAACATGGCGACGAAGTCGGGGCTGGGCTGGAACTGGTCCTGATAGGCCTTGGATGCCAGCTGCCGCATATGGGTCTTCATACTGGCTGCGGTGCGCAGCGAGGCCGCCTGCTGGCGCTGTTCCTCGTCGCCCTCGCCCTGATCGGCAAAGGCCAGCGGCACCTTGGCGTCGATCACGAACATCCCGCCCCCGGGCAGGCGCACGACAAAGTCCGGGCGTTGCTGACGACCCGCCTCATCGGCATTCGAGGTCTGCTCCTCGAAATCGAACCGGCCCGCCATGCCGGCGGCCTCCAGCACATTGCGGCAGGTCTGCTCGCCCCAGCGCCCGCGCCGCCCGGTATTGCCACGCAAGGCCTCGGTCAGCTTCCGCGCCTCATCCCGCGTGGCCGTCGAGGCGGACATCAGCGCCGCCAGCTGTTCCTTCAGCCCGCCGGTCTCCTCCGAGCGGGTCTTTTCCAGCGCCGTCACCTGCTCCTGGAATTTGGCCAGGGTGTCGGCCACGGGCTTCAGCTGGGCCTCCATCCGCTCGCGGGCCATCAGCTCGCGGTTGCGGAAGGTCTCATCGGTGCGCTTCAGCAGCTCCTCGGCCACGGCCCCGGCCGATTGG
>CAYOKN010000413.1:2063-2386 GCA_964404545.1 uncultured Rhodospirillaceae bacterium | reverse complement strand
CCGCAGAAGGGCCGCCTGCGCCAGTTCCACCAGGTGGGCGTCGAGCTTTTGGGCGTGGACAATCCGCTGGCGGACGTGGAGGTGATCGCCATGGGCTATCACCTCTTGAGCGCCCTGGGCGTGGGCGACAAGGTGACGCTGGAGCTGAACAGCCTGGGCGATACGGAAAGCCGCGCCGCCTATCGTGACGCCCTGGTGGCCTATCTGAAGGGCCACCTCGACAAGCTGTCCGAGGACAGCCGCACCCGGCTCGAGAAGAATCCCCTGCGGGTGCTGGATTCCAAGGACGAGGGCGACAAGGCCATCGTCAAGGACGCCCCCCT
>CAYOKN010000413.1:0-1969 GCA_964404545.1 uncultured Rhodospirillaceae bacterium | reverse complement strand
AGCTGGGCGTGCCCATGACCCTGAATCCGCGCCTGGTGCGCGGGCTGGATTATTACAGCCACACCGCCTTCGAGTTCACCACCACCGCCCTGGGCGCCCAGGGCACGGTGCTGGCGGGCGGGCGCTATGACGGCCTGATCGGCCAGATGGGCGGCCCGGCCACCGCCGGCATCGGCTGGGCGGCGGGCGTCGAGCGGCTGTCCATGCTGCTGGCGGGCGAGGTGGCGGGCCCCCGGCCCATCGCCGTGATCCCCTTCGGCGAGGACGACGGCATGGCCGTGGCCGAGCGCCTGCGCCGCGCCGGCTTTGTGGTGGAGCTGTCCTATTCGGGCAATATGAAGAAGCGCATGAACCGGGCCAACAAGGCCAATGCCCGTGCCGCCGTGATCCTGGGCGAGGACGAGAAGGCCCGGGGCGCCGCCACCGTGCGCGACCTGGATGCGGGCAACCAGGAGGAGGTGGCGCTGGCGGGGCTCGAGGAGCATCTGAAGCGCTTCCTGTGACCATGACGGCGGCTCCCACCCTTCAGCCGGTCATTGTCGGCGCCAACCACCGGTCCAGCTCCCTGGCGCTCAGGGACCAGCTGTTCGTGGAGGACGCCGCCGTGCCCGCCTTCCTGGAGGAGCTGCGCGCCGCCGGCCTGGGGCAGGCCATGGCCCTGTCCACCTGCGACCGGGTCGAGGTGCTGACCGCCCATTACGACGCCCAGGCTGCGGCCCGGCTGGTGACCGGGGTGCTGGCCCGTCGGGCCGGGCTCGAAGACGGTGCCGTGGCCGGCCAGCTTTATGTGCTGTCGGGGCGCGAGGCGGTGCGGCATTGCTTTGCCGTCACCGCCAGCCTGGACAGCCTGGTGATCGGCGAGCCCCAGGTGTTGGGCCAGGTCAAGGCCTGCCACCGGCTGGCGCGCGAGGCCGCCATGTGTGGGCCCGAGTTGGAGCATCTGCTGCAGGCGGCCTATGCCTCTGCCAAGCGGGTGCGGCATGAGACCGCCATTGCCGAACGGCCGGTGTCCATCGCTTCGGCGGCGGTGCAGTTCGCCCGCGACCTGCATGGCGACCTGTCGCGGTGCTCCGCCCTTTTGATCGGGGCCGGCGATATGGGCGAGCTGGTGGCGGAAAGCATGCAGGCCCACGGCCTGTCCCGCCTGACCGTGGTGGCCCGGCGCGAAAGCCGCGCCCAGGCCCTGGCCGAGGCCCTGGGGGGGCGCTCGGCGGCGTGGGAGGACATTGCGCTGCTGGTGCCCCAGGCCGACATCCTGCTGACCGCCGTGGGCGGGCGTGAAACGGTGGTCAGCGCGGCCATGATGCATGACGCTTTGAAGAAGCGGCGCCGCAAGCCGGTGTTCCTGGTGGATGCAGGCATCCCCGGCGACGTGGAGCCGGCGGTGAACCGCCTGGACGGTGCCTTTCTCTATGACCTGACCGACCTTGAGCGGGTGGCCATGGAGGGCCGCGCCGGCCGCGAGCTGGCCGCTCGCGCCGCCTGGGAAATCGTGGACGGCGAGGTGGCCGCCTTTACCAAGAACCAATTGGCCCGCACGGCGGTGCCCGCCATCGTCGCCCTGCGCGAGCGGGTGGAGCGGGAACGCCAGGCCGCCCTGCTGGAAGCCCACGGCGACGCCGACAAGGCCACCCGCCTGCTGGCCCACCGCCTGCTGCACGACCCCTCCGAGGTGATGAAGGACATCGCCGCCCTGGGTGAAAGCGGGCATGAAGACTGGGAATTAACCGAACGGGTGCTGCGCCGCCTGTTCCGACTGGAGTAAGAATTACCACAGAGGTACAGGGGCACCGAGGGGGCGTGCCGACTTAACCATCGGGCCTCCCCTGCGCCTCTGTGCCTCTGTGGTTCATTCGATAAAAGAAAAACCATGAATCTCGACCTGACCCTCGATCGCGTCCTGGCCCGCCATGCCGAACTGACCGCCCTGCTGGAGCAGGGGGCGGATGGGGCGTCCTTTGCCAAGATG
>CAYOKN010000412.1:0-2388 GCA_964404545.1 uncultured Rhodospirillaceae bacterium | reverse complement strand
TCGCCTCGGACGCCGTGGCCAAGGCCGAGGCCACCAACCAGGTGGTGCAGAGCCTCGCCGATGCCAGCACCCGCATCGGCGAGGTGGTGAGCATGATCAACGACATTGCCAACCAGACCAACCTCTTGGCCCTGAACGCCACCATCGAGGCGGCCCGGGCGGGTGAAGCCGGCAAGGGCTTTGCCGTGGTGGCGTCGGAGGTGAAGAATCTGGCCAACCAGACGGCACGGGCCACCGAGGAGATCGGCCAGCAGATCGCCGGGGTGCAGCAGTCCACCCACGAAGCGGTGGAGGCCATCCAGGCGGTCACCGGCATCATCGGCGAACTGCACGAGATTGCCGTTAATATCGCCTCGGCCATGGATCACCAGCGCAGCGCCACCGAGGGCATCGTGCAAGACGTGGCCGAAGCCGCCGCCAGCACCCGCGAGGTTCAAGACCGCATCGGCGCCGTGTCCGATGCCTCGCAGCAGTCCGGGGGCACCGCCCATCGCCTGTTGGACGCCGCCACCGGCCTGGCCGGCCAGGCGGAAATCCTTGATTCCCGGGTGGGCGAATTCCTGAAACAGATCCGGATGGGTTAAGCCATCGGCTTACAGGGACCGCGCCGCGCGCTTGAGCAGCGCCGGCGCGGCCTGCCCCTCCCACCGCCGCAGCACCGCCCGCACCCAGTCCGGGCGGGTCTTGGCGGCGTCATTCAGCCAGTTGGCGCAGGAATCCTGCACATACATGGCCGGGTCAGCCTTGACCGGCTCCAGCACCGCCAGACCCGGTTCAGGGTCCTGCTTCAAGGCGGCGATATGGGCGCACCACACGCCGCGCGGCCGGGTGGCCTCGACGGCGAACCGGCGCAGATTGGCCGAGGGTTCGGCGGTCCAGGGGGCCAGCAGGGTGAAGGCGGCGGCAAGGTCGGCGGCGAGATGGGGTCGCAACGCCAGCCATGCCCATTCCCGCACCCCGAAATGCCCGTCATCGGCCAGCGGCCGCAGCAAAGCCAGGCGCCGCTCCAGGCTCAGGCAGGGCAGCCTTCCGGCGGCGAACGCTGCCCAGCCGCGCACGGTGTCCGAGCCATGGGCGGCCAAGGCCAGCGCGGCCTCGCCCCGCGCCGCCAGCAGGGCCTCGGCGGCAAGCGCCATTCGGGCGGTGATCCCCTGCCCCGGCTCGGCCCGGTAATGGGCAAGCGCATCGGGCGCCACCGCCCCCAGCAAGGCGGAGAAATCCACCACCAGGCATTCCGACAGGGTGGCAGTCTGGACCGTGCCGGCGTTCAGGTCTGCAAGCAGTTCAGGCGACACATCGGCGGTCCGGCTGGCGCCCTTGCGACGCTCGGCGGTCATGCCTTCACCAGGCTTTTCACTGCCGAGGACACGGTAACCTTGCCCTGGCCGGTATAGGCCTCGTGGTTGTCGTCGATCTCGCCCAGCTTGTAGAGATAATTGACCATCAAGCCATAGGACTGGTTCAGCCCCTTGGGCGACAGGTCAGCCAGCCAGTTGATGCGTTCCAGTCGCGCACCGTTGGACAGGTGGAAATGCGCCACCGGGTCGCGGGCCCGCCCGCTGCGGGCTTTGGCCTCGGCCAGATAGCGGGCGCACAGCCGGGTCAGTGGGCCCTTAAAGGCATCGGCGATCACCGGATCGGCCTGCCAGCCCGGCTCGGCCAGCATCTCGCGCAGCCCGCCCTTCAAGCCGGCCGCCTTCAATCCCTTCTGCTCGGCCGGCAGAAGCAGCGCCGCCTGTCCCTCGGCCAGACGCTCGTCCAGCCAGTCGCGGAAGCCGGGCACCGGCGACAGGGTGGCGAAGGTCTTCAGGTTCTGAAACTCGCCTTTCAGCCGGTCCACCACCCGCTTGATCAGGAAATTGCCGAAGGAAATGCCCGCCAGCCCCTTCTGAGCGTTGGAGATGGAATAGAAGATGGCGGTATCGGCGGCCAGCGGATCACCCACCGGCGCCGCCTCGTCCAGCAGTTCATGGATATTGCCAGCAATGCCCTTGACCAGCGCGACCTCGACGAAGATCAGCGGCTCGTCGGGCATGCGCGGGTGAAAAAAGCCGAACAGCCGCCGGTCGGAATCCAGGCGGTTCTTCAGGTCATTCCAGCTTTCGATGGCGTGCACCGCCTCATACGCCATGATCTTTTCCAGCACCACTGCCGGCGAACGCCAGGTGATGCGGTGCAGTTCCAGGAAGCCGATATCGAACCAGGCCGCCAGCAGGCTTTTCAGGTCCGCCTCAAGGGCTTTCAGTTGCGGGTCCTTGGCGGCCAGGGGCAACAGTTCGGCCCGTAGATCCACCAGGAACTTCACCCCCTCGGGCAGGCCGTTGAACTGCGTCAAAAGGCGCAGGCGCGGCGCCTCCAGCGCCGCCCGCAGCGCCGCCTCGGCCAGGG
>CAYOKN010000411.1:0-2392 GCA_964404545.1 uncultured Rhodospirillaceae bacterium | reverse complement strand
GGGCAGGCGGAATAGATGCATTCGCCGCGCCGGTCGGCCAGACCGATGGTGCGCGGCTTGCCCAGCAGGTCCACCAGCCAGCCGGGAAAGTCGCCGCCCACCATGTCGCCGTCGCGGGTGGCCAGGGCCCAGCGCGCCATCAGCCCCACGGTCACCGTGTCCGGGCCGGGATGGCGGCTGGTGGTCAGGCGCTGCACCGCCTCTTCCAGGTTCAAAAGGCACAGATAGTTCTCCCGGCCCTTGCGGATCACCACCTTGCGCGCCTTCTCGGCGGCATCGGGGTACAGCCGGTCCAACTCGGCATCCAACTGGCGCTGCAGGTTGCGGGTGAAGGTGGAGATCCAGACCGGCGCCTGGTTCTTTTCCGCCCAGACGCTGGCCGGGGCGATATAGCCCAGGGTCTTGCCGGTGCCGGTGCCGGCCTCGGCCAGCACCACATTGGGCGCGCCCGCTTCCTGGCGCGGCTTGAAGGCGGCACTGACGGCACTGGCATAGTCGGCCTGCTGCGGCCGCTGCTCGGCGCCATTGCCCAGGAGCTTGGCCAGCCGCGCGCGGGCCTCGGCGGGGTCCACCGGCAGGTGGCCGCTGGGCGGCTCGGGTGCATGCTCGGACCATTCGGGCAGCCGCTCCCACACCCGGAAACCACCCATGCGGCCCTCGCCCTGCACCCCCAGAGCCGCCAGCACGAACGGGCCCCAGGCCCAGCCGGCCCGGGCCATGCCCCAGGCGATGCCGCGCAGGTCGGCCACCTGGGCGGCGGTGCCGCGCAAGACCTGGGTGATCAGCTCCTCGAGCAGGGTGCGGGTGACCTCCACCAGCACCAGCCCCTCCTGCTCGTGGGTGGCGGGCGGGTCCAGCTCCAGGGCCTCGGCCAGGCCCTTCGGCGTGGGCACGCAGAACCGCGCCGGGCGCACGAAGGCGAACAGCTCCAGCACATCGAAGCAGGGAAAGGGATCGGTGCGCAGCCGCACCGCCACGGCGCCGCGATGGCACAGGATCGGCGCTTCCAGCACCACCCGCCCCACCGCCTGGACCGAGGTCAGCACATCCACTTCGCCCTGGGGGGTGAGCATGACGCAGCGCTTCACCCCGGCGATCAGCACGGGCGCGTTGGGCAGGGTCACTCTTGGATGAACCGGATGGGTCATGGCCGGCGGAGTATAGGGGCAGAGCGGGCGCGCAGGAAGCTGGTCATGGGGGCAATCCACTCCCCCTGGATTATATGAAAGAGAGGTCAATGCCCCAGGGAGCCAATGATGCGGACCCTTTTGCTGACAGCCCTTCTCCTTTCGGCCGCCCTGCCGGCGCAGGCGCTGATGGAGCCCAGCGTACCGTCTGACCGCCCGCTACCGCCCTCGAAGCATGGCCAGGCCGCAATGCGCGCCTTCAACCAGATGGACTGGAACACCGACGGCCGCCTCAACGCGCCCGAGGCCGCCTCGGCCCGGGCCATGAGCGACCGGATGCTGCTGGTGATGGACCGCAACGGCGATGGCCGCTTGACCGAAGACGAACTGCGCGGCAATCGCGGCACCTTCCGGCAGATGGACCGCGACCGCGACGGGCTGGTGACCGGCGAGGAGCTCAAGCGCGGCACCACCCCGGCCCTGCTGGCCAGCCTGGCCAGTTTGCGCCCCGGCCAGCCGCCCAGCCGCTCGGCGCCCCCGCCGCCCCAGGCCCGCGCCAAACCGGACGCGCCCCGGGACGCCGCCCTCTGCAACATTCCCCTGCGCACCGATGGCGGGCTGATGCTGATGACCGAGCCCAGACGCTGCCGGACGCAGGGTTAGCGGGGGTCCAGGCGGCGCACGGCGCCCAGCAAGGCTCGGATCGCCTCCAGCATCCCGGCCACCTCGCCCTTGGCCGTTCCCAGGCCATCGGTCAGGCCGGGATAGCGGGTGCGGGCCAGCCAGGCCGCCGCCTCGGCCCATTGCAGATGGTCCTGTGGCTTACCGGCGTTCATAAACCACCACGCCCTCGGTCAGCACCGTATGGGCCAGCGAGCCGATCACCCGGCCCTTCTCCGCCAGAGCGGTTTCCCGGCAGGGCACGATGTCGGTGGGCAGGGCGATGCCCTTGCGCGCCTCTTAGCTGCGGCGGGCCGACAGCATCTCGTCGGGGGCTTCGTCGTCCACCACCACCACCAGATCGAAATCGCTGTCTTCGCGCGCATCCCCCCGGGCGCGGCTGCCGAACAGGATCACGCGCCGGGGATGGAACACCGACACCACCTGGTCCAGCAAATGCTCGGGAACGGGATTGCGCTTCGCCATGGCCGCATGATGCCACCGGCTCGCGGCAAGCTATAGCCCAAACATTGACGCCTGCCCGACAGGGGCTTAGGTTTGCGGGTTTTCCGCACCCCCTTAGGACCTGTTGGATATGTCGGATC
>CAYOKN010000410.1:0-2396 GCA_964404545.1 uncultured Rhodospirillaceae bacterium | reverse complement strand
GCCGCGCCGAGGCCGTGGTGGTGAACGACACCCGCCACGAGCTGGTGCGGCTGCAAGGCATGATGGAGCTGGTGGTGCGCATGGGCAGCGAGGAGCATCTGCAAAGCGCCTTTGCCGCCACCGGCTCGCTGCCCGGCCTGAAGCGGGCGCTGATGCTGGACAGCAAAAACATGGTCATGGCCTCGACCCGGCTGGCCGAGGTGGGGCGGCCCTTGTCCGAGCTGGGCGAGCTGCCTTTGCCCGGGTTGCGCCGCGAAGCCCTGTCCACCCGGTCGGCGCGGGTCGCGCTGCAGGACCATCTGGTCACCGGCTATGTGTCGGTCTGCGGCCTGAACCTGCGCGGCCTGCGCAACGAGGACTGCGGCACCGTGTTCCTGCAGGTGGACACCCTGCTGGAGCGGCACCAGACCGCCAGCTTGCAGAGCGAGCAGCTGTTCGTGTTCGGCAGCGCCGCCGCCATGACCGCCGTGCTGATCTTCATCGTGCTGAATGACAGCTTCGCCAAGCGGCTGGAGCGCATCCACGGGGCCATCAGCCGCTTCAAGGCCGGCGAGCGCGATGTGCGGCTGGGCATGACGGGCCAGGACGAATTGACCGAGGTGGGCAACACCTTGGACCAGCTGTTCGACACCATCGCCACCAGCGAACGCGAGATGCGCAAGCTGAGCCGCGCGGTGCACCAGAGCCCGGCGGCCATCACCATCGTGGATGCCGACGGCCGGCTGGAATATATGAACCCGGTGGCCCAACTGCAGGCGCCGCGCAAATGCGGCGGCGCCCTGGGCGAGATCCTGCCGGTGCTGGACGGCAAGGCCGACATGGAGGCGGCGCGCATGCTGGCCCGCGCCATCACCGGCGGCGAGGAATGGCATGGCGAGCTGTGCTGGGGCAGCGCCTCGGCGCAGCAAGCGGATCATCGCTCGCTATGGACCCGGGCCGCCATCTTCCCCTTGCGCGACGACAGCGGCCGCATCACCCATTACCTGATCGAGGAAGAGAACATCAGTGAGCTGAAGCTGCAGGACCTGACCCGCCAGGGGCTGGAAAAGCAGCTGCGCCACACCCAGAAGATGGAGACCATCGGCCGCCTGGCCGGCGGCGTCGCCCATGACTTCAACAACATCCTGACCCCCATCGGCGGCTATGCCCAGATGATGCTGGACAGCCTGGCCGAGGACGACCCCGCCGCCGCCACCCTGCGCCGCCGCGCCGACCGCATCCTGGCCGGCGTCAACCGGGCTCGCGACCTGGTGGGCCAGCTGCTGGTGGTCAGCCGCAAGGGCGAGCAGGAAACCGTACCCATGGACCCGGCCCGCCCGGTGCGCGAGGCGGTACAGCTGGTGCGCGCCTCGGCCCCCAGTGTCCAGTTCGACCTGCAGATCGACGACAAGGTGGCCACGGTCATGGGCGACCCGTCGCGCCTGCACCAGGTGGCCATGAATCTGTGCACCAACGCTATCCAGGCGATCGGCGACCAGCAGGGCCATGTGTCGGTGCGGCTGGCCAACGACCGCGGCCCCGACGGCCCGGAGGTCCGCCTGTCGGTGGAGGACGACGGCCCCGGCATGCCGCCCGAGGTGGTCGAGCGTATCTTCGAGCCCTTCTTCACCACCAAGAAGACCGAAGGCGGATCGGGCCTGGGCCTGTCCATCGTGGACGGTATCGTCGCCCAGTTGGGCGGCCGGGTGAGCTGCTATTCCGAGGTGGGGCTGGGCACCGTGTTCCATGTGCGCCTGCCTGCCGCCGACCGCAGCGCCCTGCCCGCCGCCGAGGAGCTGCCGCCCGCCGCCGGAGGCAGCGAACGGCTGATGCTGGTGGACGACGAGGTGGATAACCTGGAGGCCCTGCAAGAATATCTGGCCGGCGCCGGCTATGGCATCACCATGTTCGGCGACCCGGCGGTGGCCCTGGCCGCCCTGCGCTCCGATCCCCGGGGCTTCGACCTCTTGATCACCGACTTCGCCATGCCGGGCTTTACCGGCGCCCAGCTGGCCCAGGAGGCCAAGGCGCTGCGGCCCGACCTGCCGGTGGTGATGATCTCGGGCTTCTCCTCGCGGGTCACCAAGCAGAACAAGGACCAGTTCGGCATCGACCGTTTCCTGGCCAAGCCGTTGGACTTCCCCACCTTGCGGCGCACCGTCCGCGACCTGCTGGACGAAGCCCACGCCCGGCGGGCGCCCGCCGAAACATCTTGAAACATTTCGGTCATTCCCGCGCAATTTGACGATCGCATGTTCCCTTCCATGCCGGCCCGGGGGCGGGCCGCCGACTGGGGTGACATGCGATGTTCAAGCTGGATGATCTCATCGACCTGACCGAACTGCCGGACGAGCTGCGTTCCGGCCATTGGTACAATGACCTGCAGCATTCCATGCTGGTGGTGCTGCTGCGCCGGG
>CAYOKN010000409.1:0-2399 GCA_964404545.1 uncultured Rhodospirillaceae bacterium | reverse complement strand
CGGCAACCCCGAGACCACCACCGGCGGCCGGGCGCTCAAGTTCTACGCCTCGGTCCGTCTGGAGATCCGCCGCGTGGGCCAGATCAAGGACCGCGAGGAAGTGGTGGGCAACCAGACTCGCGTGAAGGTGGTCAAGAATAAGGTGGCGCCGCCGTTCAAGATGGTGGAATTCGACATCATGTATGGCGAAGGCGTGTCCAAGCTGGGCGAACTGATCGACCTGGGCCTGAAGGCCGGCCTGGTGGAGAAGTCGGGCTCCTGGTTCTCCTATGGCTCCACCCGTATCGGCCAGGGCCGCGAGAACGCCAAGCAGTATCTGCGCGACAATGCGGCCGTGGCCGCCGAGCTGGAGGCGGCCATCCGCCAGAATGCCGGCATCCTGTCCGAAGCCCTGGCCAGTGGCCCCGGCGACATGGACGGTGCCGCGGCCGAGGATTAAGCGCCTATACCGACGTATAGTATTGTCCCGGCTTTTATGCTTGGGCCGAAAGGCGGGGTTCCGGTGGGACCCCGCCTTTTTCTTTGGGTCTGGCGTTCTGTTACAAAAGTCTGGAGGGATATCCACCGGTCTGTATAACAGAAGTGTTTCAGCGAAACAGAAGAGTCCCTTGCTCGGTCTGCAACCCGGGTGGCACACTCCGGACTACACAAAACAATTAAAAAATAACTAAGAGCAAAAATGCTCTGGTTAAACAGTCGAGCCGAGTAGAGGGGTAGAGCCATGAAAAAGCTCTTTCACGTACTGGACTCGTTCGCGGTTGTCGCGGGCGCGTCGTTGATTGTTGCTTCTGTTTTGGGAATTGGCGAGGCGCAGGCTGCTGTGGGTGCAGCCCTGGCCATTCCCATGGGCGGCCCCTGGGGCGGTGCTGCCGGCGCGGTGCTGGCCACCATGCCGATCACCCGCCGCGTGGCCTATAGCTATCTGTGCGATCCGCGCAACGTCGCCGAGTTCCGCGACATGGGCACCGCATTGACCAATGTGGGCCTGGCGCTGCGGGTGGCCGGGGCCAATCTGCATCTGGGCAATCTGGACGATGAGGAATGGAGCATCGTCTATCCCGATCCCAAGACCCTGTGGGACTATCTGGGACCGGCCTATCAGATCCCGCATCTGCGGGCCCAGATGCACCCCATCGTTCGCCAGAAGACCGAAGAAGCCGGCCGCACTATGCGCGGTTTGCCCATGGCGGCGTGACCAACAGCCTTCAAGGCAGCAGGGGGTGGCGGGCTCAACGGGCCCGCCACTTTCTGTTACAATATGACGAATGTTCTGGCGTGCCTTTGGTCTGACCATCCCTTAGTATAAAAACCATAGGTTGGGGTGTGAAAGGAAAAACCCGGCCAGGTGGTCCGCCTTTCGGCGGAGGGGGGATGATCATGGCACTGAAGAAATGGATTGATGGCATCTGCCTGGGGGCAGGGCTGGGGTTGTTGGGGCTCTTAAGCGGCGAAGCCTTCGCGGCTGGCCCGCGGCTGGCGGCGGGGGCCGACATGGCCCTGGCGGCAGCCGGTCTTGGGCTGCTGGCCTTGCCGTTGATGCGCCGTGTGATGACCGGCCATCTGTGCCATATGGATCAATGCCAGGACTATACGCTCCTTAGCCGCCGCCTGGCGGACCTGGGGCTCGCCCAACGGGTGCAGGGCGCCAATCTGCGCCTGGCCGACCTGGACGATCGCAGCTGGGCCGCGCTTTATCCCGATCCCGCTCAGTTGCGTCAATTCCTGGGGCCTGTCTATGCGGTGCCCCATCTGCGCGACCGTCTGCATCCTGCCATCCGTCGGCGCCTCGATCCCCTGATGGGCTGATCCCTTCCGGCCGACCAGGTGTTCGGCTCGGTGGCGGGCAGTGTCCTGGCCACCCTCCCGATGCACGGCCGGCTGGCCGGCCCCATGTCGCCGCCCGTTATCGTTGCAAAGGGTGAGTGGTCAGTGGGGTGGCTGGGTTGTCGGTTGGGGTTGGGCAGGGGGATGGGGCGCGGGCTTGCGTTCCTCTTTCCGCTCGTCTTTGCGCTCATCACGTCCGGCCTTGGTGCGCAGGCTGTCCCAGTCGCGGGGCAGTGCCACCTCGGCCGCCCATAGGCCGCGCCGGGCGGCGAGCGCCTCGGCCTGGGCACCGTCATAGGCTCCGCCCTTGGAGCGGGCCAGTCCGGCAGCCACCAGCGCCTGGCCCAGATCACCCTCGGCGCCCCGGCAGCGGCCCAGAAGTTCGCTGGCCGTCACATCCACGATCTCGCAGGCCACGCCCTTGGCGGCCAATTCGGCAAGCCGGCGCCGGGCCGGCGTGCCGCAGTCCCAGGACCCGCCCCGGTCGGCGCACAGATCGCGCCGGTCGGCAGCCTCGAGCCCCATCAGCCGCAGCCGCAGGCCGCGAATCAACAAGCTGCCCTCGTCCGCGGCCA
>CAYOKN010000408.1:0-2419 GCA_964404545.1 uncultured Rhodospirillaceae bacterium | reverse complement strand
AGCAAGGTCTCGAGGGTGCCGGCGGGAGCGTCGGTGCGCCGCAGCGAGGTCACCGCCAGCAGGCGCGGCCCGCCGGCGCGCTGGGTGTCGCGCACCGCCTGCACCGCACCCACCACCTCGGCCAGGTCACGGGTGGCCCGGCCGGCCAGCAGGTCCAGCTCGAAATGGTTGGGGGTGGCCAGGTCCGAGGCGGGCAGGGAATGGGCGCGCATGAAGTCGGGGATGTCCGGCCGGACGAACACGCCGCGACCCACATCGCCCATCACCGGGTCGCAGGCATAGAGCGCCGCCGGATTGGCCGCGCGCACCAACTGCGCCGCCTCCAGGATGGCCGTGCCGATGGCGGCATCGCCCATATAGCCCGACAGCACCGCGTCACAGTCCTGCAGCACCCGACGCTCGGCCACGCCGCGCACGGTCTCGCGGATCAGCCCGGCCTCGAATACCTCGCCGGTCCACTGGCCATAGCCGGTGTGGTTCGAGAACTGCACCGTATGCACCGGCCAGACCTCGAAGCCCAGCCGCTGCAGCGGGAACACCGCCGCCGAATTGCCCACATGGCCGTAAGCCACATGCGATTGAATGGAAAGAATGTTCACCTTCGGGGGCTGCCCTTTGTTGGATTGTTGCGCGACGCCTTGTCAGCCGGCACAGAATATTGCTAGTGTGCGCCCGCGAAATGAAACAGGGAGGTTGAACCCCGATGGCCACCACCGTGCGTCCGCGCCGCAGTGTTCTTTATATGCCCGGTTCCAATCCGCGTGCTCTGGAAAAAGCCCGGACCTTGGCTGCCGACGGCCTGATCTTCGATCTCGAGGATGCCGTCGCGCCCGACGCCAAGGAAACCGCCCGCGCCCAGGTCTGTGAGGCCCTGCAGGCCGGCGGCTATGGCAAGCGCGAGATCCTGCTGCGGGTCAACGGCCTGAACACCCCCTGGGGCTATCAGGACGTGGTGGCCGCCGCCACCTCGGGCGCCGACGCCATCCTGCTGCCCAAGGTGGAATCCGCCGATACCGTGCGCCAGGTGGAAGCCATCATGGACGCCGCCGGCGCCCCGGCCAGCCAGGCCATCTGGTGCATGATGGAAACTCCGCGCGGCATGCTGCATGCCGAGGAAATCGCCGGCGCCACCCCGCGCCTGGGCGGTTTCGTCATGGGCACCTCGGACCTGGCCAAGGACCTGCACTGCGCCCACACCCCCATGCGTCTGCCCATGATCACCAGCTTGGGCTTGTGCCTGCTGGCGGCCCGCGCCTATGGCCTGGCCATCCTGGACGGCGTCTATCTGGACCTGAATGATGACGAGGGCTTTGCCGCCCATTGCCAGCAGGGCCTGGAGATGGGCTTCGACGGCAAGACCTTGATCCATCCCAAGACCATCGATGTGGCCAACCGCACCTTCGCACCGTCCGAGAAGGAGGTGGAGTGGAGCCGCAAGATCATCGCCGCCCATGCCGAGGCCGCCGCCGCCGGCAAGGGCGTGGTGGTGGTGGACGGCAAGCTGATCGAGAACCTGCATGTGGTGAATGCCCAGCGGCTCGTCGGCCTGGCCGACCAGATCGCCGACATGCAGGGCCAGGCGAGCGCCGCCTGAAGATTTGACCACAGAGGCACGGAGGCACAGAGGCGGCTTGCCGCTTCGGCCTTTCGTGCTTCCTGTGGGCGGCTTCAACCCAAGGCCGGGCACGGCTCCCTCTGTGCCTTTGTGTCTCTGTGGTAAATCATTTTTCTCAAGGGCTTATCGGCTATGAACCAGATCGCCACCGCCTCCAAGACCAATCCCGGCAACTTCTTTGAAGATTTCAAGCTGGGCCAGGAGATCCGCCACGCCACCCCGCGCACGGTGACCACCGGCGATGTGGCGCTCTATACCGCGCTCTATGGCAACCGCTTCGCCGTGCCGTCCTCGGACGAGTTCGCGCGGTCCATCGGCTATGCGCGGTCGCCCATGGACGACCTGCTGACCTTCCACATGGTGTTCGGCAAGACCGTGCCCGACATCTCGCTGAATGCGGTGGCCAATCTGGGCTATGCCGAGGGCCGCTTCGGCGTGCCGCTCTATCCCGGCGACACCGTGACCTCAGTGTCCAAGGTGATCGGCCTGAAGGAGAATTCCAACCGCCAGACCGGCGTGGTCTATGTGCGTTCCACCGGCACCAACCAGCGCGGCGAGATGGTGCTGGACTATGTGCGCTGGGTGATGGTCAAGAAGCGCGACATGGACGCCCCGGCGCCCGAAGAGGTGGTGCCCAAGACCGCCAAGGCGGTGGCGGCCGATCAGCTGATCCTGCCCGAAGGCCTGAAGCTGGAGGGCTATGACACGGTGCTGGCGGGCTCGCCCCATCTGTGGGACGACTACCAGGCCGGCGAGAAGATCGACCATGTGGACGGCATGACCATCGAGGAAGCCGAGCACATG
>CAYOKN010000407.1:0-2436 GCA_964404545.1 uncultured Rhodospirillaceae bacterium | reverse complement strand
CGGCGAGGCGCTGCCGGCCTTCCATGCCTCGGCCAGCCTGATGAGCCTGCCGCTGCTCTGCGGTGACCCTGGCCCCATCCCCCAGGCCGTGCCCTATCTGCCCTGCCCGCCCCGGCAGGGGGCCGGGGGGCCGGCGGTGGGTCTGTGCTGGCGCGGCCGCCAGCCCGAGGGCAACCAGGACCGGGCCATGGCCGCCGCCGACCTGACCCCGCTGCTACGCCTATCCGGTATTCGCTGGGTGTCGCTGCAATATGAGCCCTCGGCCGAGGACCGGCGGTGGATGGCCGCCCAGGGCGTCGAGGATCGGGGCAGTGGCCTGGCCGACTTTGCCCGACTGGCCGAGGAAATGGCGGCGCTGGACCTGGTGATCACCGTGGACAGCGGCCCCGCCCACCTGGCCGGCGCGCTGGGCCTGCCGGTCTGGGTGCTGCTGCGCGAGCCGGCGGATTGGCGCTGGATGCGGGATCGCGCTGACAGCCCCTGGTATCCCACCGCCCGCCTGCTAAGGCAATCGACCCCCGGCGACTGGGCGACCGTGGTGGCTCAGGCGGCGACGGATCTAGCGGCGCAGGTCGATCCGGCCGGCTGACTGCTCGACGAAGGCGCGCACCGCCGCCGCGAAGAAATCGCCGAACTCCCGCGCCGACAGGTCGGCATGGGCCTGTGCGGCCGCATCGGCAGGCCGCGCGGCCCCGAAGACCCGGTGCAGCAACGACTGCTGGTAATGGCGCAGCACGTCCACCGCCAGCCCCTCGCGCCCGGACAGCAGCGGCCCGCCGGCGGCCCGGCCGCGCTCCAGTTCGTCCAGCATCTCGGCGGTGAAAATGGCATTCAGCATCAATGCCCGCTCGCCCCAGACCTGGGAGTGGGCGCGGTGCAGCGCCGCCGGCGGATCGGTGATCAGCACCGGACAGCCCTGCAGCAGCAAGGTGGCGGGCAGCCAGTAATCCCAATAGGGCATGCCCAGATAGAAATTCTCGCAGGCCAGTCCAGCCAGCCGGTCGGAGGGCAATAGGAAATAGTCGAAGCCCTGGACCGCTGCTGGGTTGGCCCGGCTATCCAGGTCGTCCACATCCAACCGCACCCCGGCGATGGCGGCCTGATTGGCCGCTTCCTCCGCGCGCACCAGGTCCAGGTCCACGGGCAGGATGTCCGAGTTGACCAGCCCCACCACCGGCGCATCCAAACCCGCCAGATGCGCGAACAGATCGGCCAAATGCACCAGCGGCCGGCCGCACACCGCCTGGCCGGTGCGGGCCACGGGGGTGAAGCGCACCTGGGGATAGAGGGGAGCCAGTTGCTGGATCTCGGCAGGGCTGTTCAGCGAGTGGACCTCGGCCCCCAACTCCATCCAGGCGCCCAGGGCGCGCTGCTGCAAGGCGGGATCGCCCGCGGGGGCGATGCTGGTGGCAACAGGCAGGATCACGGCCGCTGGAACTCCGGAAGAGGCATGCCGGGCCATGATAGGGCCGCGCCGAAAAAAGAAAAGGGCGGGCGGCCCACAGGCCGCCCGCCCCTCGTCGAATGCTCAGATCAGTCTTAGAACAGACGCAGCACGGCCTGTTCGGACTGCTGGGCGATGGACAGCGAGATGGTGCCCAGCTGCTGACGAGTCTGCAGCGAGGTCATGTTGGCGCCTTCCTCGTTCATGTCCGCGTTCACCAGCAGAGCGGCACCGCCCTTCAGGGTGTTCACCAGGGTCTCGGTGAAGTCCTTGCGGATTTCCATCATCGAGGCGTTGGTACCGAAGGTGGAGGCGCGGCTGCGGACGGTGGTCAGAGCCGAGTCCACCTGCGACAGGGCGGAGTCGATGGTGGAGGAGCCGGTGGTGGTGGTCGAGTTCGCCCAACCGCCGGAACCGGCGGTCTGGCTCTCGATCACCAGGCCCGAGGCGGTGGAGTTCTGGCCCAGCACCTGCAGCGAGTTGCTGCCGGTCTCGTTGAACTTCACGGTCAGGTTGTCGGCACCGGACTTCAGCAGGTTCACACCGTTGAAGGAGGTGTCGTTGGCGATGTTGTCGATCTGGCTGCGCAGTTCGTTGAACTGCGAGGCATACTCCTGGCGGACCTTGGTGTCGGACGAGGATTTGGCGGCCTCGCCGATGGCCTTCATCTGCTTCAGAACGCCTTCGATCGACTCCAGGCCCTGGGTCGCAGTCTTGATCTGCGAAATGGCCTGGGTGATGTTGTCCTTGACGGTGGCAAGGTCGGACGCGCGGTTGTTCAGGTCACGGGCCTTGAAGAACGCCAGCGCGTCGTCGATGGCGCTGTTGACCTTCTTGCCGGTGGCCAGACGCTCCTGGGTCTTGCCGATATTGTCGGTGGTGCGCTGCAGGGACAGCAGGTTGTCGCGCGCAGCGGACGAGAGGGTGATTTCGTTAGCCATGGTAAAACCCCTTTCTGGGTCAGTGTCCGGGCAATTCTGCCCGACCTAGCC
>CAYOKN010000406.1:0-2447 GCA_964404545.1 uncultured Rhodospirillaceae bacterium | reverse complement strand
AGGCCACCGAGGGCCGGCCCGCTGGCCGCAGGGCTGGCGGTTGCTTGCCCAGGGGCGGGGCGATCTGGGCCAGCGCATGGGCCGGGTATTCCGCACCCTGCCGCCGGGCCCGGCGGTGCTGGTGGGCTGCGACATCCCCGGCATCCGGCCCGGCCATATCCGCCAAGGCCTGCTTGCCCTGGCCGGCCACCGGGCGGTGTTCGGGCCTGCCCTGGATGGCGGCTATTGGCTGGTGGGGCTGGACCGCCGCCCTCTGCGCCTGCCCTTTGCGGGGGTACGCTGGAGCACACCCCATGCCCTGGCCGACAGCCTGGCCGCCGTGCGCGGTCCGGTGAAGCTGCTGGAGCCGCTGGAGGACGTGGATGACGCCGACGCCCTGGCGCGGACAGCAAAAACCCCGCGGCGGAAGAACCGCCGCGGGGCCTGAGCCAAGCTGATGCCTACTTCTTGATTTCCACCAGGATCGGCTTCTGGTGATAGGCGTGACGCACCTGGGCGTTGTCGAACACGGCGACGCCCACGCCGTACTTCTTGGACAAGTCGCTGAACTGCACGTCGAACTTGCCGTTGGTGGTCAGCTTGCGGGCGATCTCGACCGTCCACTTGCCATCCTTCCACATCATGCCGGTGGCGATGTCGCCCCGGTCGCCGGTGAAGGGCGCCACCATGATCGAGGCCACTTCGTCACCAGGCTGGAACTTGGAGTCGTCAAAGGGCGCCTTGTTTCCCTCCAGCAGCCAGTAGGTGCCGCCCTTGTTGGCCGCCTTGGCGTCCTTGGCCATGAATTCGGGCTTGCCGTCCACCAGCTTGACATCGGTATAGCCGCCGCCGTCCTTGGGATCAGTCTTGCGGCCGGCACCCGGCGCCTTCTCGGCGTCATAGCGGGTATGATCCAGATACTGGTCGTCGATCTAGCCGATGGAGGCACCGCCGCGCACCGACTTCAGGTGCCAGATATCGCCCAATTCGCCTTCATCGGTGGTGTATTTGTTGCCATAAGGCTTGCCCGGCTCGCCCGCATGGCAGGCGGCGTTGCAGCCCAGCTTCTCGTTGAAACCGAAGATGCTGTCGCCGATGTTCCAGATTCGGATCTCATACCAATGGCGCAAAAAGAAAACGACCGCCCCGGGTGGGGCGGCCGTTCGCAGCGGGATGATCCCGACGGCTGCTTACTTCTTGGCCTTCAGCAGCTGGTCGCGGACTTCGTCCATGGTGGCGACGAAACGCTTGTTCAGCAGATCGAACGCCTCGCTGTTGGACTTGGCCATCATCTCGGACAGCTCGCGCATATTGGACAGGGCGCGCTCGAAAGCGACCTTGGCCAGCTCGGCCTGCTTGGCGGCCTTCTCCTGGGGAGAACCGGCTTCCACCATCTCGCGGGCGGCGGCCGAAGCCTCTTCCACGGCGGCGCGCAGGATTTCCATCTGGCGCTTGGCAACGGCCTGCACGCCTTCCATGGCCAGGCGGTTGGCGGCGGTCAGAGCCTCGATGTTCTTGCGCTGGGACGCCACCAGGCTGTCCATGTCAACGCCGGGCATCTGCACCTTGAAATCAGACATCATCTTGGTCAGGTCGAAATCGAACATGGTTTCGGGCTGCTTGGCCATAGTGAATTCTCCCCCCAGGGGTTGGGATGTTGCGGCGCAGCAAAGCTACCCGGACGAACTAGCCCCCGTCAACCTGTTTACAGGACAACCCTGCCATAGGGTGGTATTGGCATTAACGCCGTTCAACCATGATCCGCCTCCACCGCCGCCCCCTGGGGCGTCCGCCAGACCGAGGCGGCCAGGGTTTCAGCGCGCCTTAGGGCGCCATCCAGGGCGGCCATGGTGCGGGCCATGTCGGGGCTGTCGTCCTGCATCCAGCCGCGCAAGGCATACAGATAGACGGCGCCCACCCCCTGCACCCGCACACAGCCCGAAAGGCCCGAGGCAGACAAGCCGGCGGTCTCCAGCGCCAGGGCCATGCTGCGCTGGACCGACCCGCACAGGCCCAGCAGCGGGTCGGTCCAGGCATCGCGCAGCACCGCCACCACCCCGTCACGCTTGGGCTGCAGGGCGTCAAAGCGGCGCATCAAGACATCGAACAGGCGGTCGCGCAGGGGCTGGCCGCCCAGCGGCTCGCCATGGATCATGGCCTGGTCCACCCGCTCGTTCAGGGCCTCCAGGATGCCGCGCTTGCCGGACACATGGTCCAGCAGTTCGGGCAGCGACAGATTGGCCTGCGCCGCGATATCGGCCAGGGAAACCACCGCCCAGCCGCGCTCTGCGGCAAGGTCGAGGGCGGCGTCGATGATGCGCTGGTCGGGAGAGGGTTTCTTGGCCATGACGGAACCCGATGGTGAAGAAGGCCCCTGGAATGTGGCGCCTCACCCCCGCCGCCGCAAGCCGGGCGGCCCTGCTAGCCGGCCAGCTCCCGCGAGCGGCGGGCGGCGGCGTCCACCGCCC
>CAYOKN010000405.1:0-2459 GCA_964404545.1 uncultured Rhodospirillaceae bacterium | reverse complement strand
CCCGCCGTCCAGCGAGGCCACCAGGTCCACCGGCTGGGTGATCTTTTCGAGATAGGCCTTCAACTGGCCCTTGAGGGTATCGTCCAACATTGCCGTGGCTCCTCTGGCGTCTTCTTGATTTCTTGGGGGAGCCGGACCCGGGCAATCCCGGGTCCGGTCCGTTTGGGCAGCTTAGATCTTGCCGACGAGGTCCAGGGACGGGGCGAGGGTCTTCTCGCCTTCCTTCCACTTGGCCGGGCAGACCTCGCCGGGGTGCGAGGCCACATACTGGGCGGCCTTGACCTTGCGCAGCAGTTCCTTGGCATCGCGGCCGATGCCGCCGGCGGTAACCTCGACCACCTGGATCTTGCCGTCGGGGTCCACCACGAAGGTGCCGCGGTCGGCCAGCCCGGCGTCCTCGATCATCACATCGAAATTGCGGGTGATGCGGCCGGTCGGGTCACCCACCATGGTGTAGCCGATCTTCTTGATGGCCGGCGAAGAGTCGTGCCAGGCCTTGTGGCTGAAATGGGTGTCGGTGGAGACGCTGTAGATCTCGACCCCCAGTTTCTGGAACTCGGCATAGTTATCGGCCAGGTCTTCCAGCTCGGTCGGGCAGACGAAGGTGAAGTCGGCCGGATAGAAGAACACCACCGACCACTTGCCCTTCAGGTCGGCGTCGGAGACGTCGATGAACTGGTCATTCTTGTAAGCCTTGGCGGTGAAGGGCTTGATCTCGGTATTGATCAGGGACATTCGCTTAACTCCAGCTTGCGGGAAGAACTCAACATTTGGTGAGGGCATCCTAGGGGCGTTCCGGCAATCTGAGAAACGAGTTATTTCGTTGAAACTGATCGTCTGAGTCGATCAGTCTCGACACCCGGCACCGGTATCCGGATCATGGAAGACAACCCGTGGCGGGGCCCGTTGGTTGCCGCCTGGGCTGACTGCCCGCCAGGAACAGTGACCCGGCGCGCATGTTGATGAGGGGAATGACCAACGGCACCGGACGCCCCATGAGCGACGAAACGCCCTAGGGCCCGATCCATTCATAAATGTCCGACGGCGGCGCCGAGCAGGAACAGCCCGGCCCGGCCTTGCCGCAGCCGCCGGCCAGGGCCAGCTTCCGCAGCCGCCCCTTGGCGATCCAGCGGTCCAGCATGGGTACCACGGCACTGGCCGGGGTGTCGAAATGCAGGCTGATCTCGGTCAGGGTGACGCGTCCGCGCTCGGCCAGGAAGGCTTTCAGATCGGACAGGGTGAGCATGGGCCGCCCCCGGTCATTCCGCCGGCAGGTTGGCGGCCAGACGGCGGGCCTGGGCCCGGCCCACCAGCCACAAGGCGGCCACCACCGCCAGCAGGACGCCGGCGCAGGCCGACAGCCAAATCAGCGAGGTCCCGGGATGCACCGTGAACCGGGCCGTTTGATAGACGCTGACCGAGGCACCGTAGCCCAGCACGGTGGTCCAGCCAGCACTGAACAGGGTCCAACCCAAGCCGGCCTCGTGGCGGATCGCGCCCAGGGAGGCCACACAGGGGGTATAGAGCAGGATCAGCACCATATAGGCCAGGGCTCCTGCCATGCCGTCGAACCGGGCCACCATGGCGCCGAAGGTGCCGCTTTCCACCTCCAGCGCCTGGGCGGCGGCTGCGGCGTCGGCCACATAGCCCACATCCAGCCCCAGCGGATCGGCCAGGGACCCGGCCACGCCGGCCAGGTTATCGGGGATGGTGCCCAGGGCGGCCAGCAGCGTGTCGGACAGGGCCACGGGCTCGGCGACGGCCGGCTGGGCCTCGGCCGACAGCCCGGCATCCTGTTCGGCGGCTTGTCCATAGAGGGTGTTCAGGGTGCCCACCACGGCTTCCTTGGCGAAGATGCCGGTGAACAGGCCCACGGCGGCCGGCCAATTTTCCTCGGTCAGCCCCATGGGCTGGAACACCGGCACCACGGCCTCGCTGACCGCCGCCAGGACGGAATGACGGCTGTCTTCCTTGCCGAAGCTGCCGTCGGTACCCAGGGCATTGAAGAAGGACAGCACCATGACGATGGGCACGATCACCTGGCCGGCGCGAAAGATGAACTCACGCAAGCGCTGCCAGGCCTGCAGCAGCACCGTGCGCAGGGTGGGCAGGTGATAGGGCGGCAGCTCCATGACGAAATGCGAGATTTCGCCCCGCAACAGAGTGTGCTTGAGCACCAGCCCGCTGAACACGGCGAAGGCCAGCCCCACCAGATAGAGCCCGAACACCACATTCTGGCCGTTCACCGGAAAAAAGGCGGCGGCGAACAGGGCGAACACCGGCAGGCGGGCGCCGCAGGACATGAAGGGCGCCATCAGCGCCGTCAGCACGCGGTCGCGCCGATTTTCCAGAGTGCGGGTGGCCATGATGGCCGGCACATTGCAGCCAAAGCCCACGATCAGCGGCACGAAAGACTTGCCGGGCAGGCCGATGGCGCGCATGGCGCGGTCCATGACGAA
>CAYOKN010000404.1:0-2463 GCA_964404545.1 uncultured Rhodospirillaceae bacterium | reverse complement strand
CCTCGGCATAGCCCAGGGCCTGCGCCTCGGCCAGCACGTCGGCGAAGTCGCGCCCAGTCTCGCGCATGGTGGTCAGGATGTAATTGCAGGTCCCGTTCAGGATGCCATAGACCTGCGAGATGCGGTTGCCCGCCAGCCCCTCACGTAGCGCCTTGATGATCGGGATGCCGCCGGCCACCGCCGCCTCGAAGGCCAGGGTCACGCCCTTGGCCTCGGCCGCCAGGGCCAGCTTGGTGCCGTGAATGGCGATCAGTGCCTTATTGGCGGTGACCACATGCAGGCCACGGCCGATGGCGGTCTCGCAGATGATCTTGGCGATGCCGTCGGACCCGCCGATCAGTTCCACCAGCACGTCCGCCTCCACCTGGGCGGCCATGGCGGCGGCGTCATCGAACCACTGGATGCCCTCCAGCGAGATGCCCCGATCGCGGGTGCGGTCGCGGGCGGACACGGCCACCACCTGGATGGGGCGGCCGGTGCGCAGGGCGATGTGGTCGGACTGTTCGGCCAGCAGCTTCACCAGCCCGGCCCCGACGGTGCCGAGGCCGGCGACGGCGATCTTCAACGGAGTGGTCACAGCGCGGAGGCCTTCTGCTTCTCGTAGTCGGACAGGACCCGGTCATAGGAGGCCAGGAACTGCTTGATGGAGCGGATGGCCTGACGGCTGCGGTGCTTGTTCTCCACCAGGCCGATGCGCACATGGCCATCGCCGTACTCGCCGAAGCCGATGCCGGGCGCCACGGCCACATTGGCCTCGGCCAGCAGCAGCTTGGAGAATTCCAGCGAGCCCAGATGGGCGAAGGCGGGCGGGATCGGTGCCCAGACGAACATGCCGGCGGGCGGGCTGGGCACGTCCCAGCCGGCCTGGGCCAGGCCTTCCACCATCACGTCGCGGCGCTCGCGGTACATCTGGCGGATTTCCGCCACGCAGTCCTGCGGGCCGTTCAGCGCGGCGGTGGCCGCCACCTGGATGGGGGTGAAGGCGCCGTAGTCCAGATAGGACTTGATGCGGCTCAGGGCCTTGATCAGCGTCTGGTTGCCAGCGGCAAAGCCGATACGCCAGCCGGGCATGTTGTAGGTCTTGGACATGGAGGTGAATTCCACCGCGATGTCCTTGGCCCTGGGGATCTGCAGGATCGACGGCGGCGGCTCGCACTCGAAATAGATTTCCGAATAGGCCACGTCCGACAGGATCCAGATGCCCTGGCTGCGGCAGTAGTCCACCACCTGGCCATAGAAGTCCAGGTCGGCCAGGATGCCGGTGGGGTTGTTCGGATAGTTCAGAACCACCGCCACGGGCTTGGGCACTGAGTGGCGCACGGCACGGTCCAGGGCGCGCAGGAACTCGGCGTCCGGGGTGACCGGCAGATAGCGGCAGGAGCCGCCGGCGATGATGAAGCCGAAGGGATGAATCGGATAGCTGGGATTGGGCACCAGCATGATGTCGCCCGGGCTGGTGATAGCCGAGGCCAGGTTGGCCAGGCCTTCCTTGGAGCCCAGGGTCACGATGCATTCGGTCTCGGGATCGATCGAGACGTTGAAACGGCGCTGGTAATAGGCCGACAGCGCCTTGCGCAGGCCGGGAATGCCGCGCGACATGGAATAGCGGTGGGCCTTGGGGTTGCGGGCGGCTTCCACCAGCTTGTCCACGATGTGGGGCGGGGTCGGCTGGTCGGGATTGCCCATGCCCAGGTCGATGATGTCCTCGGCGGCGGCACGGGCCTTGGCCTTCATCGCGTTGACTTCGGCGAAGACATAGGGCGGAAGACGCTTAATGCGGTGAAATTCGTGATCCATGATACCCAAACGCCAGTGACGGAACCGCCGGGGCCACCGGGCCCCAATGGGGTGTCGCGAGTTCCGAAGGGGTCAATGTTTAGCGCGGCGGCCTTTAATAGTCGATATAGATGTGGGTCGGCTGCTCGCCGCCCATCTCATCCACCGGGGCCGTACCCAGGAACAGCTTCCTGGACGGCACGCCCAGCGAGCGCAATTGGGCTGCCACCGCATTGGCCCGCTTCATGGCCAGGTCCAGGTTGGCCAGCTTGTTTGCCACCGGATCGATCTCGAGCGAGCGGCTGTTCGAGCTGCCGATCACGCGCACCACGCCGCCGGTCTGCTTCTGCAGGCGCGCAGCTTCACGCAGGGCATCCCGCTCGGCACCGGTCAGGCGATGGGCGCCATGGTCGAAGCTTATACCGGCCACTTGGACCGAGCTGGCGCCGGGCGCCGGCTGCATCGGGTCGTCAGACATCAGGCTGGCGCTGTCGCGGCCCTGGCGCAGGCTGGCCGGCGGGGTCAGAACCACGCCGCCCGCAGAAACACCGCCGGGGGGCACCAGGCGCGGAGCGGCACCAGGCACCGGCAGGCCGGGCTGCACCGGCTGGGGCATCTGCACCTGGGGCAGCACGCCCGCGGCCGATTCCGCCAGGCGGCGCTGATAGGCTTGCATGGTCGGGTCCA
>CAYOKN010000403.1:0-2463 GCA_964404545.1 uncultured Rhodospirillaceae bacterium | reverse complement strand
GGATAGAGCATCGCCTACCCCCGCAGCGCGGCGGCGATGGCGTCCTTGTCCAGGCCGTGCAGGCCGATCACCACCAGGCGGCTGGTGCGGCTTTCCGAGCCCTTCCAGGGGCGGTCGAAATAACGGGTGATGCGCGCCCCCACCGCCTGGACCACCTGGCGCATGGGCTTGCCCTCGACCGCCAGGAAGCCCTTCAGGCGCAGGATGTCGTGCTGGCCGATCACCTGGACCAGACGGGCCTCGAAGGCGTCCGGGTCGGCCAGGGCGGGCAGTTCCAGGGCAAAGGACTCGAAGTCCTCGTGGTCGTGGTCGTCCTCGCCGTCATGGTGGCTGGGACGGCTGTGCAGGTCGTCCTCGACCGCCGCGCCCAGGCCCAGCAGCACGGCACTGGGCACCGCGCCCTGCTGGGTGCGCACCACCCGCACGCCCGAGCGCAAGGAGCCGCGCAGGGCGTCCTCGGCGGCTTCCAGGCCGCCCTGGGGCAGCAGGTCCACCTTGTTCAGCACCACCATGTCGGCGCAGGCCAGTTGGTCCTCGAACACTTCCTCGAGCGGGTTGTCGTGGTCGGGCTGGGCCATCTGTTCCGGGGTCGAGGCGAAGCGGCCGGCGGCCACGGCGGCAGCATCCACCACGGCGATGACGCCGTCCACCGTCACCTTCGAGCGGATGTCGGGCCAGTCGAACGCCTTGACCAGCGGCTTGGGCAGGGCCAGGCCCGAGGTCTCGATGACGATATGGTCGGGCGGGTTCTCGCGGCTGATCAGCTTTTCCATGGTGGGCAGGAATTCGTCGGCCACCGTGCAGCACAGGCAGCCATTGGCCAGTTCGATGATGTCCTCCTGGGGGCAGTCGGGCAGCCCGCACGAAGCCAGCAGGTCACCATCCACGCCCACATCGCCGAATTCATTGACGATCAGGGCGATGCGCCGGCCATGGGCGGTTTCCATCAGATGCTTCACCAAGGTGGTCTTGCCGGCCCCCAGGAAGCCGGTGATCACGGTGGCGGGAATCTTGGTGAAGACCTTGCTCATCGATTCTGATCCACTTGCTTGAGCATCAGCGGCAGCCCGGCCGCCACGAAAACCACGGAATGCGCCAGTTGGCCCAGGCGCTGGTGCAGGGTGCCGGCATGGTCGCGGAAGCGGCGCGCCAGCGCATTGTCGGGCACGATGCCCAGCCCCACCTCGTTGCTGACCAGCACCACCGGCCCGGGGCAGGCGGACAACCCATCCAACAGGCGGCCGGCCTCGGCCTCAATATCGCGCTCGGCCAGCAGCAGGTTGGACAGCCACAGCGTCAGGCAATCCACCAGCACCGGCCGGTCATCGGCCAGCCGCGCCAGGGCGCCGGGCAGGTCCAGGGGCTCCTCGACCGTCGTCCAGTTGGGGCCGCGCCGAGCGCGGTGCGCCGCCAGCCGGTCCCGCATCTCGTCGTCATAGGCCTGGGCCGTGGCCACATAGACCGCCGGGCGGTCGCCGATCAGGCCTTCGGCGTACCGGCTCTTGCCCGAGCGCGCACCGCCCAGAACCAAGGTCAGAGGCGGCAGCAGCACCGTTCAGCCATCCCGAATCACAGTTTCACCGGCGGCGGGACGCTATCACGGGCTTACCAGTTCGGCAACCGGCTGGGGCCTAGCCGGGCATGCGGTTCACGCAGACCACCCGCCAGCTTTCGCCCACCTGGTCGATGCGGGTCAGGCTGAGCGGGTCCACGGCGAAGCGCAGGGCTACGTCGGGCGGCAATTCCAGCGCCACCGCCAGGGCGGCGCGGATGGTGCCGGCATGGGCCACGGCGATGATGTCGCGGTGCGGGTTCTCCTCGGCCTGACGGGCCAGCACGCCGCGCACCCGGGCGATCACCTGGGCAAAGCTCTCGCCGCCGGGCGGCGCCTCGCCCGCCGGGTCCTTCCAGAAGCGGGGCAGGTCCGGGTCCTTGGCATCGGCCAGCTCGGACCAGCTATGGCCCTGCCAGGCGCCGAAATCCTGCTCGACCAGGTCGGGCTCCAGTTGCGCCGGCGGCAGGGGAACCCCGGCCGCCTCCAGCGCCCCGATGGTCTGGCGGCAGCGGATCAGGCCGGATTCCAGCAACACTGCCTGGCGCGGCAGCTGCCGGGCCAGGGCTGCGAAATCCTCTGTGTCCGAGGTGTCGCAGGGCAGGTCGAGCCGCCCATGAATGCGCGCCTCGGGGCTGGGCACGGGGGCATGGCGCAGCCACCACCAACGGACTTCCTTCATAGCGCCACCACCAGGAACAGCACCGCCAGTTCGGCGGCCTGCTGCACGGTGCCCAGCACGTCGCCGGTCTGGCCGCCGATCTGCCGCTGGGCCAGCCAGCCCACCAGCACCGCCGCCCCCGCCGCCGCCGGCGCCGCCAACAGCACCGCCAGGCCGCATCCCAACAGCGCGATCACCACGCCCAGCCCGCCGGAAGGGATGCGGCGCCGCAGCGTGGAACCATCTTTAC
>CAYOKN010000402.1:0-2465 GCA_964404545.1 uncultured Rhodospirillaceae bacterium | reverse complement strand
GGGCTGCCTGATCACCGAGGGTGCCCGCGGCGAGGGCGGCTATCTGACCAACAGCCAGGGCGAGCGCTTCATGGAGCGTTATGCCCCCACCGCCAAGGACCTGGCCTCCCGCGATGTGGTGTCGCGCGCCATGACCTGCGAAATCCGCGACGGCCGCGGCGTGGGCAAGGGCTCGGACCACATCTTCCTGCATCTGGAGCATCTGGGCGCCGAGACCCTGGAGCTGCGTCTGCCGGGCATCTCCGAGACGGCGAAGATCTTCGCCGGCGTGGACGTGACCAAGGAGCCGATCCCGGTTCTGCCCACCGTGCACTACAACATGGGCGGCATTCCCACCAACATCCACGGCGAAGTCCTGCGTCCCACCAAGGACAATCCGGACGCCGTCTGCCCCGGCCTGATGGCCATCGGCGAGGCCGCCTGCGTGTCGGTGCATGGTGCCAACCGCCTGGGCACCAACTCGCTGCTGGACATCGTGGTGTTCGGCCGCGCCGCCGCCATCCATGCCGCGTCCATCATCAAGCCCGGCACCAAGCACAAGCCGCTGCCGGCCGATGCGGGCGACTTTGCCCTGTCGCGCCTGGACAAGGCCCGCAACGCCAACGGCTCGCTGCACACCTCGGAAATCCGCAACGCCATGCAGCGCACCATGCAGAATGACGCGGCGGTGTTCCGGACCCAGTCCTCGCTGGAGGAAGGCGTCAAGAAGATCGACGAGGTTTACTCGACCCTGCCGCAGCTCAAGATCAACGATCGCTCGCTGATCTGGAACTCGGACCTGATCGAGGCCCTGGAGCTGGCCAACCTGATGGATTGTGCCAAGGCCACCCTTTATTCGGCCGAAGCGCGCAAGGAATCCCGTGGCGCCCATGCCCGCGAGGACTTCAGCGAGCGCGACGACGCCAACTGGATGAAGCACACCCTGGCCTGGGTCGATGAGAACGGCAAGGTGACCTTGGACTACCGTCCGGTGCACACCTACACCCTCACCGACGAGATCGAGTACATCGAGCCGAAGGCGCGCGTCTACTAAGACGCGCCCATCGGCCTCATCACGAGGAACGACCCTATGGTTGAATTCGCTCTGCCCGCCAATTCCCGGGTGATGAACGGCAAGACCTACAAGGCGCCCGCCGGCGCCAAGAAGGTCAAGGCCTTCAAGATCTACCGCTATGACCCCGACTCGGGCGACAATCCGCGCTGGGATACCTTCGAGATCGATCTCGAGGACTGCGGCCCCATGGTTCTGGACGCCCTGCTGAAGATCAAGAACGAGATCGACAGCACCCTGACCCTGCGCCGCTCCTGCCGTGAAGGCATTTGCGGGTCCTGCGCCATGAACATTGACGGCCGCAACACCCTGGCCTGCCTCAAGCCCATCGAGGAAGTCCAGGGCACCGTGGTGATCAGCCCGCTGCCGCATATGCCGGTCATCAAGGACCTGGTTCCCGACCTGACCGTGCCCTATGCCCAGCTGGCCTCGATCCAGCCCTGGATGAAGACCCAGACTCCGCAGCCGCCGGACCGCGAAGTCCGGCAGTCGCCGGAAGAGCGCGCCAAGCTGGACGGCCTGTGGGAGTGCATCCTGTGCTTCTGCTGCCAGACCAGCTGCCCCAGCTACTGGTGGAACGGCGACCGCTATCTGGGCCCGGCCGTGCTGCTGCAGGCGGCGCGCTGGATCCATGACAGCCGCGACGAATATACCGGCGAGCGTCTGGACGCCCTGCACGATCCCTTCAAGCTCTATCGGTGCCACACCATCATGAACTGCACCCGGACCTGCCCGAAGGGCCTGAATCCGGCGGCGGCCATCGGCAGCATCAAGCAGAAGCTGATCGAGCGTCAGGTCTAAGCGCCGGGCGATCGCCCAGCTTTGAAGGGGCGTCCCGCAACTGCGGGGCGCCCCTTTGCTTTGGGGGGGGCTTACGCCCTCAGCCGTTGCTACCAGACATTCTGGGTGGCAGATGGCAGCGGGTCATTGGGTTTCTGGCAGCGATAGCTCTGGCGGTCGGGATGAGCCAGGTCGCATTGCCAGCGCAGATGGCGTCCGGGAATGGGGCGGGCCACCAGGTCGAATTCGTCACAGCGCGCACTGGCCACCGCATCGGCCTTGGCCCGCCCCTCGGGCTGGCTGGCGGCATAGCAGACGGTCATGCTCTTGCCCTGGCGCACCTGCTCGTGGTCCTCATAGATATAGGGCTCGCGATCCACCATGGAACAGGCCCCCAGGGCCAGGGTGGGCAGCAGGATGAGGAGGGGGCGGCGGAACGGCATGGCGGGTCCATGGATGGCTGTACACGACGGCCTGATTATCGTCTCTCGCCGCCGTTTGTCACGCCCTTCGACCGGTGGTATTTTCTTTGACCTGGGAAATCGTCACCAATCGGAAGGGTGCTTCCATGACTGCCATGACCAAGCAGAAATACCGCCTGGTTACCCGTTCGGACTTCGACGGCCTGGTCTGT
>CAYOKN010000401.1:0-2476 GCA_964404545.1 uncultured Rhodospirillaceae bacterium | reverse complement strand
GCCGAATCGCGCAATGGCCGCTGGGTGTTCTCGGTGATGGACAATGGCCGGGGCATCGAGCCCAACCAGCAGGAAGCCATCTTCCACCTGTTCCGCCGGGTCAACCCCGACAGCCTGGGCACTGGCGTGGGACTGGCGCTGGCCCGCAAGATGGCTGCGTCGCTGGGCGGGCGCATCTGGGTGGATTCGGAACCCGGCCGGGGCAGCGTGTTCCATTTCTCGGTTCCCGATCCTGCGCCGGCTCCCGCCGAGCCCGTGCATGCCTGATCACCGCGCCGGCCTGGGCCGGGGGCGGGTGGAGTGGGGCGAGGGCGGCCCGGTTTCCCCGCAATTCGGCGATATGTACTTCTCGCACCGGGGGCCGCTGGCGGAATCCCGCCATGCCTTCCTGGATGGGCTGGGGGTGCCCCAGGTCTGGCGGGGGCGGACGCGTTATACCTTGGCCGAGACCGGCTTTGGCACCGGGCGCAATTTCCTGATGACCTGGCAGGCCTGGCGCGAGGCCGGGCGGCCCTGCCGGCTGGATTATCTGTCGGTGGAGGGCTTTCCGCTGGAGCGGGCCGATCTGGCCCGCGCCCTGACCGCCTTTCCGGAGCTGGAGCCGCTGGCCCGCCAGCTGCTGGCCGCCTGGCCGGTGCTGGCCCCGGGCAGCCACCGCTTGCGCTTCGAGGACGGGCGGCTGTGCCTGACCCTGCTTCTGGGGCCGGTGGAGCCCATGCTGGCCGGCCTGACCGCGCGGGTGGACGGCTGGTATCTGGATGGCTTTGCGCCCAAGAAAAATCCCGAGATGTGGGACGAGCCGGTGCTGAAGCACCTGGCCCGGCTGTCGGCCCCGGGGGCGCGGCTGGCCACCTACAGCGCCTCCAGCCGGGTGCGCCGGGGGCTCGAGGCGGCGGGCTTCGCCATGGAAAAGCGCCCGGGCCTGCATAAATCCGAATGCTCGGCCGGCAGCTTCCAGGGGTGCCCTGGCCCGCTGCTCGCCACGGACCCCTGGTTCCAGCCGCCCACCCTGCCGGCGTCCGGCCCGGTGGCGGTGATCGGCGGCGGCATTGCCGGCTGCGCCCTGCTGCGCGCCCTGGCCGACCAGGGGCGGGACGCGTTCCTGCTGGAGCGCCATGACAGCCTGGCCGAGGAAGCGTCGGGCAACCCCTCGGGCCTGGTGGAGCCGCGCCTGCTGGCCGAGGAAAGCGCCGATGCGCGCTTTCACCGCCTGGCCTTCCTGGATGCGGCGCGGCGCTATGACGCGCTGGAGGCGGCGGGCCATGCGGTCTGGCGGCCGCAGCGGGGCACCTTCGCCATGGCCACGGACGAGCGTGAGGCCGGGCGCCAGGAGCGGCTGGCCGCCCTGGACCCGCTGCCCGGCGCGCTGGAGCTGCTGACCGCTGCCGGTGCCTCCGATCGGCTGGGCGTGCCGCTGCCCCGGGGCGGGTTGTGGTATCCCGGCGCTGGCTGCCTGCATCCGCCCACGGTCTGCCGCGCCCTGGCCCAGGGGCTGGAGGTGCGCCCTGGCCAACGGGTGGACCGTCTGGAGCCCGGCGGCGCCGGCTGGCGCCTGCTGGATGCCGAAGGAGGGACGGTGGCCGAGGCCGCCAGCGTGGTGGTGGCAGCGGGCGCCCAGGCGCGGCTTCTGCTGCCGGCGGGGCTGGGGCTGTTCGCCAATCGCGGTCAGATCACCTTGCTGCCCGAACGGGGCGAGGGGCCCCGGGGGGCGCTGACCTTTGGCGGCTATCTGACCCCTGCCTTTACCGACGCGGCGGGAGGGCGGCGCCATGTGCTGGGCTCCACCTTCGCCCGCTGGCCCGACCCCGCCGACGATGGCTATGGCGCGTTGTCGGCGGCCGACCATGCTCATACCCTGTCGGGGGTGCAGGCCGCCTTGCCCGACCTGGCCGCCCGCTGGCCCGAGGCAGGGGCCGAGGGCCGCGCCGCCCTGCGCTGCACCACCGAAGACCATCTACCCCTGTGCGGACCCGTGCCTGACCTCGACGCCTTCCGCCGCGACTATGGCGACCTGCATCACGGCCGGCATTGGAAGAGCTATCCGCCGGCCAGCTGGATGCCGGGCCTGTTCGTGCTGTCGGGTCTGGGGTCGCGCGGTTTCCAGACCGGCCCCCTGGCCGCCGAGATCCTGGCCGCCCAACTGTGCGGCGCGCCGCCGCCGGTGGATGCCGAGATATTGCTGGCCCTCAATCCGGCAAGGTTCCTGGTGCGGGGATTGAAGAAGGGCCGACGGGGATCGCCGGGCTTGACCCGGCGATCCCCGTGCCAGGGGGCATGACGAGAAGAGGGAAGGGGCGCCCCTAATCCTCCAGCCCCATCAGCGTGGTGTTGCCGCCGGCCGCCGCCGTGTTGACCGAAACCGTGCGCTCCACCGCGAAGCGGGGCAGGGTGAAGGGCCCGCCGGCTTTGGGGCCGGTGCCCGACAGGCCTTCGCCGCCGAAGGGCTGCACCCCCACCACCGCGCCGATCTGGTTGC
>CAYOKN010000400.1:0-2494 GCA_964404545.1 uncultured Rhodospirillaceae bacterium | reverse complement strand
GCCGATTCGGCATCGCCCGAGGGCGCGGGCCCCGAACGCGCGCCGCCGCCCTTCAGGGCGCTGAGCGCGTTGCTGGCGTCGGTGTCCATGGTGAAGCCCCGGTCCAGCGGCTCGTCGCCCAGGGCGGCGGCGGCGCTGCGCAGCACCAGGGACAGGGTTCCCACCTCGTCCGAGACCAGCAGGATCTCGGCTTCCTTGGGCGTGACTTCCAGGGTGACGTTCTTGCCGTTCACAGTATTGCCTTCGCCCTTGGCCACCTTGTCGTCCACCGCCAGCACGCGCACATCGCGCAGCACCGTCTCGGACAAGGAACGTTCCTCGGTGGCCGAGCCCCGGCCGGTCAGGCGGACCTCCACCTTGGCGGTCATCACCACATCCACGCGGTCGCCCGGCAGCACGAAGCCCGAGGTCGAGGTGGTGGGATTGACCGACACCGACACGGCGCGCATGCCGGCGGTCAAGGCGCCGGCCAGGAAGCTGGCGTCACCCTGGCGGAACAGGGCATTGGCGCTCACCGGCTCGCCCTGGACCAGGGCGCGGCGGGCAGTGGCGCCCACATAATTGGGCAAGGGATCGTCGCCCTTGCCGCGCACCACCAGTCGGGGGTCCAGCGGCGCGGCGGGCCAGCGTTCCCAACGCAGGTCGCTTTCCTTCAAGGCCACGCCGGCGGCCACGTCCCGGGCCATCACCAGCACCATCTCCACGGGCGCGGCGCTGCCTTGCTCGGTGGCCTGCGGCTTGGGCGCGGCCGAAGTCAGGAACACATTGGCCAGATAGGCCACCAGGCCGGCAATCAGCACGGCCGAGGCGATGAGAGCGATCATGATGGGGCGCATGGCGGATCAGCCTCCGGTCCCGAAGGCTGCCTGGACAGCAGAGATCCCGTTCATCACCACGAGCGACCCCCCAACAAGAACCCGACGCTTTAACCTGGAAGCCAGCCGGACAGCGGCCCCAGGACGGTGCCGCCCCTGACCAGGAGCAGGACCCCGGCGGCGGCGATGGCCACGCCATAAGGCAGCGGGCCGGTTTTGGACCCTATGCGAGCCAGCACAGAGTTTGGCCGCAAAGTCTTGACGGACTGTAAACGCCGGGCCAGCAGCACCCCCAGGGCCATCACCCCGCCCACCAGAGCAGTCATCACCAGCAGCGCCGACAGCCCCGGCAGGCCGGTCCACAGCCCCACCGCCGCCAGCAGCTTGGCGTCGCCCGCCCCCCACAGGCCGCCGAAGAACAGGGCCGCCCCCAGGATCAGCAGGCCAAGCCCGACCCCCAGATGCAGCCCCGCCACGGCCCAGCCCGGGCCCGCCGCCAGGGCTGCCGGCCCAAAGGCCAGCGCCAGCAGCAGCGGATAGCGGTTGGGGATCAGCCGACATCGGATGTCGCTGACGGCGGCGGCCAGCAGCACGGCCACGAACAGGAGAGCCGACGCCCCCAGCACCAGTTGCGACACCATGCCCAGACCAAAACCCCCGAGAACAACCCCCTGAAACACCCCGTAAACGACGAACGCCCTCCGCTGTCGGGCGGAGGGCGTTCGCTGTTACCGACCCGGGCGGCGCTGAGCGGCCCGGCCCCGCGACCACCTTACTTCAGGTTGCCGGAGACGTCGTTGAACTTGGAGGACAGGTTGGTGCCGATGGCAGTCACGGCGCCGATCACCACGACGGCGATCAGGGCGGCGATCAGGCCGTATTCGATGGCGGTCGCACCCGACTCGTTGCCGGCGAACTGACGCACCTTGGCAGCCAGCTTGTGCTTGATGCCGACGTAATTGACGTAAAGCTTAAGCATAAGACCACTCCTATGGATGTCTGCACCCCGGACAGGCTGGCTATCCGCCCTCTCCGGAACGGCGTGGTGTTAGCTCCCACGCTTTCAAGAGGGACTATAGGGGATACACGAACGGAATACAACGCCCAAGCCATTGTGACGAACGTCACAGCACAATCTTTTCAACACGTTAACACCCGACATATGACTTTCGGGTAGGTCAAGAAGCGGCGATCCCGCCGGGTTTCGTGGAATATTAACCAATAAGAGTGAACATATTACGCTTGTTTGCAGTTTGGTTACTGTCGGATGCGTGACAATTTTTACACAATCCTGGTATCTGCAGCGGTGGTTCTGCTGCTCCAGGGACTGCTTCTGGCCACCGTGGTCACCGGCCCCTGGGAGGGGCGCCTGACCGATTCCGACGCCTATATGCATCTGATCCGCGCCCTGGACCTGGTGGCCCGGGGCGACTGGCATGACGCCCATATCTGGCAGACCAACGCGCCCTATGGCGAGACCCTGCACTGGACCCGGCTGATGGACCTGCTGCTGCTGCCCGGCGCGCTGCTGGGCCGCGAGGCGGTATTCGCCTGGGGCGTGGTGCTGCCGCCCCTGCTGCTGCTGCCCGCCCTGCCCGCCCTGGCCCGCGCCCTGGACGGCGTGCTGCGCCCCGGCCCGGCACTGGCCCTGGTGGTGGTCCTGATCCTGCTGCAGCCCG
>CAYOKN010000399.1:0-2494 GCA_964404545.1 uncultured Rhodospirillaceae bacterium | reverse complement strand
GGATCGGTGCTGCCGGTCAGGTCGTTCTCGGACACCGCCGCCACATAGCCCAGGATATGTGCGCCCAGCCCGCCCAGGGGATAGAACCGGCTCTGGCCCACATCGATCACCACACCGGGCAGGTCAGGCGCATTCAGCTCGACCCGGGCCACCTCCTCCCAGGTCAGGTTCTCGCGCACCGTCACCGGCACGAAGGAGCGGCGGCGGCGCACCTCGCGCAGGATGCGGGCGCGGTCATGCTCGCCGATGGGGATGATCTGCCCCAGGGCATCCAGGGTGGCATCCAGGCTGGGCGTCTGCTCGCGCACCACCAGAACCCGGAAGTTCTGCTGGTTCACCGCCATGGCCACGCCGTTGCGGTCCACGATGCGGCCGCGCGGCGGCGGCAGGAGCCGCAAATTGATGCGGTTCTCCTCGGCCAGCACGGTGTATTTCTCGGACTCCACCACCTGCAGGTAATAGAGACGGCCGACCAGCGCCGAAAACAGCGCGATCTGTCCACCGCCCAGCATGGCGGCGCGCCGGGTCAGTACCTTGGTGCGATCGAGATCGCGTTGCATGTCCTCACGCGTTCTTCAGGAAGGCCACTTGCGTGCGGGCCAGGGTCCAAGCCAGCACGGGATAGACGGCCAGGGTCATCAGGAATTCAAACATCAGCGCCTGGTTGTCCACCACGCGGTCGAACAGCACGCCCAACAGCAGCCAGGACACCCCGAAGGCCGCCGCCGACACCATGCCGAAGCCCCACCAAGCCACCAGGAAGGTGCGGGTGATGAAGAAACGGCGCTGTGACGCCGTCACCCCCTGCACCAGCAGCAGCACGAAGGCGGACACGCCGATGGGCAGGCCGCTGACGATGTCGCTCAAAAGCCCCAGCAGGAAAGCGGCATAGGGCGGCAGCAGGTCCGGGCGATAGATGGACCAGTAGAACACCGACACCAGCCCAAGCACCGGCGCGATGCCGCTGAAGGCCGGCAGGTGGGTGGGGGCCGCGGTCAGCAGCACCAACAGCAGGCTCACACCGAACGGCAGCAGATGCCGCGCCCAAAGGTCCATGCGGGTCAGGGCGGATTGCTTCACCGGGGGTCCCTCTCGCCGGCGGACGCAGCCGCGGGCGAGGACAGAATGCCCGCCAGCCCGTAATCGACCACGGTCACATATTCGAGCTGATGGCGATGGACGAAGGGCTCGAGGCGGGCCATGCCTTCGGACACGGAGGCCACCACGCCCACGGGCAGCCCCGGCGGGAAGGCGCCGCCATGGCCCGAGGTGACCACGCGGTCGCCGGTGGCCACCACCGCCTTGCCGGTCAGGTAGCCAAGCTTGGGACGGTCGGAATTGTCACCGGACAGGATGGCCTTGGCCCGGCTGGTTTCCAGCATGACGGGGATGCGGGCATTAAGGTCGGTCAACAGCAATACCCGGGCCGAGCGCAAGCCCACCTCGGCCACGCGGCCCACCAGAACCTCGCCGGACAGCACCGCTTGGCCCTTGCGCACGCCCTGGCTGCTGCCGGCATTGATGACCAAGGAATGCACGAAGGCGCCGCCGCTGTCCGCCACCACGCGGGCAGTGATGAAGGCGCTGTCAGACTCGGGGATGAAATTCATCTGGGCGCGCAGAGCACGGTTTTCCGACTCCAGGCGCGAGGCCAACACCTGCCAATGCATCAGCTTGGCATTCTCTTCCTGCAGCCGCACATTGTCGGCCCGCAGATTGGCCAGGTCGCGCACGCCATTGACCACGTCGGCGATGGCCCCGGCGGGACGCGAAATCACGTCCAGCACCGGCGTCAGGGCGTCGGTGACCAGCACCCGCGTCCGCTCCATCAGCACGGTGTCCGCCTTGCCCAGAAGCATCAGGGCGAAGGAGGCGAGGATGAGAGAAGCGAATGCGAAGCGGTGCGCCAGCAGGCGCAAAGTGGCGAGACGGCCGGTCTGCCCCGGTTGCTTCACCTCGAACCCCTCCCTCGGCCGGAAAAACAGCCGCCGCCCACTGGGCGGCGGCCCCTGGTTAGTACATGGAGCTCAGCACGTTCTTGAGCTTGTTCATCTCTTCCAGCGCACGCCCGGTGCCCAGGGCGACGCAGGAGAGCGGGTCGTCGGCGATGGACACCGGCAGGCCAGTGGCGTGGCGCAACACATAGTCAAGGTTGGACAGCAGGGCGCCGCCGCCGGTCAGCACGATGCCCTTGTCCACGATGTCGGCGGCCAGTTCGGGGGCGGTGTGCTCGAGGGCCACCTTGACGGCCTCGACGATGGCGCCCACGGGCTCGGCCAGGGACTCGGCGATCTGGCGCTCGGAGATGATCAGTTCCTTGGGCACGCCGTTCATCAGGTCGCGGCCCTTGATCTCCATGGTGCGGCCCTCGCCGTCCTCGGGCGGGCAGGCGGAACCGATCTCCTTCTTGATCCGCTCGGCCGAGCCTTCGCCGATCAGCAGGTTATGGTTGCGGCGGATATAGGCGATGATGGCTTCGTCCATCTTGTCGCCG
>CAYOKN010000398.1:2311-2519 GCA_964404545.1 uncultured Rhodospirillaceae bacterium | reverse complement strand
GCATCCTCTGCGACGCCCGCATCCTCAACATCTTCGAGGGCGCCGCCGAGATCCAGGCCCAGGTGGTGGCCCGAGGCCTGCTGGCTCCGAGGGGCTGAGGGACCGTCACCTGAGTTAGAGCGGGGGCTGCCGGCCCCCGCTTTTTTTATGTTTGTCCCTCAAACGCCGGGCGGGCGCGTCCGCGCCCTTGGCTCACCTCCACTTCGCT
>CAYOKN010000398.1:0-2211 GCA_964404545.1 uncultured Rhodospirillaceae bacterium | reverse complement strand
CGGCCCTGCGGGCCTCCGGGTGCCCCTCCCCGGAGCGCGGGCGTCCCGCCCGCTTTTTTTGGTCCCTCAAACGCCGGGCGGGCGCGTCCGCGCCCTTGGCTCACCTCCACTTCGCTCCGGGGCGCGCAATGCGCCAGTCGGCCCTGCGGGCCTCCGGGTGCCCCTCCCCGGAGCGCGGGCGTCCCGCCCGCTTGTGCCTAAGTGCGGGCGAGGATGCCCGCGCTCCGGTCTTACTGCGCGCTTGCCTCGGCCACCCGGGCCTGGTAGGCGGCGGCCTCGGGATAGGCGGACTTGTCCTCGGGATAGGCGGTGATGCGGTGGATCGCCAGGTCGGCGCCCTCGAATTCCTCCTCGGCGGACAGACGGATGCCGACGGTGCGCTTCAGGGCGCCATAGACCAGCAGGCCGGCGCCGAAGCCCAGGCCGATGCCCAGCGCGGTGCCGATCACCTGGGCCAACAGCGACACACCGCCCATGCCGCCCAGCAGGGCCTGACCGAAGATGCCACAGGCAATGCCGCCCCAGGCGCCGCACATGCCATGCAGGGCCCAGACGCCCAGCACATCGTCGATCTTCCACTTGTTCTGGCATCGCTCGAACAGCCAGACGAAACCGGCGCCGGCCACCGCGCCGGTGACCAGGGCCCCCACCGGATGCATCACATCCGAGCCGGCGCAGACCGCCACCAAGCCGGCCAGGGCGCCGTTGTGCACGAAACCGGGGTCGTTGCGGCCCGCCACCAGCGAGGCCAGGATGCCGCCCACCATGGCCAGCAGCGAATTCAAGGCCACCAGGCCGGAAATGCCCTCGATCTTCTGGGCGCTCATCACATTGAAGCCGAACCAGCCCACCGCCAGCACCCAGGCCCCCAGGGCCAGGAAGGGGATGTTGCTGGGCGGGATGCCCACCAGGCTGCCGTCGCGGCGATAGCGACCCCGGCGTGCGCCCAGCATCAGCACGGCGGCCAGGCCGACCCAGCCGCCAAAGGCATGCACCACCACCGAGCCGGCGAAGTCATGAAAACCCACGCCGGCCAAGCCGCTGACGAAATCCTGGAAGCCGAAGCGGCTGCCCCAGACCATGCCTTCCAGCAGCGGATAGGCCAGGCTGACCAGCAGGCCGGTCGCGGTCAGCTGCGGGCCGAACTTGGCGCGCTCGGCAATGCCGCCGGACACGATGGCCGGAATGGCGGCGGCGAAGGTGGCCAGAAAGAAGAACTTCACCAGGTCATAGCCCTGGGCGGCGAAGCCCGATCCCTCGACGGCGCCGGTCAGCACCGGCGCGTCCTGCAGGAAGGTGACGCCATAGGCCACCGAATAGCCGATGAAAAAATAGGCGGTGGTGGACACGGCGAAGTCGGTCAGGATCTTGACCAGCGCATTCACCTGGTTCTTGGTGCGCACGGTGCCCACTTCGAGAAAGGCAAAGCCGGCATGCATGGCCAGCACCATGATGGCGCCGAGCAGGACGAACAGAACATCGTGGGAGGTGGCGGGGGCTTGCATAGGGGGGGTATTCCTTCCAACCGGCCTGGGGGAGCCGAATGGCGCGGACTTTTACAAGACCCATGCCAAAAGTGATAAACAAGGCGGCGCGGCGCTTTGCCGGGGCCACTGCCTTGTAAACCAAAGGCCAGGCTGCCCAAAACCAGGGCAAATGCCTATGGCTGCCGCCCAAGTCTTCGGCAGAAGAGTTCTGTGCACACAAAATGTGCTTTAAGTAATTTTGAACAGTTCTTATGCAACCCACAGCTTCCGGTCAAGGTGACATGCAGGATCTTCGCGCGGCCATACGGAACAAGGCCCTGGACCTGGGCTTCCAGGCGGTGGGCTTCGCCCGTGCCGAGGGGCCCGGCCGCGCCGCCGAGGGCCTGCGCGCCTGGCTGGCCGAGGGACGCCAGGGCGACATGGGCTGGATGGCCGAGCGCGAGACCCAGCGGGGCGCGCCACAGGGGCTGTGGCCCGAGGCCCGCACCGTCATCGCCCTGGGCCTTTCCTATGCGCCGGGCTATGACCCGCTGGCGCTGGAGGGCCATCCCGACCGGGGGCGCATCTCGGTCTATGCCCGCAACAAGGACTATCATGACCTGGTCAAGAAGCGGCTGAAGCAGCTGGCCCGCTGGATCGCCGAAAGCCAGGGGGCCGAGGTGAAGGTGTTCGTGGACACCGCACCCGTCATGGAAAAGCCCGCCGCCGCCGCCGCCGGCCTGGG
>CAYOKN010000397.1:0-2519 GCA_964404545.1 uncultured Rhodospirillaceae bacterium | reverse complement strand
TCAGGGTCTGTTCCGACATTTCTTGTCCCGTCTTCAACCAAAGGGTTCCAAAAAGGCAGGGGCTGATATGTGGCAAACTCATTTGCCGCGCAAGCCCTTATGGCATGGCGGCGTTCACCCTCTTGCGCCTCCAGCCGGACGTTGCTTGTGTCCCGTCAAATGGGTATCAATGTGCGCCCAAAAGCGCGACAATGAGGGGACGACGGGCTGCCGTGCCGGCATGCATCGCACAGGTACGGGACCGGCGGCCGCCACGCCGAACCAAGGGGTAGCACCCCGCCCTGCAATGGGGCGGTCATATGAAAAAACGGAGAGTTCCATGCAGATTCCCTTGCAGATCACCTTCCACGGCGTCGATCATTCCGACGCGGTCGAGACGCGCATCCGCGAGAAGGTGGCCAAGCTGGAAGCCCTTTACGACCGCATCACCTCCTGCCGTGTCGTGGTGGAGCAGCATCACAAGAACACCAGCAACCTGCATCATAAGGGTGAGCCCTTTCACATCACCATCAACGTGACCGTTCCCGGTCAGGAGCTGGTGGTGGCGCGCGATCCCAAGGATGCGCACGTCAACGAAGACATCGGCGTGGCCCTGCGCGACGCCTTTGCCGCCATGGAGCGTCAGGTCAAGGACTTCGCCGCCAAGCAGCGCGGCGACGTGAAGACTCCCCGCGCCGCCAGCGCCGAGTAAGTCCGTCTGAATGCGCGCCGGACCAGGGGACGACTGCCCCGGTCCGGCGCTTGCATTCCCGTGAATCTGCCCAAGCTTTAAGGGCATGACCATGCTCACGGGTGCAGCACCCAAGCGAGCCGAACAAGGGCGCTTCGTCGCCGTCCTCGGCCCCACCAACACCGGCAAGACCCATCTGGCTCTGGACCGCATGCTCGGCTACGCCACCGGCATGATCGGCTTTCCGCTGCGTTTGCTGGCGCGCGAGAATTATGAGCGGGTGGTGCGCGCCAAGGGCGTGCAGGCGGTGGCGCTGCTGACCGGCGAGGAAAAGATCGTCCCCGCCCACCCCCGCTACTTCGTCTGCACCGTGGAATCCATGCCGGTGGACCGGCTGGTGGACTTCCTGGCCATCGACGAGATCCAGCTCTGCGCCGACCCCGACCGCGGCCATGTGTTCACTGACCGGCTGCTGCATGCCCGGGGCCGGCACGAGACCATGGTGATGGGCGCCGAGACGATCCGGCCGCTGCTGCGCCGGCTGGTCCCCAGCGCCGAATATGTGACCCGCCCGCGCCTGTCGCAGCTCAGCTACACGGGCGAGCGCAAGCTGACCCGGCTGCCGCCGCGCTCGGCGGTGGTGGCCTTCTCGGCCGCAGACGTCTATGTGATGGCCGAGCTGATCCGGCGCCAGCGCGGCGGCGCCGCCGTGGTGCTGGGGGCCTTGAGCCCGCGCACCCGCAACGCCCAGGTCGGGCTCTACCAGGCCGGCGAGGTGGACTATCTGGTGGCCACTGACGCCATCGGCATGGGGCTGAACATGGATGTGGACCATGTGGCCTTTGCTGCCTTGCGCAAGTTCGACGGCCGGGTGCCGCGCGGGCTGGAGCCGGGCGAGTTGGCCCAGATCGCCGGCCGGGCCGGGCGCGGCATGAATGACGGCAGCTTTGGCACCACCGCCGATGTGGGCGGCATCGAGCCCGAGATGGTGGAGGCGGTGGAGAACCACGAATTCCCGCCGCTGAAGCGCCTGTTCTGGCGCAATTCGCAGCTGCGCTTCACCGGCCTGGACGCGCTGATCAACAGCCTGAACCGCCCGCCCGAACTGCCCGGCCTGATGCGCGCCCGTGAGGCCGATGATCAGATCGCCCTGACCACCCTGGCCCGGGACGCCGACATCCGCCGGGTCGCCGACCAGCCCGACCGGCTGCGGCTGCTCTGGGATGTCTGCCAGATCCCCGATTTCCGCAAGGTGATGGCCGAGAACCACACCCGCCTTCTGGGCCAGATCTTCCATCACCTGACCGGCCCCGCCGGCCGCCTGCCCGATGACTGGCTGAACAACCATGTCAAGCGGCTGGACCGCACCGACGGCGACATGGACACCCTGATCGGCCGCATCGCCAATATCCGTACCTGGACCTATGTCTCGCACCGGGGCGACTGGGTGGGCGACCCGCTGGCCTGGCAGGAGCGCACCCGGGCGGTGGAAGACCGGCTGTCCGATGCCCTGCACGAGGTGCTGACCCAGCGGTTCGTGGACCGCCGCACGGCGGTGCTGGTCAAGAAGATGAAGGACCAGGAGACCCTGCTCGCCGCCGTGGCCCATTCCGGCGAGGTGCGGGTCGAGGGGCATTTCGTGGGCACCCTGTCGGGCTTCCGCTTCGCCGCCGACCAGTCCGACGGGGCCAGCGCCGCCCGCACCGTTTCCAGCGCCGCCAGCCGCGCGCTGAAGGCCGAGATCGGCAGCCGGGTGCGGCGGCTGGCCTCGGACCCCGACCAGACCTTCGCGCTCCTGCCCGACGGCCTGCTGGCCTGGGCCGGCGATCCGGTGGGGCGGCTGGTGCCG
>CAYOKN010000396.1:0-2519 GCA_964404545.1 uncultured Rhodospirillaceae bacterium | reverse complement strand
TCTGGGGAGTCCACAAAGAAGTCCTTCAGCTCATCCTCGCTGGAGGCGCGGATGCCCTCCAGACGGCGGCGGCTGCCGCGCTCGGTGCGCGGGCTATTGGCAGCGCGGGTGACGAGGTCGGTGATCAGCGGTGCGGCCACCACGCTGCTCGCAGCCAGCAGGGTCAGGGCGATGATGTTGGAGGAGCTACGGCTCATGCCCCGGCCAAAAAGGATGCCCAGCGCGCAGCCTGCGGCGGCGGGGGCGATGACACTGGCGTAGGCTTCGTAACGATTGTCGGCGGAGGATTCTGGAGGCATGGCGGGGGCAACATAGCAGAGACGAACATTCTCCAAAGTGGAATTTGCTCAGACCTGCGCGCACGACATGATGACCCGCAGATGACCCCCGCGACGAACTCCCGATATGCACTCATCCTCGCTGGCGGCAGCGGCCAGCGTTTCTGGCCCATCAGCCGCGATGCCCTGCCAAAGCAGTTGCTGCGGCTCTTTGGCGAAAAAACCCTGCTGGAAATGACCGTGGAGCGCCTGGACGGCCTAGTGCCTCTGGAAAACATCCTGGTGCTCACCAGCCGCCAGCAAGAGGCCGCCGTGCGCGCCATGCTGCCGCAGTTGCCTACGGAAAACATCATCGCCGAGCCGGAAAAACGCGATACCGCGCCCGCGATCGCCCTGGCCGTGGGCTGGGTGGTGCGCCGCGATCCCGCAGCCACCATGATGGTCCTGCCGGCAGACCACCTCATCCAGGACAAGGCCGAATTTCAGCGCGTGCTAAACGTAGCCGTGCTGGCGGCAGAGACTGCCAACGCCCTCGTCACCATCGGCATCAAGCCCGCCTGGCCCTGCCCCAGCTACGGCTATGTGGAGCGCGGACGCCGCGCCGCCCTGCCGGGCGTGGACGACGGCGGCGTGTATGAAGTCCTACGCTTCCGCGAAAAGCCCAATCCCGACCTAGCCGAGCACTTCCTCAGCCAGGGCACCTTCACCTGGAACGCGGGCATGTTCATCTGGACCATCCCGGCCATTTTCAGCGAGCTGAGCCGCCACTGCCCTGCCCTGGCGGACTTCATTTCCGAACTGCGCGGCAGCCGCGACTTCCACGCCACCGTGAGCAGCCAGTTTGGCAAGCTGCCCAAGCTCTCCATCGACTACGCCCTGATGGAGCGCGCCTCCCGCGTGCTAAACGTGGAGGCCACCTTTGACTGGGACGACGTGGGCAACTGGACCAGCGTCGGCCGCTACCTCCAGGGTGATGACGACGGCAACCGGCACAACTGCCCCTTCTCCCAGATCAGCTCCCAGAACAACATCGTCTTCTCCCAGACCGGCCAGCACATCGCCCTGCTCGGCGTGCAGGATCTGATCGTCGTCTCCGCCAAGGACGCCGTGCTCGTCACCAGCCGCGCCCATGCGGAGAATATCAAAAAGCTCGCCGACATGCTGCCTGCCGAGCTGCGCTGAAAAACAGCCCCATCATGCTAAACACCCTGCCCGCCACCGATCCCGCCCAACTGCTCCGCTACCGCGACCGCCAGTACTCCGCAGAACTCATCGCCACCGCGCTGCTGCACTTCGACTTCTTCACCTGGCTGGGGGAAAACGCAGGCGTGAACAGCGAGGAAACCGCCGCCCACTTCGGCTGGGCCCTGCGTCCGCTGGATGTCCTGCTCACCCTCTGCCGCGCCAGCGGCCTGGTCAGCACGGATGCCAGCGGCAGGCATTACCTCACCCAGCTGGGGCGCGAGCACATGGTGAAGAGCTCGCCCTGGTTCCTCGGCCCTTACTACGCCCCCATCCGTGATACCCCCATCGTCCAGGGCTTCCTCCAGGTGCTGAGCACCGGCAAACCCGCAGGCTGGCAGGCCAAGGCAGATGCGTCCGACTGGCACCAGTCCATGCTCGATCCCGTCTTCGCGCGCGGCTTCACTGACCTCATGAACTCGCGCGGCACCGCCTTCGGCCAGCATCTCGCCCGCGCCCTCACGCCATGGATCCAGCACCGCAGCCACCTGCTGGATGTGGGCGGCGGCTCCGGCATCTACGCCTCCACCTTCATCGCCGCCCACCCTCATGCCCGCGCCACCGTACTGGAGCAGCCACCCGTTGATGACCTCGTGCGCGCCGAGGTGGCCCGCCATGGCCTCAGCGACCGGATCGACGTGCTTTCCGGCGACATGTTCGCCATCGACTGGCCCAGCACCGACATGCTCCTGCTCTCCAACGTCCTGCACGACTGGGACATGCCCGAGGCACGCCAACTCCTGCAAAAAGCCGCCGCCGCCCTGCCTCCGGGCGGCCTGCTCGTCATCCACGACGCCTTCCTGAACGACGACAAAACCGGCCCCCTGCCCGTGGCCGAATACTCCGCCCTGCTCATGAGCATCACCCAGGGCCGCTGCTACAGCCCCGCCGAATACGCCGCCATGCTCACCGACACCGGCTTCCACCCCGGCCCCTACCAGCCCACCGTCGCCGACCGCGGCTTCATGGTGGCGCATCGCGGAGCCGATGCCTAGAGTC
>CAYOKN010000395.1:0-2530 GCA_964404545.1 uncultured Rhodospirillaceae bacterium | reverse complement strand
CAGCACTGGCAGCACCGGCAGCACGGCGGCCAGCGGCAGCGCGGCCAGCAGCAGCGCGGCCAGCAGCAGCACCGCCACCGCCACCGCCACCGTGCAGGGCGGCTCGACCCCGCAATATTCGCCCTATTTCAGCATCAGCCGGCAGACCGGCGTGGTGTCGGTTTTCGCCACCGCCAAGCAGCACAAGCTGGTCAAGGCCTATCTGGACCAGATGAAGGCCCAGGCCTCGGCCCAGGTGCTGATCGAAGCCAAGGTGCTGGAAGTCAACCTGACCGACGAATACCGCCAAGGCATCAATTGGTATTCGCTGGGCAATTGGGGCCTGCAGTTCCAGATGCCGCTGGGCCGCGCCTTCGACACCCAGGCCACCACCGTGCATCCGACCCAGACGCCGGCCTTCTCGGCCAGCAACGGCGTCAAGGACATGCTGACCATGTCCTATCGCACCAGCGACGTGCAGGGCCTGTTGTCCTTCATCCAGGGCTTCGGCACCGTCCGCACCCTGTCCAGCCCCCGCCTGACCGTGATGAACAACGAGACGGCGGTGATGAAGGTGGCCCGCAACGAGGTCTATTTCAAAGTCGAGATCGACAGCACCACCTCGGACGGCAACACCACCACCACCTATGAGTCCGAGATGCGCACCGTGCCCATCGGCCTGGTGATGACGGTGCAGCCCTCGATCAACCTGGAAACCCGGGATGTCAGCCTGGCCCTGCGCCCCACTTTGACCCGGCTGGTGGGCACCGTGGCCGACCCCGCCGTGGCCCTGCAAGCGGCCCAGGCCAACGTGACCAACATCTCATCCACCGTGCCCATCATCGAGGTGCGCGAAATGGACAGCGTGGTGCGCATCCCCTCGGGCGATGTGGTGGTCATGGGCGGCCTGATGCAGGAACGCGCGGCCAAGTCCACCACCGGCGTGCCGGGCGTGCAGGACATTCCCCTGGCCGGCGAATTGTTCAAGGCCCGCGACGACTCCACCGAAGTGGTCGAGCTGGTGATCTTCCTGCGCGCCACCGTGGTGACCGGAAGCGACTCGGTGGGACGCGCCGACCGCGACCTCTACGAGAAATTCAGCAACGACCCCCGCCCGCTGGCCTTCTGACAGGCGAACCCGAGGCCGGATGGGCGGCGTGACACCATTTGTTGCAAATTTGTCCTACCCGGTCCTACCGCATTTCCGGTAGTCTTATACGAAAGTTTCCTTGATCCGCCCGGCTGCGCATGACCCAGCCCTTGGGCGACCCTAGAGAGGGATGGGAGTAACGATGAAGACGAACAAGAGCGCCGAGACCCGCCAGGGCGGTTTCACCCTGATCGAAGTCTCTATCGTGCTGGTGATCATCGGCCTGATCATCGGCGGTGCCCTGAAGGGTCAGGAACTGATCGAAAACGCCCGTGGCAAGCGCATCGCCGCCGACGTGAACGCCGTGCAGGTGGCCGTGAACACCTATCGCGACCGTTACATTTCCCTCCCCGGCGATGACACCGAAGCGATCAACAATCTCGGCGTGGCCAACGAGGGCGATGGCGACAGCACCATCGAAGGCAACTACAACGCCACCAACACCGATGAATCCAACCTGTTCTGGCGTCACTTGCGTGTCTCCAACATGTTCCCCGGCGACGGCACCGCTGCCGCATTGCCCGTGAACGCCTTCGGCGGCATCATCGGTGTCCAGGATTCCCCGCAGGGATTGGCCGGCCCGGCCATCTGCATGTCGCAGATTCCCCGCGACCAGGCCCGGTCCTATGACCAGCAGCGTGACGATGGTGCTGCCGCCACGGGCAACATCCGCGCCGCCCAGGTCAACGCCAATGGCGCAGCTGGCACCGCGGGCGCAACCAACTGGAACACCGCCGGTACCTATGTGGTCTGCACCCTGATGGACTGATCTGATTAGTCTGAGAAGATGCAGCGGCCGGCCCCATGGGGCCGGCCGTTTTCTTTTGTGCTTTTGCTCTGGCCGTCATTGCCGCCTTAACCCTTTTGGCCTTACACTTACGGCCATTTGGAGGAACGGGGACCCAAGGGCATGGAGCTTGAATTCGGCGACCAGATCGGACTGCCGAAGGACAAGGACGAAAAGGCCGAGGCGGACGCCAAGCCGGCCATTCCCACCTCGTTCTCGTTCAGCCTGGCCGACGACCTGACCGAGGTCGTGGGGGTCGAGGTTGCTGGCCCTGTGGACCTTCCCGTCACCTCGCTGTCCCTGGCCGACGACCTGGGCGAAGTCCTGCCCGCTGTGGCCGAGCCCGCCCCCGCGCCCCTGCCGGATCCCGGTTTCGACCTGGGCGGCAGCCTGGAGGCTGCCCCCGTCCCCAAAGAAGCCGAGGCCGAGGCCGAGCCGCAAAAGCCGACCCTGGCGGAACAGCTGGCCGCCTTTGGCGAGGACGAGGAAGCCGAGGACACCGCCCCCCCATCCGGACCCGAAGCCGGCGCGGCGCCCGAGCCGCAGCCCGCGCCCGCCCTGCCCGGCACCTTCGCCTGGCCAGTGGTGGCCGCTGCCCTGCCCGACGCTGCGGC
>CAYOKN010000394.1:0-2555 GCA_964404545.1 uncultured Rhodospirillaceae bacterium | reverse complement strand
AGCACCGTGCCCTGGGCGCCCAGGGCGGTGGTGGTGAATTCAAAGGCGGTGTGGCTGTAGTAATCCAGCCCGCGCACCAGGCGCGGATTCAGGTTCATGGGCACGCCCAACTCCTGCAGGCCCTTGACCACCCGGTCAAAGAAGGCGCGGCTGGCCTCGTTCAGATAATCGGTCAGGATGGGGGCATCCTTGACGATCTCCTTGTCGCCCTCGTCCTTGGAGTCCAGCACCCGCAGGGGGTTCTTCTCCAGCCGGGTGCGGCTGTCCTCGGACAGCTTATCCAGATGCCCCTTCAGATAGGCCACCAGGGCTTCGCGGTAGGCGGCGCGGCTTTCGGTGTCGCCCAGGCTGTTCAGTTCCAGGGTCACCTTGTCGCCCACGCCCAGGGCGCTCAGCAGGTGATAGCCCATGGCGATCACCTCGATGTCGGCCAGGGGATTGTCCACGCCCAGCAGTTCGACACCCACCTGATGGAACTGGCGCAGGCGCCCCTTCTGCGGGCGCTCGTAGCGGAACATGGGGCCGCGATAGAACAGCTTCAGCGGCAGATGCTGGGCCAGCCCGCCCGAGATGAAGGCGCGGGCCACGCCGGCGGTGCCTTCGGGGCGCAGGGTGATGGCCTCGCCGCCCCGATCCTGGAAGCTGTACATCTCCTTGGTCACCACGTCCGAGGTGTCGCCCAGGGTGCGGGCGAAGACTTCGGTGAACTCGAAGATGGGGGTGATGATTTCGCCAAAACCGTAGCGCTGGGCGACGGCCAGGGCCAGTTCCTCCACATGGCGGTGGCGGCGGGCCTCGTCGGGCAGATAGTCGTGGGTGCCGCGCACCGGCTGCAAAGCGGACATGGGTCTGGGTTCTTCTTACTTGCTGGGGTTGGCGGCCTTGGCGGCCTCGATCTCGTCGGCCTTTTTCTGCACCAGGTCCACGATATGGTCGATCATGGCCTCGCCCTCGATGCGGTGGTCGGGATTGCCGCCCACATAGACCATATGCTGGTTCTGGCCGCCGCCGGTCAGGCCGATCATGGTCTCGCGCGCCTCGCCCGGGCCGTTCACCACACAGCCGATGATGGACAGGGACAGGGGCGTGGTGATGTGGGCCAGGCGCTGCTCCAGGGTTTCCACGGTCTTGATGACGTCGAAGCCCTGGCGGGCACAGGAGGGGCAGGACACGATGCGCACGCCGCGATGGCGCAAATCCAGGCTTTTCAGGATCTCGAATCCCACCCGCACCTCTTCCTCGGGCGGCGCCGAGAGCGAGACCCGGATGGTGTCGCCGATGCCGGCCCACAAGAGATTGCCGATGCCGATGGCCGACTTCACGGTGCCGCCAATCAATCCGCCAGCCTCGGTGATGCCCAGATGCAGGGGATAGTCGCAGGCCTCGGCCAGGCCCTGATAGGCGGCCACGGCCAGGAACACGTCCGAGGCCTTGACGCTGATCTTCAGGTCGAAGAAGTCGTTGTCTTCCAGGATGCGCGCATGTTCCAGCGCGCTTTCCACCATGGCCTCGGGCGTGGGCTCGCCATATTTTTCCAGCAGGTGCTTTTCCAGCGAGCCGGCATTGACGCCAATGCGCATGGAACAGCCATGATCCTTGGCAGCCTTGACCACCTCGCGCACCCGGTCGGCCGAGCCGATATTGCCGGGATTGATGCGCAGGCAGGCGGCGCCAGCCTCGGCCGCCTCGATGGCGCGCTTATAGTGGAAATGGATGTCCGCCACGATGGGCACATTGACGCGCGGAATGATCTGATGCAGCGCCCGGGTGCTGTCCTCGTCGGGGCACGAGATGCGCACGATGTCGGCACCCGCCGCCTCGCAGCGCAGCACCTGGGCCACGGTGGCCTCCACATCGTGGGTCACCGTGTTGGTCATGGTCTGCACGGCGATGGGCGCACCGCCGCCCACCGGCACGGCGCCCACCATGATCTGGCGGCTGTTGCGGCGATGGATGTCGCGATAGGGTCGGACGCTCATGCTCTGCCTTGCCCATTAAGGGGAAAAAGGGACTGCGTTATAACGCAATTGGCCCCTGCCCGGAAACGGGCAAGGGGCCAAGGCGGATGCAAACAGGCGCGCTAGGGCTGGGCGACCGAGGCCAGCTTGTCGGTATCCAGCGGGATGTCCTTGCGCACGATGCCGGTCTTGCCCAGCGGGCCCACGCTCTTTCCGTCCAGCAACACCTCCATGGCGCCGGCGCTGCCCACGGTCATGCGCAGGCCCGGGCGCTGCGGCACCAGGAAGCGTTCGCCCTTGCGCAGCAGGCGCGAGGCCACCAGGTTGCCCTGCTCGTCACGGATCTGGAACCAGCAGTCGCCGGTGGCGCTCAAGACCACGCGGGTGCCCTTGTTTTCCTCGCCATAGACGGCGATGGACCCGGCCGCGGTGGCGGCGGGAGCCACCACGGCTTCCTCGTCCTCCTCCGGCGGCAGCACGTCATTGGGACCGGCGGCGGCAACGGGCTCGCGCGCCTCGGGCGCCCGGGACGGCTCGCTGCCGGCCTGCTGCGGAGCCGTCGCCGGGGCGGCGTTCACGATGTTGACGGGACCGCCC
>CAYOKN010000393.1:0-2557 GCA_964404545.1 uncultured Rhodospirillaceae bacterium | reverse complement strand
CCATGATCTGGGTCCACGCATTCGGCTTATCAGGCGGTCCCCCATGGAGCAGCTTACCCTCGTCATCGGCACCAAACGCTATTCCTCCTGGTCCTTGCGGCCCTGGCTGGCCCTGAAGATGGCCGGGCTGCCCTTCGTGGAATGCGAGATCGCGCTGCGCCAGCCCGACACCAAGGCCAATATCCTGAAACATTCGCCCAGCGGCCAGGTGCCGCTGTTGAAGCATGGCGGGCTGCTGGTGTGGGACTCGCTGGCCATCTGCGACTATGTGGCCGAACTGGCGCCCAAGGCCGGGCTGTGGCCCGAAGACCCGGCGGCCCGCGCCGTGGCCCGGTCGGTGGCGGCCGAGATGCATGCGGGCTTCCGGCCCCTGCGCATGGCCCTGCCCATGGATGTGTGCACCACCGAAACCAAGGAGATCGAGGCCGACGTTCAGGCCGACATCGCCCGCATCCAGGGCCTGTGGAACGACTGCCGCGCCCGCTTCGGCCAAGGCGGCCCCTTCCTGTTCGGCCGGTTCAGCATCGCCGACGCCATGTATGCGCCGGTGGTGACCCGCTTCACCACCTATGGCGTGGAGATGGACCGCGTTGCCCGCGCCTATGCCGATGCCATTTGGGCTCTGCCGCCCCTGCAGGAGTGGAAGCAGGCCGCCTGCGGATAAGCCGAAGGCACAGGCTTGCACCCCCGGGGCCGGCCCCCACCTTGACGGAGCATGGACCCGCAAACCTATCACTCCGCCTGGGAGCCCGTGGCCTCGGGCCTGATCCTCGGACTGGTGCTGGTCTGGCCGCTCTGGCGCATCTGTCGCCGGGCCGGCCTGGCGCCGGCCTTGTCGCTGCTGGTGTTCCTGCCCTTCATCGGCGGGCTGGTGGTGGTGCTGGTGCTGGCGCTGAGCCGCTGGCCGGCCACCGAAGGCGAACCGGCGCCATGATGATGGAGCCCGCCGCCCCCTGGCTGACCCTGATGCTGCTGGCGGCCTATGCGGCCTTCGGGCTGTGGCTGAATGTGCGGGTGCTGCGCAAGGCCGGGCTGTCGCCCTGGTGGTCGATCCTGTTCCTGTTCCCGGTGTTCTGGGTGGTGGGGGTGTGGATCTTCGCCTTCGCGCGCTGGCCCCGGCTACAGCCCAACCTGGCCGGCCACCCGGCCGGCGGCGCAGGCGAAGGCCAGTTCACCACCGCCGCCAAGGACCAGAGCCGCCCCCCGCCCTATGTGGCCCCCGATCCCCGAAGCCGCCACAGCTGGGACAACGACCGGCAGCGGTGAATGAGGTGCGGGCGAGAGCGCCCGCGCTCCGGGGCCCGAGCGGCCTGGAAGGCCGCGCTCCCAGGAGGGGGCCACCCGGAGCGCAGCGACTGGCGCATTGAGCGCCCCGAAGCGAAGCGGAGGTAAGCCAAGCGGCCGGAGGCCGCGCCCGGCGCCTGAGGGACAAACAGACCCTAATGCACCGGCGTCACATCGCCTTGCGGGCTGAGCAACAGCAGTTCCACCTCCAGACCGGGATGGCGTTCCTGGATGTCGGCTTCCAGGCGGCGCATGGCGCGGCAATGGCTGGTGCAGCCGGCATGCAGGGCGCAGGTGCGATGGTCCATGACCATGACGCGGCGGATATGGTGAAGCTCCACCGCCAGGTCCAGATGCTCCCAGAAGGCTTGGCCCCAGCCCTTGCGGAGGCCTTTCAGCGCCCCATGCGCCCCACCCGGCAGGGCCAGATGGTCGTAATAGGCGGCCAGCCCCCGGGTCCGCATGTAACCATGCGCCACCTCGGACATGGTGGGGTCCAAACAGGACAACAGAAAGACCTCGGTCTCGCCGCGCGCCGAGGCGGTGCTCCAGCGATAGCCGGCAACCGGCGCCCTCCTGCTGTCGAAATGAGTCTTGGTTCCTGCCTCTGCCGAACGGCAGCAGGTTTCTGCACAGTCACGCATGGCCGTGACCTCCTTTTCCCAGACGTTCCCTGACACTTTTTTAGAAAGCCCATCATTTTCGTGGGCCTATTCTGTCTTGACCCTAACACGGAATTGCGCGGGTTTTGAAGCGGTCCGCCCCCCCTCTGAGGTATGAGGGAGACTGGCGAAAAGTATCTGTGCACTGCGGCATTGGCGCATCCCTCCCCATCGTTCGGGCCTTGCCGCCGGTTTGGGATGGCCTATACTGCGCGGCCAGATTTCTCGCACATCGCGTTTGACGGAAGGGCATCCCATGAAGGGCGAAGTCAAAAAAGTGGTGCTGGCCTATTCGGGCGGCCTGGACACCTCGATCATCCTGCGCTGGCTGCAGGACACCTATGGCTGCGAGGTGGTGACCTTCACCGCCGACCTGGGCCAGGGCGAAGAGCTGGAGCCGGCCCGCAAGAAGGCCGAGCTGCTGGGCATCAAGCCCCAGAACATCTTCATCGACGACCTGCGTGAAGAGTTCGTGCGCGACTTCGTGTTCCCCATGTTCCGCGCCAATGCCCTGTATGAGGGCGTCTATCTGCTGGGCACCTCCATCGCCCGCCCGCTGATCTCCAAGCGCCAGATCGAGATCGCCAACCAGGTGGGCGCCGACGCCGTTG
>CAYOKN010000392.1:0-2563 GCA_964404545.1 uncultured Rhodospirillaceae bacterium | reverse complement strand
GCCACGGCCTTGTTGAAATGGAACCGATCCAGGTCGTCGGACACCGCCGCCAGGGTCTTGTGGGTCAGGCGGCGCACCTTTTCCACGCCGGGGCCGAACTGCTCGGGCTTGGGCGTACCGGGGGCGGGCAGGTCCAGGGCCGGTTGGGCCACCATGCGCCACAGCCGGTTCACATAGCGCCAGGCGCCATCGATACCGGCCTCGGTCCAATCCAGGTCACGCTCGGGCGGGCTGTCCGACAGCATGAACAGCCGGGCGGTGTCGGCGCCGTAGGTGTCGATGATATGGGCCGGGTCCACAACGTTCTTCTTGGACTTGGACATCTTTTCCGATCGGCCGATCTGCACCGGGGCGCCGGTCTGCACATGCACCGGCTTGCCGTCGGGGCCCTTGGCCACGTCGGTGGGGAACAGCCACTTGCCGGCCTCGTCCTTGTAGGTCTCGTGGCAGATCATGCCCTGGGTCAACAGGCCGGCGAAGGGCTCTTTGACCGACAGATAGCCACACTTTTCCAGTGCCCGGGTGAAGAAGCGGGAATAGAGCAGATGCAGCACCGCATGCTCGATGCCGCCGATATATTGATCGACGGGCAGCCAGTAATCGGCCGCCGCCCGGTCAAAGCCCACGGTCTCGGCCTTGGGCGAGCAATAGCGGGCGAAATACCAGGACGACTCGAAGAAGGTGTCGAAGGTGTCGGTCTCGCGGGTGGCCTGGCCGCCGCAGCAGGGACAGGTGGTCTGCTTCCAGCTGGGGTGGTGGTCCAGCGGATTGCCCGGCTTGTCGAAGCTCACATCTTCGGGCAGGGTCACCGGCAGGTCTTGTTCCGGAACCGGAACGACGCCGCATTTGCCACAGTGGATGATGGGGATGGGGCAGCCCCAATAGCGTTGCCGCGACACGCCCCAGTCCCGCAGACGGTAGTTGATGGTGCGCTGGCCGCGTGCCTCGGCCTCCATGCGGTCAATCACCGCGGCCTTGGCCTCGGCCACGCTCTTGCCGTCCAGCCAGTCGGAATTGACCAGCACACCGTCGTCGGTGAAGGCTTCCGTCCCGATTTCGGGGATGTCGCCGCCCTTGGGTGCCACCACCGGCTTGACCGGCAGGCCGTATTTGCGCGCGAAGTCGAGGTCGCGCTGGTCATGGGCCGGGCAGCCGAAGATGGCGCCGGTGCCATAGTCCATCAGCACGAAATTGGCCACATAGACCGGCAGCTCCTGGCCGGGCACCAGCGGGTTCAGGGCCTTCAGGCCGGTGTCGAAGCCCTTTTTCTCGGCGGTTTCCAGCGCCGCTTCCGAGGTGCCCATGCGGTTGCATTCGGCAATGAACTCGGTCAGCTCGGCATTGCCCTGGGCCAGTTCGCCGGCCAGGGGATGGTTGGCGGCGATGGCGCAGAAGGCGGCGCCGAACAGGGTGTCGGGCCGGGTGGTGAAGATGTCCAGCTGGTCGGGCCGGCCCGCGAGGTCGAAGCGCAGGCGCAGGCCCTCGGAGCGGCCGATCCAATTCTCCTGCATCAGCCGCACGCGGTCGGGCCAGCGTTCCAGGGACTTCAGCCCCTCCAGCAGGTCGTCGGCGAAGTCGGTGATCTTCAGGAACCACTGGGACAGCAGGCGCTTTTCCACCAGGGCGCCCGAGCGCCAGCCCCGACCGTCGATCACCTGTTCATTGGCCAACACGGTGTTTTCCACCGGGTCCCAATTGACCCAGGATTCCTTGCGATAGACCAGCCCGGCCTTCAGGAAGTCCAGGAACATCTTCTGCTCATGCCGGTAATAGTCCGGCTCGCAGGTGGCCACCTCGCGGTCCCAGTCATAGGACAGGCCCATGCTCTTCAGCTGGGCGCGCATGGCGGCGATGTTCTCGCGGGTCCATTTGGCGGGATGGACATTGTTCTGGATGGCGGCGTTCTCGGCCGGCAGGCCGAAAGCATCCCAGCCCATGGGGTGCAGCACGTTGAAACCCTTGGCGCGTTTGAAGCGGGCCACCACGTCGCCCAGGGTGTAGTTGCGCACATGGCCCATATGGATGCGGCCGGACGGGTAGGGGAACATCTCAAGCGTGTAGTATTTCGGCCGCTTAGGGTCCATCTCGGCCTTGAACACGCCCTGGGCATCCCAGGTTTCCTGCCACTTGGCCTCGGCGTCCTTCACATTGTAGCGGTCGTCGGTGCGCGCCATCGTCTTCGTTCTTCTTCTTTTAAAGATCAGTCCAAAGGAGCGGCGGCCCGGAAGACCGGGCCGCGGGGGAGGGGTTACTTGCCGGCTTCGGCGGACTGGGCGCGCAGCTCGCGGGCCCGGGTCAGGATGGTGTTTTCCATCTCGGCGCTGGTCTTGGGCTCGACCGGCACGTCGCGCCAGGCGCCGGCGGGGTCGCGCAGCTGGCGAAAGGTGGAGACCTTGACGCCATCGGCGCGCAGCTGGCGGTCCATGATCAGGATATTCAGCTTGAAGCGCTCGGCCGGGCTTTCCGGCGGGCTGTACCAGTCGGTGATGATGACGCCGCCAAAGGGATCGGCCGAGGCCAGGGGCATGAAGCCCACGGTGTCCAGGCTGGCGCGCCACAGGAA
>CAYOKN010000391.1:0-2563 GCA_964404545.1 uncultured Rhodospirillaceae bacterium | reverse complement strand
ATCAGCTGGCGGCCTTTGGGGATCAGGGGGGTGATGTCCATGATACCGTCGGATATGGGGCGGGCTCGGGCGGCTTCAACCGCCCGGCGCTGCCTCGGCCTCTTCCGCCTGCTGCTGAGACTTGCGGATGTCGAAATACAGCAGGATCGGCATGGCCACATAGACCGACGAGAAAGTACCCAGGATCACGCCGAAGATCACCGCCGCCGAGAAGCCTTCCAGCACCTCGCCGCCGAACAGATACAGCGCCACCGTGGCCAGCAAGGTGGTGCCGCCGGTCAGGATAGTGCGCGACAGGGTCTCGTTGATGGCGGTGTTCAGCAGATCGGGAACCGGCATCTTCTTGTATTTGCGCATATTCTCGCGCACACGGTCGTACTGCACCACCGTATCGTTGATGGAATAGCCGGCGATGGTCAGGATCGCCGCCACCGAGGTCAGGTTGAATTCCAGCCCGGTCAGGGCAAAGAAGCCGAAGGTGGCCACCACGTCATGGAAGGTGGAGATGATGGCGCCCAGGCCGAACTGCCATTCGAAGCGGAACCACACATAGGCGGCGATGGCCAGCACCGCCAGGCCCACGGCCAGCACGGCGTCGGTCTTCAGCTCCTCGCCCACCTTGGGACCCACCACCTCGGTGCGGCGATAGTCATAGCCGGTCCCCAGCGCCTCCTTGACGACGGTCAGGGCCGCCATCTGGGCGCGGTCGTCGCCTTCCTGCATCTGCACGCGGATCAGCACCTCATTGTCCGAGCCGAAACTTTGCAGGGCGACCTCGCCCAGTTCCAGGTTCGACAGCTTGGAGCGCATCTCGGCCAGGTTCGCGGGGCCGGGAGTCTGCACCTCGATCAACAGGCCGCCGGCAAAGTCGATGCCGAAGTTCAAGCCGCGGGTAGCCAGCAGAATGGCGGTGCCCAGGATGATCAGGGCGGTCAAGCCAAAGGCGATAAACCGCTGCCGAATGAAATCGTAATTGGTCTTTTCGGGCAGATATTTGCGAATCATCTCGGCCTCACACCGGCAGGGTCTTGGGCCGGGTGTAGTGCACCCAAAGCCAGAGCATCAGCTTGGTCAGCAGGATGGCGCTGAACATGGAGGTGATCAGGCCGATGGTCAGGGTGACGGCAAAGCCGCGCACCGGGCCGGACCCAAGGCCAAACAGCAGCGCCGCCGCCATCAGGGTGGTCAGGTTGGAGTCCAGGATGGTGATGAAGGCGCGGTCGAAGCCGGCCTGCAGGGCGCCGATGACGCCCCGTCCCAGCCGTGCTTCCTCGCGGATGCGCTCGAAGATCAGCACATTGGCGTCCACCGCCATGCCCATGGTCAGCACAATGCCGGCGATGCCGGGCAGTGTCAGGGTGGCGCCGATGAAGGACAGGCCGCCCAGCAGCAGCGCCAGGTTGACGATCAGGGCGATGTCGGCGATCAGGCCGAACAGGCCGTAGAACACCACCATGCCCAACACCACCAGAACCAGGCCGATCACCGAAGCGACGGCACCGGCGCGGATGGAATCGGCGCCCAGGTCGGGGCCGACAGTACGCTCCTCGAGCACCACCAGCGGCGCCGGCAGGGCGCCGGCGCGCAGCAGAAGCGCCAGGTCCTGGGCTTCCTGGGTGGTGAAATTGCCGGAAATGATGCCCTGCCCGCCCAGGATCGGCTCGCGGATCACCGGGGCGCTGATCACCTTCTGGTCCAGCACGATGGCCAGCCGGCGACCGGTGTTCTCCTGGGTGGCGGCGCCAAAGCGGCGGGCACCCACGCTGTCGAACTGGAACGACACCACCGGGGCGCCGTTCTGGAAGGTGGCGGCGGCGTTCACCAGGGACTCGCCGCCCACCTCGACGCGCTTGCGCACCACTTCGGCGGCGGGCTCGCCCTGCTTGGGGGCATTGGTGGCGATCAACTCGGACCCCGGCGGAATCCGGCCCATGGCCGCCTCTTCCGGGGTGACGGTCTCATCCACCAGATGGAAGGTCAGCTTGGCGGTCTTGCCGATCAGCGCCTTGACGCGCTCGGGCTCGGACACACCGGGCAACTGGACCAGGATGCGGTCCTGGCCCTGACGCACGATGGTGGGCTCGCGGGTGCCCAGCTCGTCAATGCGGCGGCGCACGATCTCCAGCGACTGGTCCACGGCGCTGGTGCGCATTTCAACCAGGGTCTGGTCGGTATAGGTCAGGGTGAACAGGCCGTCGGCTCGCTCGATCTGGATACCCGGATCAATGGCGCGCAGCACCTCGCGGGCCTTGTCGGCCTCGGCGCTGTCCAGGACACGGACGGTCACCGCCTCGCCCTTGACCCCCAGATCCACATAGCGGATCCGCTCCTTGCGGAGGTTGGTGCGGATGGACTCGACGAGCGAGTTCAGCCGCTCCTTGACCACCGCACCCACTTCGACTTCAAGCACCAGATGCGATCCGCCCTGGAGATCGAGGCCCAGATTGACCGGTTGCAGCCAACTCGGCCATTGGTCCGCCTCCTCGCGCGGGGCGAGGCTGGGGGCGGCAAACAGGAAGCCCAGGGCCGTAACGACCAGGACCAGGACGATCTTCCAGGGGGG
>CAYOKN010000390.1:0-2585 GCA_964404545.1 uncultured Rhodospirillaceae bacterium | reverse complement strand
CCACGTTCTGGAAATAGGCGGTGTAGTCCGAACTGGTGAAGGCATTGTCGCGGCCGCCGTGGCGGGCCACGATCTTGGAGAACTCGCCGGGCGGGACGTCCTTGGTGCCCTTGAACATCAGATGTTCAAACAGATGCGCCAAGCCGGTCTTGCCCGGCTGCTCGTCCGCCGATCCCACATTATACCAGACCATATGCGAAACCACGGGCACCCGGTGATTGGGGATCACCACCACCTTCATGCCGTTTTTCAGGGTGAAGGTCTCCGGGTTGAAGACCTGGGCCTGGGCGGGAGCCAATGCGGCGATAAGACCGAAAACGGCGACAGACCCAACAAGGGTGCGCTTCATCTATCCACTCCAGGGGAGAAAAGGTTGCTGCCGATATAAGCCCAGCGGGCAGGACACACAACCCGGCAAAGGGCATGTCCGGCGCCAGCGACAAGGGCGCGGCGGGCTTGGCCGGATGCGCTTCTCAGGGGCGGCCCGAAAACCAAAACGGCCGGGACTGGGCCCGGCCGTTGGATCAGAAGATGCCTTCCAGCAGCGCCTTCTTCTTGCGCTGGATCACCGGGGTGTCGCCCTCGGTGATGGACTTGCCCAGGGCCTGGTTTTCGCGCAGGCGCTGGGTTTCCTTGCTGGCGTCCACGACCGTGCCCGGCTTTTCGGGCGCGCGCCAGAACATCAGGCGCTCGGTGAAGGAACGGTCGGCATCGGCCAGGGCGGTGGTTTCCTGGTTCACCACGCTGCGGATTTCGGGATTAGCCTGGTCGGCGCCGGCCTTTTTCAGGATGGCCATCTCGCCCGGGCTGCGGCCCCGATGGTCCAGGGCAAAGCGGGACGGAGTGTTGCGGCCGCCCAGCAGCACGTCGCGGGCCTGATCGCGCGAACTGCCTTCCTGCGGACGCGCGGCGCCGGGCTGCGGCGGGCGCAGGTCGTAATCGGGCGGCAGCGACAGCGGCGCGCGGGAGACGACCGCGAACTCGTCCGGGGCGGACTTCTCCCAGCCGAGGGCGCGACGGGCGTCGCCACAGCCCGAGAGGGCGGTGGCGAGAAGGGCGGAGAGCACGACGGCTCGGGCGGCAATGCGGATCTTCATGGATCGGTATTCTTACGCGAATCGCCCTTGCCGAACAAGGCATCCAGCACCAGAAGCGCCGCGCCGACGGATATGGCGGCATCGGCAACGTTGAAGGCCCAGAAATGCCACCCGAAAGCGTGGAAATCCAGGAAATCGGCCACCGCCCCCCAGCGGATGCGGTCGATCAGATTGCCCAGGGCGCCGCCGATCACCAGCCCGATGGACAGACGCAGGAAACGGGTCTCGGCGGATTTCATCCACCAGACCAGCCCGCCCACGATCACCAGCGCCAGCGCCGACAGGGCGATGGTGTTATAGGGCGCGCCGGTGTTGAACAGGCCGAAGGAAATGCCCCGGTTCCAGGTCATCACCAGATTGAAGAAGGGCGTCACCTCGATCCGCTCGGGCGTGAAGAAGGGGGTCTCGGTGACCCCCTCGGGGCGCATGACCCCTTCCACGATCCATTGCTTGCTGATCTGGTCCAGCAGCAGGACGACGGCGGCGACGGACAGGCCAAGGCGCAAGAGCGTGTCCCCTTCCCTATTCCGCGGCGGCCTGGGCCGACACCGCATCGGCGCATCGGCCGCACAGGCCGTCATGGCCGTGCTGGCCCACATCGGGCAGCACCTTCCAGCACCGCTGGCACTTCTCGCCCTCGGCCGGGCTGGCCATCACGCCCACGCCCTTGACGTCGGGCAGGGTGAAGGCGCCCTCGGGCGCGTCGCCGTCCACCAGGGTGATGGCCGAGGTGATGGCGATCTCGGCCAGGTCCAGGCCGGCCAGGGCATCGCGATAGGGGCCTTCCAGGAACACCTCCGGGCTGGCCTGCAAGGACGAGCCGATGCGCTTGGCGGCACGCTCAACCTCCAGGGCGCCGGTGACCACCCGGCGCAGGTCGCGGATGGTCTCCCACTTGGCGGCCAGGGCGTCGTCGCGCCAGCCGGCCGGCACCTCGGGGAAGGGCTGCAGATGCACCGACTGGTCCTCGCCCGGGAAGCGGCTGATCCAGGCTTCCTCGGCGGTGAAGCACAGGAACGGCGCCAGCCAGGTGGTCAGGCAGGTGAACAGCTGGTCCATCACCGTGCGGGTGGCGCGGCGGCGCACCGAATCGGCGGCGTCGCAATAGAGCGCATCCTTGCGGATGTCGAAATAGAAGGCCGACAGGTCCACCGCGCAGAAATTGTGGATCTCGGAGAACAGGCCGTGGAAGGCATAGTCCTGGCAGGCCTGGCGCATGCGCTGGTCCAGCCCGGCCAGGCGGTGCAGCACATAGCGTTCCAGCTCGGGCATCTGCTCGACCGGCAGGCGCTCGGCCTCGGTGAAACCGTCCAGCGCGCCCAGCAGATAGCGCAGGGTGTTGCGCAGACGGCGATAGACGTCCACCTGGGTCTTCAGGATTTCCTGGCCGATGCGCAGATCGTCGGAATAGTCGGCCGCCGCGACCCAGAGGCGCAGGATGTCGGCGCCTAAGTCCTTCATGATGTCCTGGGGCGCGGTGACGTTGCC
>CAYOKN010000389.1:0-2590 GCA_964404545.1 uncultured Rhodospirillaceae bacterium | reverse complement strand
CACCGCCTGATGTGCCTGCTGCCCAACGAGCCCGCCTATTTCACCCGCCATGGCCTGGATGCGGTGCATGTGGGCCATTCGGTGATCGAGAGCGGGGCAGGGCAGGGCGACGGCCCCGGCTTCCGCGCCCGCCACGGCATTGCGCCCGAGGCGCCGCTGCTGTGTGTGCTGCCCGGCTCGCGCCGGTCCGAAACCTCGCGCCTGTTGCCGGTGTTCCGGGACACCCTGGCCCTGCTGGCGGCCCGCTTCCCCGGCCTGCGGGTGGTGGTGCCCACGGTGGAGACGGTGGGCGACGAGGTGGAGGCGGCGGTGCGCGCCTGGCCGGTGCCGGCCCTGGTGGTGCGTGGCGCGGCCGAGAAATACGACGCCTTCGCCGCCGCCGACACCGCCCTGGCGGCCTCGGGCACGGTCGCGCTGGAGCTGGCCCTGGCGGGCCTGCCGGCGGTGATTACCTATAAGGTCGCCCCGGTGACGGCCAGCCTGGCCCGCCGCCTGTTGAAGATCCGCTTTTTCAACCTGGTCAACATCCTGATGGAGCGCATGGTGGTGCCCGAGCTGATGCAGGAGAATTGCCGCCCGGATCTGCTGGCCGAGGCGGTGGGGCGGCTGCTGTCGGATCAGGCCGCGCGCGCCGAACAGGTGGCCGGCGCCCATGAAGCCATGGTGCGCCTGGGGCTGGGCGGTCCCAGCCCGTCAGAGCGCGCCGCCCGCCTGGTGCTGGAGACCATAGAGGATCATGCGTCCAATGTGACGCACGGAGTGACAAGCCGCCATTGAGGCGGCGGCCAAGCGGCCGAAGGGCCGCGCCCGGCGAGGGACAAAATTCTAGCCAAGGGAGAGCATCCATGACCGCCGAAACCGACGGCTTCCGCCTGCTGCATACCATGATCCGGGTCCGCGACCTGGACGCCTCGCTGGCCTTCTATACCGGCCTGTTGGGCATGAAGCTCCTGCGCAAGCAGGACTACCCCGACGGCAAGTTCACCCTGGCCTTTGTGGGCTATGGCGACGAGGCCAGCACGGCGGTGATCGAGCTGACCCACAATTGGGGCCATGAGGGCTATGAGATGGGCACCGGCTTTGGCCATATCGCCCTGGGCGTGCCCGACATCTACAAGACCTGCGCCGATCTGGAGAAGGCGGGCGCCAAGATCACCCGCCCGCCGGGCCCCATGAAGCACGGCTCCACGGTCATTGCCTTCATCGAGGACCCGGACGGCTACAAGATCGAGCTCATCCAGAAATAAGCCGCAATTTCGGCTAGGATGGCGGGGCCGGGGCGCAATGCTCCGGCCCTTCGTCATTGGGGAGCCGGGATCATGCATGAGGGCGGATGTTTGTGCGGGGCGGTGCGCTATGGCTTCGAGGGTGCGCCGCAAGCCGTGGAATGGTGCCATTGCCGGCTGTGCCAGAAGGCCAGCGGCGCCCCGGCCACCGCCTGGGCCACCTTGAGCCGCGCCCAGTTCCGCTTCCTGCGCGGCGAGCCGGCCTATTACAGCTCCAGCCCCAAGGCCCGCCGGGGCTTCTGCCCGCTCTGCGGCACCCAGCTGACCTTTGAATATCTGATCGACGCCACCGACGAGCTGGACATCACCGTGGCCAGCCTGGACCAGCCCGACGCCTTTCCGCCTGCCGTCCATATCTGGGCCAGTTCCCGCCTCGCCTGGGTTCCCCTGCCCGAGGGGGCGGTGGTGTTCGAGGGGGAGGAGAAAACATCCTCCCCTTGATGTCTGACGGTCGGGGATGTCTGACGGTCGGGGCCGCCCAAGAAAAAAGCCCCGGAGCATTGCTCCGGGGCTTTCTCTTTAGGCGGCTGCCTTGGGACGGCGGCGGCGGCGTTTCTGCTGCTGCGCGGCAGCGGGGCGGTCGCCGTGTACGGCCTTGGCCGGGGTCGAGGCCGCCGGGGGGCGGCCATGGCCCGGGGTGGCCGCTTGGGGGCGGCCCTGGCCGGCCTGGCGCGGGCCCAATCCGCCGCGCACCGGAGGCTTGGGCGGCCGGCCGGGGCTGATATGCAGCTTGTGCACGTCGTCCGCATGCCAGTCATGGCCTTCGTCCACGGGAACCGGCTGGCGGATGGTCTTTTCAATCACCCGCAGATATGCCACTTCCTCATGGTCGCAGAAGGACAGGGCAACGCCGCTGGTGCCCGCGCGGGCCGTGCGGCCGATGCGGTGCACATAGCTTTCCGGCTCGTTGGGCAGTTCGTAGTTGATGACGTGGGTCACGCCATCCACATCGATGCCGCGCGCGGCGATGTCCGTGGCCACCAGGGTCTGAATCTGGCCGGCGCGGAACTCGTCCAGCGCCTTCTGCCGGGCGCCCTGGCTTTTGTTGCCATGGATGGCGCTGGCCTTCAGGCCCGCCTTCTCCAGGAAGGTGGCGACGCGGTTGGCGCCATGCTTGGTGCGGGTGAAGACGATGGCGCGGGCCACGCTCTTCTCGCTCAAGAGGTCGGTCAGCAGTTGGCGCTTGTCGTCCTTGGAGACGAACATGACCTTCTGCTGAATGCGCTCCACCGTGGTGGCGGCCGGGGTCACCTCGACCCGCTCGGGGTTGGTCAGCAGGCCGTTGGCCAGCTCGGTGACCGCGT
>CAYOKN010000388.1:0-2602 GCA_964404545.1 uncultured Rhodospirillaceae bacterium | reverse complement strand
GCCGTCGGCGGGGCTTTCGTCGCGCTCCAGCAGCGGATTGCGCTCCAGCTCCATCTCGACGAAGGCGGTCAGTTCAACATTGTTCAGCTGCAGCAGCTTGATGGCCTGCTGCAGCTGGGGGGTCATCACCAGCGACTGGCTTTGGCGGAGGTCGAGACGCGGCGACAACATGGCGGGCGCCCCTTAAAGGCTGAACCGGTCGCCGAGATAGACCCGGCGCACGCCTTCGTGCGCCACAATCTCGGACGGCGGCCCCTCCATCAGCACCATGCCGTCATGGAGGATGTAGGCACGGTCGATGATGTCCAGGGTCTCGCGCACATTATGGTCGGTGATCAACACCCCGATGCCGCGATGCTTCAGATGCGCCACCAGGTCGCGGATATCGGACACGGCGATAGGGTCGATGCCGGCCAGCGGCTCGTCCAGCAGGATGAAATGGGGCTGGGTGGCCAGCGCGCGGGCGATCTCGACGCGCCGGCGCTCGCCGCCCGACAGGGCCACGGCGGGAGCACGGCGCAGATGCTGCACCGAGAATTCGGCCAGCAGCGCGTCCAGGCGCTCCTCCCGCTTTTGCCGGTCGGGCTCCACCACCTCCAGCACCGCCATGATGTTCTGCTCCACGGTCAGGCCGCGAAAGATGCTGGCCTCCTGGGGCAGATAGCCGATGCCCAGCCGGGCGCGGCGATACATGGGCAGGTTGGTGATGTCCTGGCCGTCCAGCTCGATGCTGCCCATGTCGGGGCGGATCAGGCCGGTCACGCAGTAAAAGCAGGTGGTCTTGCCGGCTCCGTTCGGCCCCAGCAGGCCCACGGCTTCGCCGCGCTGCACGGTCAGTGACACATTGCGCAGCACCAGCCGCTTCTTGTACCGCTTGCCGATGCCGGTGATGGCCAGGCCGCTGTTCTCGACTGCCAGGCGCGGCGGCTGGGTCAGGTTCAGTTCGGTCTGCATCATCGGGCTCCCGCAGGGGTCGAGGCGGGGGCGCGAGACGCCGCAGGGGCGGGCGGCGCATCCTCGGCGCCGGCCTTTTTCTCGGGCACGAACAGGCCCTGCACCCGGCCGCCGCCGCCCTGGCCGGGCACCGAGGGGAACAGGCGCGAGATGCCGGTATTCATATTGACCACGCCATAGCCGCCGTTCAGCTGGTTCTCGCCCCGGGTCAGACGCACATCGCCGGTCAGGGTGGCGATGCCGCTCTTGGCGTCATAGTCGCCCTTGTCGCCCAGCACCACGTCCTTGGGGGTGGTCAGCACCACATTTCCCCAGCCCTTGGCCTTGTCCAGGGTCAGGCCCTTCTGCGGCACATCCACGAAATAGGCCGACAGCACGTCGGCGCGGATGCGCTTGTCTTCGCGCACCGCCACGGCATTGCCACGGGCCACGGCCATCTGCTGCTTTTCCCAATATTCCAGCGAAACGTCGGCGGTGACGGTGTCGGTGGGAGTGACCAGCTTGGGGCTGCCCACCAGCACCATGACGGCGGTATCGATATTGTATTCGCCCTGGGTGCCGGTGGCCCGTTCAGTGGGGGTGTGGATCACCACATTGCCCTGGGCCTCCAGCTTCCAGATCTCGGCCTCGCCCCCGGCTTCGGCGGCGGGGGTTTCGCCCGGGCGGGCGGCGGCCTGCTGCGGCGCCGCCGGCTTGTCCCGATAATGGGCAGTCAGCACATCGGCCTCGACGGTGACATTGCCGCGGATGGCCTTGGCATTGCCGCGGGCGATGAAGGCCTGGCCGTCCTGGCTCCATTCGATGCCCTGCTCGGCATAGACCTCGACCGGGCCGTCGCCCTTGCTGGCCATGTTGAAGCCCTGGGCCTTGGCCGCCAGCGGCGCGGTCAGCAATGCCGCCGCCAGGATGCCTTTCGCCATGCCGCGGATCACTGCGCGCCTCCCTTGGTGCTGGCGGGTTTCGGGGTCGCCGGCCGGGCCTGGGCGGGATACAGCACCGCCTTGGCCTTGCCGGTAAAGGTGACCGAGCGGCCTTGCTCGCCCATGCGGAAGCCTTCACCCTGGATGGTGCCGGCGGGGCCGGCGGCCTGGGCCGGCTCGTCGCCCTCGGCCGAGCTGTCGGCCAGGAAGATGCGGGCCGACGGGGTGTGCATCTCGTAGCCGCGCTCGTGATAGAGATTGACCCCGCCCATCAGGTCCAGGGTCTCGTCCTTGCCACGATAGAAGCCCAGATCGGCATCCATCACCACGCCGCTGCCGTCCTTCATGGTCATGTCGGCCACCGGCGCCTCGAGGGCCACCACCGAGGCGTCGGCCGAGGCCTGGGTGGCCATGTCGGCGGTCACCGAAAAGGGGCGGTTGCGGCCATCGGTGCCATAGAAGCGGGGATTGGCCATGCTCTGGGTGTCCACCGAGGTGGGGTCCAGCCCGGCCACATCCATGACGAAACGTTCGTCGGCGAAATTGAAATTGGGCCAGGCCACCACCAGGCCCAGCAGCAGGGCCGCCAGGCTGGGCAGTACGATCTTCATCCAGCCCACGAAGCGGGAATAGCCCGGGGCCTTGGCCGTGGCGGCCGCCAGCCGGATGCGCCGGTGGGCCAGAGGATGGATATGGACGCCCATATGTGCCCCGTTTCCCTGTTGCGG
>CAYOKN010000387.1:0-2618 GCA_964404545.1 uncultured Rhodospirillaceae bacterium | reverse complement strand
GGTGGCGGTGCGCCTGCGCCCCAGGGTGGCGGCTTCACCAATGCCCGCGCGTCCATGGGCGTGGAGGGCGGTGGCGGTGGCGGCCCCACGGCGCTGCGGCTGGTGCCGCAGCCCGAGTCCCCGCAGCCTGGTTCTCAGGCGCCCGCCTTGCCCGGCCCGCAGAGCTGGGCCGAACTGGTGCAGATGTTCATCGACCGCCGCGAGGTGGTGCTGGGCGCCCAGTTGAAGACCCAGGCCCATCTGGTGGCTTATGAGCCCGGCAAGGTCTCGTTCCGCTTGAAGCCCACCGCGCCCTCGGACCTGGCCAACAAGGTCATGAGCCTGCTGTCCGACTGGACCGGGCGGCGCTGGGCGGTGATGGTGGTGAACGAGGCGGGCGAGCCGACCCTGCACGAGCAGGAAGAGGCAGCGGACCGCAAGCGGCGCGAGGACGCCGCCAATCATCCGCTGGTGCAGGCGGTCATGGCCGCCTTTCCCGGCGCCCAGATCCAGGCGGTGCGCGAGAACCGCCCGCCGGAAGCCGCCGAGGAGGACGCCGAGTTCGAGCTCGAGCTGCCGCCCGTGGACGGCGATTTTGATTTTGGTGAGGACTAGAGGAACCAGATGAAGAACATCGGCAACCTGATGAAGCAGGCCCAGCAGATGCAGGCCAAGATGGCCGAGATGCAGGAAAAGATGGGCCAGATGGAAGTGACCGGCGCCGCCGGCGGCGGCATGGTCACCGTGACCCTGACCGGCAAGGGCGACATGCGCAAGGTCAAGCTGGACAAGGCCGTGGTGGACCCCGAGGACATCGAGGTGCTGGAAGACCTGATCCTGGCCGCCTTCAACGACGCCAAGGCCAAGGCCGAAGCCGCCATGCAGGAAGAGATGGGCAAGCTGACCGGCGGCCTGAAGCTCCCGCCGGGCATGAAGCTGCCGTTCTGATCGGGTCTTACGGCTTGCCACTCTCTCCCACCCGTCATGCCCGCGCTTGACGCGGGCATCCACGTCTCGCCGCCTGGGTCACTGTTTTCAAGAGCTTCCTGGCCCAGACAGATTGATCGCCGGGTCAAACCCGGCGATGACGGAGAGGGGGCGTTAAACCGGACAGCCGTAGGTCAAGCCCGGCCATGACGGGCCGACGTGGGAGATAGGAGCCAACCATGGGACCCGAGATCGAGCGGCTGATCCAGCTTCTCTCCCGCCTGCCGGGCATGGGTCCCCGCTCTGCCCGCCGCGCGGTGCTGCATCTGATCAAGAAGCGCGAGCAGGCGCTGCTGCCGCTGTCGCGCGCCCTGACCGAGGCCGCCGACAAGGTCAAGGTCTGCCCGGTCTGCGGCAATTTCGACAGCATCGATCCCTGCAGCCTCTGCGCCGATCCCCGCCGCGATGACAGCCTGATCTGCGTGGTCGAGGACGTCTCGGGCGTCTGGGCGCTGGAGCGCTCGGGCACCTTTCGGGGCCGCTACCATGTGCTGGGCGGCGTGCTGTCGGCCATCGACGGCGTGCGGCCCGAGGATTTGAACATCCCCCGCCTGGCCGAGCGCGCCCGCGCCGGCGGTGTGGCCGAGGTGATCCTGGCCCTGTCCGCCACCGTGGACGGCCAGACCACCGCTCATGTGATCGCCGATGCCCTGGCCGGATCGGGTGTCACCGTGTCCGGCCTTGCCCAGGGCGTGCCCCTGGGCGGCGAGTTGGACTACCTGGATGACGGCACCATCACCGCCGCCCTGCGCGCGCGCCGGCCGGTGGGGTGAGGGGACATCATGACCGCCCTGGATGATGATTGGATCAACCGGCGCTATTACGACGACCTGCCCGAGGCGGCCAGCCGGGCGCTGCATCGGGCGGGGGCGGCGTTTTCGCGGGATGACGAGGCCCGGGCCGAACTGGCCGAGGCTGGGCGGCTGGCGCCGGGGCATCTGGCGGTGATGATCGGCTGGTACAAGTTCTATTTCTACAAGGGCCGGCTGGCCGAGGCGGTGCCCCATGCGCTGGATTGCGTGCGCTGGGGGGCCAGGGCCATGAACCTGCCCGGCGAGTGGCAGACGGTGAGCCCCGGCATGGCCGGCTTCGGCGGCGAGGACGCCCTGCCCCGGTTCTATCTTTATGCCTTGAAGGCCTATGGCTACTGCCTGCTGCGGACCGGGCGCATGGAGGAGGGTTGCGCCGCCCTGGCCAAGGTGGCCGAACTGGACCCGGCGGATACGGTGGGGGCCGTCCATCTGCTGGCGGTGGCCCGGCGTGGCCCCGACCCCGAGGATGAGGTCTAAACCACATTCCGCGTGGGGTGGAATGGGGCAGGCGGGCCGGCTATGATCCGGCGACCATGTCCAGGCGCACCAAACTTTGCCGCGGCTGCCGCGAGCCAACTCCCGAACGCCGGTGCTATGAGGGGCCCGTCTGCCCCCATGGCCCCAATGGCGAGGGCGACGAGCCTCCCGCGGCCCCCAAGCCCGACATGGCCAAGCCGGCGGCGCGCCGTTCCGCCAAGCCGACACCTCCCGCCGGTTGACAGCCGGGCCGGTTGACAGCCGGGCGGGGGGCGGTATGTTCGCTTCAGCTTTCATTCACCGAACCAAAGAGCCATACCCGCCATGACCGACCGCCTGCAGCAGGCCATCGAGGCCGCCTGG
>CAYOKN010000386.1:0-2652 GCA_964404545.1 uncultured Rhodospirillaceae bacterium | reverse complement strand
TGGCCCAATCCCTGGAGGGCCGGCACGCGCCCGAACAGGTGGCCGCCTTCCTTTCCCGCTGCCTGTTCTCCATGTTCGCCGAGGACGTGGGCCTCCTGCCCAGGCAGGACGGGGAGGGCGCCTTCACCGGCCTGCTGAAGAGCCTGCGGCAGACCCCCGCCCAGTTCGTGCCCCTGGTCGGGGAACTGTGGCGCGCCATGGACGCGGGCGAATTCTCCGTCGCCATCCGCGCCCAACTGCCCCGCTTCAACGGCAAGCTGTTCAAACAACCCGAGGTGCTGCCCCTCGACCGTGATCAGATCGACCTCTTGCTGGAAGCCGCCCAAGCCGACTGGAGCGAAGTGGAACCCGCCATCTTCGGCACCCTGCTGGAACGGGCGCTGGACCCGGCCGAGCGCCACAGCCTGGGCGCCCACTACACGCCCCGGGCCTACGTGGAGCGCCTGGTGCTGCCCACGGTCATCGAACCCCTGCGGGCGGAATGGGCCAACAGCCAGGCCGCCGCCCTGCTGCTGGCCAGCGAAGGCAAGATCGATGCCGCCCTGGCCGAGCTTCACGCCTACCACCACCGCCTCACCCAGACCCGGGTGCTGGACCCGGCCTGCGGCTCCGGCAACTTCCTCTATGTGACCATGGAGCACATGAAGCGCCTGGAAGGCGAGGTGCTCAACCAGATCGAGGCCCTGCAACAAGGCCAGAACCGCCTGGAAACCGAGGGCCTTGCCGTGGACCCCCACCAGTTCCTGGGCCTGGAGCTCAACCCCCGGGCCGCCGCCATCGCCGAGCTGGTGCTGTGGATCGGCCACCTGCAATGGCACTACCGCACCCGGGGACGGGCATTGCCCCCCAGCCCCATCCTCAAGGACTTCCGCAACATCGAATGCCGGGACGCCGTGCTCGCCTACGACCGGGTGGAATACGTCACGGACGAACGGGGCGTGCCGGTCACCCGCTGGGACGGCCGCACCACCAAGGCGCATCCGGTCACCGGCGAGCCCGTGCCGGACGAGGCCGCCCGGCTGCCCCTGGAGCGCTACCTCAACCCCCGCCCGGCAGAATGGCCGGCGGCCGACTACGTGGTGGGCAACCCGCCCTTCATCGGCGCCTCGTCCATGCGCCAGGCCCTGGGCGACGGCTACACCGAGGGCCTGCGCGGCGCCTGGCCTGCCATGCCGGAATCCGCCGACTTCGTCATGTACTGGTGGCACCAGGCCGCCCAACTGCTGCGGGGCGGGGGCCTCAAGCGCTTCGGCTTCATCACCACCAACAGCATCCGCCAGACCTTCAACCGCCGGGTGCTGGAACGACACCTGCAAGACCTCCACCTGGCCTACGCCATTCCCGACCACCCCTGGGTAGACAGTGCCGGCGGGGCTGCCGTGCGCATCGCCATGAGCGTGGCGGCGCCGGGGCCGGGCCCGGGCCGGCTGCAAAGCCTGCTGCGGGAAGGGGGCGCGGACGGCGAGGCGGTGGCGGTGGAACTGGCCGAGCGCTGCGGCATCATCCACGCGGACCTCACCATCGGCGCCGACGTGGCGGGGGCCCGGGGCCTGCGGGCCAATGAGGGTTTGTGTCACATGGGTGTCAAGCTCCATGGCGCCGGCTTCATCGTCACCCCGGAGCAGGCGGCGGCCTTGCTCCCCCTCCCGGCCCCCCCCGCAGGCGGGGGAGGAGAAACCCCGCCCGCGTCCGGCTCCCAGGGCAGGCCGGACGTCCCCCTCCCCGCGGGCGGGGAGGGATGGGGAGGGGAGGGCATCCTCCGCCCCTACCGCAACGGCCGGGATCTGACCGACAAACCCCGGGGCGTGATGGTCATCGACCTCTACGGCCTCTCCGCCGAGGAAGTCCGGCAACGCCATCCGGCCCTCTACCAATGGGTGCTGGAGCGGGTGAAGCCGGAGCGGGACCACAACAACCGCGCCAGCTACCGGGACAACTGGTGGGTGTTTGGCGAGCCGCGCAAGGAGCTGCGCGCGGCTCTTGCCGGTCTTTCCAGGTATATCGCTACGACCAGGACGGCAAAGCACCGAGTTTTCCAGTTTTTGCCTTCGAGTATCGTGGCTGAAAGCAAAGTGGTTTGTGTTACCTCCGATGATGCTTTCGTACTTGGGGTGTTATCTTCCTACGCGCATACCCTATGGGCATTGGCGGCGGGTGGCTGGCTCGGGGTTGGTAACGATCCCACCTACAACCATTCTGATTGCTTCAATAAATTCCCCTTCCCCGACCCCACCCCCGACCAGGCCGCCCGCATCCGCGCCCTGGCGGAAGAACTGGACGCCCACCGCAAGCGCCAGCAGGCCGCCCACCCGGAACTCACCCTCACCGGGATGTACAACGTCCTGGAAAAACTGCGCGCCGGCGAGCCCCTCGCCGCCAAGGACAGGCTCATCCACGAGCAGGGCCTGGTGTCGGTGCTGAAGCAACTCCACGACGACCTGGACACCGCCGTGCTGGACGCCTACGGCTGGTCCGACCTTTGCCCGGCCGACACCGAAACCCTGCTGGAGCGCCTGGTGGCCCTCAACGCCCAGCGCCGCCGGGAGGAGGCCGCGGGCCACATTCGCTGGCTGCGCCCGGCCTTCCAGAACCCGGCGGCCCAGGCCGGACTCACGGCGGACGCCCCCGCCCCGGCCCCCATCCTGGCGGCCG
>CAYOKN010000385.1:0-2654 GCA_964404545.1 uncultured Rhodospirillaceae bacterium | reverse complement strand
GCGCATGCACCCCGACGACGGCCGGGTGGTGTCGAACTTCATCGTCCAGGCCCTGCAGGGCAAGGACATCACCGTCTATGGCGACGGCCAGCAGACCCGCAGCTTCTGCTATGTGGACGACCTGATCGAGGCCTTCATCCGCCTGATGGAGCAGCCCGACGACCTGACCGGCCCCATCAATCTGGGCAATCCCGGCGAGTTCACCATCCTGGAACTGGCGGAAATGGTGATCCGCTTCACCAATTCCAAAAGCCGCATCGAATTCAAGCCGTTGCCCAAGGACGACCCGCTGCAGCGCAAGCCCGACATCACCCTGGCCAAGTCCCGCCTGAACTGGGAACCCAAGGTGCCCCTGGAAGAGGGCCTGACCCGCACCATCGACTATTTCCGCAAGATTTTGTGAAAGAGGTAATGGGAGCGCGGATGTTTCCATAAAGTCTTGGGCGCACACTCGCCGAAAAGCTTGCGCCTGCCCCGTTCCTGGGGTAGGCCAAGCCAGCCCCATTTTTCGCCGAGCAACGCCATGACCGAACCCTCCGCCCTTGCCGCCCGCGTGGACAGTCTGAAGGGCTGCCATGTCCTGTGCCTGGGGGATGTGATGCTGGACCGCTTCGTCTATGGCGAGGTGGAGCGCATCAGCCCGGAGGCACCCATTCCGGTCATGCGCATCACCCGCGAAAGCTCCATGCTGGGCGGTGCCGGCAATGTGGTGCGCAATCTGGTGGCGCTGGGCGCCCTGCCCCATTTCGTGGCGGTGGTGGGCGACGACCTGCCGGGCCGCGAGGTCACCCGGCTGCTGGGCGAGCAGGCCGAAGTGGACCCCTGCCTGGTGGTCGAGACCGACCGCCACACCACCATCAAGACCCGCTATGTGGCCGGCACCCAGCAATTGCTGCGGGCCGACCATGAATGCTGCCTTGCCCTGGCCGACACCAGCCGCAACCAGGTGCTGGCCCATGGCCGCGCCCTGGCCGCCAGCGCCTCGGTGGTGGTGCTGTCCGACTATGGCAAGGGCGTGCTGAGCCAGGCGGTGATCACCGGCGTGATCGAGGCGGCCCGCGCCGCCGGCCGGCCCATCATCGTGGACCCCAAGGGCGCCGACTATTCCAAGTACCGGGGCGCCACCCTGGTCACGCCCAACCGCAAGGAGCTGGCCGAGGCCACCCGCCTGCCGGTGGACGGCGACGAGGCCATCGTGGCCGCCGCCCGCAGCCTGATCGAACAGAGCGGCATCGCGAACGTGCTGGTGACCCGCAGCCAGGACGGCATGACCCTGGTGACCAAGGAGGGCCCGGTGCATCACCTGCCCGCCGAGGCGCTGGAGGTGTTCGACGTCTCGGGCGCCGGCGACACCGTGGTGGCCGCCATGGCCGCCTGCCTGGCCGCCGGCGCCGACCTCTTGGAAGCAGCCAAGATCGCCAATGTGGCCGCCGGCATCGTGGTGGCCAAGGTGGGCACCGCCGTGGCCTATGCCGACGAGTTGGTGGCCTCGCTGCACCGTTCGGACCTGACCAGCGGCGAGGCCAAGGTGCTGACCCTCGACGCCGCGCTGGAGCGGGTAGCCCGCTGGCGCGCCAAAGGCCTGTCGGTGGGCTTCACCAATGGCTGCTTCGATCTGTTGCATCCCGGCCATGTGTCGCTGCTGGGCCAGGCCCGCGCCGCCTGCGACCGGTTGATCGTGGGCCTGAACTCGGACGCTTCGGTGCAGCGGCTGAAAGGCCCCACCCGCCCGGTGCAGTCCGAAGCCGCCCGCGCCACCGTTCTGGCCTCGCTGGCCTCGGTGGACCTGGTGGTGATCTTCGGCGAGGACACCCCGCTGGAGCTGATCACCGCCCTGAAGCCCGACCTGCTGGTCAAGGGCGCCGACTACACGGTCGAAACCGTGGTGGGCGCCGAGGTGGTGCAGGCCAACGGCGGCAAGGTCATGCTGGCCCGCCTGGAAGACGGCTTCTCCACCACCCGCACCATCGCCCGCATGACGGTGAAGGGCTGAACGACGTGGCCTGCTAAGGATATGGGGAACAAATAACCACAGAGGCACAGAGGCACAGAGGAGCCGAGATGGAATAGCCACCTCGCTCCCTCGGCGCCTCTGTGCCTCTGTGGTTTATAATCTTCACCCTAGTCGCCCTCTCGGTCCCCCTTAGCCCCCCGCCAGCACGTCGTCCAGCAGGCGGCCGTCCAGGGGCATGAGCAGGGGCCCGTCGGTCCAGAGCAGGGCGCATTTCACCACCCGGCCGGGATAGACACAGGCCAGGGCGGCGCGGTAGGCGGCCATCTGGCGCAGATAGACCGGCGCCACATCCTCGACCCGCCGGGGCGGCGGGCGGTTGGTCTTGAAATCCACCACCAGCACATCCGTATCGGTCACCAGCAGCCGGTCCACCTGGCCGCTGATCACCCGCTCGTCCACCAGGCCAACCACCGGCACCTCGGCGCGGCTGCCGGGGCCGAACAGCGGCGCGAAGTCGGGATGGGCCAGGATCGCCTGCACCTCCATGGCGATCTCGGCCTGCTGGGTCGCGGGCAGGCCCCAGGCCGGGCGGCCCAGGAAGCGGGCGGCGGCCTCCATGCGGCGGGCGGGCGGCAGGTCAGGCAAGGTCTGCAGCAGCCGGTGTACCAGCCGGCCCCGGCGGAAGCGCAGGCCTTCGTCG
>CAYOKN010000384.1:0-2654 GCA_964404545.1 uncultured Rhodospirillaceae bacterium | reverse complement strand
CGCCGGCATAGGCTCCCCCGGCTTTCAGGGGAGGGCTTTTGCCATTCGCACCTTAACGCTTCCACCGCCGCCGGGGGTAAAGTCTTGGTTAAGACGAACGGACGCCAAACAGGAGTTTTCCCATGTTGTCCATGATCCGCTCCATCGCTATCGCCGCCGCCTTCGGTCTTGGTCTGGCCGCGCTGGTGCCGGGTGCCCAGGCTGCTCCATCCGACGGCGTCGTGCAGCAGGAAATCGTCGGCGCTCCCACCCAGTCCGACGACTGGGGCCGGTGCAGCGACAAGCACGAAGCCTAGCTGACGCTTTGGGCCTCGCCCTAGCGCCGCTCCTTGAAGAAGGAGACCAGGAGGGCCGCACAGCTGCCCTCGTCGATTCCGCCGTACACCTCGGGCCGGTGATGGCACGAGGTCTGCTCGAAGATCCGGGCGCCGTGGTCCACCCCGCCGCCCTTGGGATCATAAGCCCCGAAATAGACCCGCCGCAGCCGCGCAAAGGCGATGGCCTGGGCGCACATGGGGCAAGGCTCCAGCGTCACATAGAGATCGCAGCCCTCCAGCCGGGTGGCGCCCGCCCGGCGCAGCACCAGGATTTCGGCATGGGCGGTGGGGTCGCGGTCGGCTTCCACCTGGTTGCCCGCCCGCGCGATCACCTGCCCGTCCCGGACCAGCACCGCCCCCACCGGCACCTCGCCCCGGGCGGCGGCGGACCGGGCCTCATCGATGGCCTGTTCCATGAAGTCGTCCATGCCCCTTGCTAGCACGCTTCGCCATTGCAGGCCATGGGGTGCGGCCCTATTGTGCCGGTATGAACCATCCTGTTATCGGCATCACGCTGGATTCGGAAGACCCCGGCGGCTATTCCAAGTTTCCCTGGTACGCGCTGCGGCAGAATTACTGCGGCTCGGTGGCCGAGGCCGGCGGACTGCCCTGGCCCCTGCCCCACGAGCCCGAGCTGGCCCCCGCCTATCTGGACCGCATCCAGGGCCTGATCATCACCGGCGGCGCCTTCGACGTGGACCCGGCCCTGTTCGGCGCCACCACCATGCACGAGACGGTGAAGCTGAAGGGCCGGCGCACCCAGTTCGAGCTGGCCATGGTCAAGGGCGCGCTGGCTCGCGACCTGCCCATCCTGGGCATCTGCGGCGGCCAGCAGCTGCTGGCGGTGGCCCTGGGCGGCACCCTGATCCAGCACATCCCCGATGAGGTGCCCGACTGCCTGGCGCACGAACAGCCCAATCCCCGCAACGAGCCCGGCCATTGGGTCGAGATCGTCGCCGGCACCCGGCTGGCCGGGATCACCGGCATGGACCGGGCCGAGGTGAATTCGGCCCATCACCAGGCGGTCAAGGACGTGCCGGCCACCGTGGTGGTCAACGCCCGCAGCGCCGACGGGGTGATCGAAGGCATCGAGGACCCGGCGCGGCGCTTCTGCATCGGCGTGCAATGGCATCCCGAATTCTTCATCTCGCCGGCGGACCGCCGGCTCTATGATGCCTTCATCGAGGCTTGCCGTGGCTGATACCCCCGAAAAAGGCGACCGCATCGCCAAAGTCCTGGCCCGCGCCGGCATCTGTTCGCGCCGCGAGGCGGAAAAGCTGATCGAACTGGGCCGCGTGGCGGTGAACAACCGCAAGCTGGAGACTCCGGCCTTCCTGGTCTCGCCCACCGATCTGGTGACCGTGGACGGCAAGCCGATCCCCCAGGCGGACAAGACCCGGCTGTGGCGCTATCACAAGCCTTCCGGTCTGGTGACCACCCACAAGGACCCGCAGGGCCGCCCCACGGTGTTCCAGCGCCTGCCCGAGGACATGCCCCGGGTGGTGTCGGTGGGTCGCCTGGACCTGAATTCCGAGGGCCTGCTGCTGCTGACCAATGACGGCGAACTGGCCCGCCGGTTGGAGCTTCCCTCCACCGGCTGGCTGCGCCGCTATCGGGTGCGCGTGCATGGCCAGGTGGATGCCGAGCGTCTGGCCGAACTGGCCAAGGGCGTGTCGGTCGAGGGCGTCAATTACGGCCCGATCCAGGCCCTGCTGGACCGCCAGCAGGGCGCCAATGCCTGGCTGACCGTGTCGCTGCGCGAAGGCAAGAACCGCGAGATCCGCAAGGTGATGGACCATCTGGGCTATCCCGTGACCCGGCTTATCCGCCTGTCCTATGGCCCGTTCCAGCTGGGTCAGCTGGCCCCGGGCCAGGCGGACGAGGTGCCCGGCAAGGTGCTGCGCGAGCAGCTGGGCCTGGGAGAGACCCCCGGCCGCGAGAAAGCCACCCGGGAAAAGTCCCCCCGGGACCAGGCCACCCGCGAGAAGACCGACCGGAAGGACAAGCCCCATGCGGATCGTCGCGGGAAGGCATAGGGGCCGCCTGCTGGCCGCACCGCCGGGGCTGGATGTGCGGCCCACCTCGGACCGGGCGCGGGAATCCTTGTTCAACATCCTGCAGAGCCGGGACGCGGTGCGCGAGGCGGTGGTGCTGGACGCCTTCGCAGGCTCGGGCGCCCTGGGGCTCGAGGCCTTGAGCCGGGGCGCCGCCCAGGCGGTGTTCCTGGAACAGGCGCCGGCCTCGCTGGCCGCCCTGCGGGGCAATATTGCCACCTTGAAGGAAGCCGACCGCTGCCGCGTGCTGGCCGGCGACGCCACCCGCCCGCCGCCGCCGCCG
>CAYOKN010000383.1:0-2655 GCA_964404545.1 uncultured Rhodospirillaceae bacterium | reverse complement strand
CCGGCGGCGGGCTGGCCCGGCTTGACCTCCCAGATGTCCAGGAAGGCGGCGCTTTCAGGCTGTTCTTCCGGGGGGCGTTCGCGGCAGGTGCGGACGATGATGTCCAGGGTGCCGAAATGCACGGTGGCGCCCACCGGCGCCTCGACGGTCATGACCCGGCCGGTGACCTTGTCCAGGCCCTGCAGCACGGCGATGTCCAGGGTGATGTCGGCAGCCAGGGCCGGCGCGGCCAACAGCAACGCCGGGACCGCCAGGGTGAGGCGGCGGATCACTGGCCCCCCAGGGCGCCGCCGGGGGCGGCCGGGGACGGGCCGCCGGCATCGGTGGCCAGGAAGATGATTTCACCCACCATCTCTTCCAGCGACTTGAAGTCCTTGGTGTTCTGGATGGCGCCGCCGGCGGGGATATAGTCGGTGGATTGGCCCGGCATCAGGCGCAGATAATTGCCGCCCAGCAGGCCCTCGCTGGCGATGGTGGCCTGGGTGTCGGCGGGCAGCCGCACATCGGGACGGATGGACAGGGTGACCACGGCATTGAAGGTCTGGGGGTCCAGGCTCTGGCCCATGACGGTGCCAACCTTGATGCCGTTGATGCGCACGTCCGAGCCCTGCTGCAGGCCGCCGATGCTGACGAAGGCGGCGGACAGCTCATAGCCCTTGACCGCCCGCAGGTCGGCCTGGCGATAGGCGAACACCAGGAAGAAGCCGGCCACCAGCAGCACCACGCCACCGATCACGGTTTCCATGACGTTGTTGCGCATCTTAGCCTCCATTCCCTTCGCCATCCGCCGGAGCCGTCTCCGTATTGGGCGCCGCCTGCGCCGCCTTGGCCCGCTTGGCCTTGGCCTGGTCGATGATCATCTCGAGCAGGTCTTCCACCATCATGGAATCCTGCGTGTAGAGCAGTTCGGTGCCGGGCTTGACCTGGTCATCCTCGGCGCCGGGCTGCAGCGACACGAATTTCTCGCCCAACAGGCCCGAGGTGTGGATCACCGCCGCGGTATCGGACGAGACCTTGATTTCGGGATGAATGCGCAAGGTCAGCACGGCCCGGTATTGCTGGTCCAGGCTCTGGGCGACCACGCGGCCCACCTGCAGGCCGGACATGCGCACCTCGGAGCCCACGCGGACGCCGTCGGCGCGGTTAAACCGCGCCACCAGGTCATAGCCGGGTTCCTTGGTCGCGCCCTTGCCGGCATAGACCCCGCCGATCACCGCCGCGCCCACAAGGACGACGGCGGCGCCGATGGTGATTTCCTGGGCCTTGGTGGTCAAGCAAGCCCCCCTGGGGTCAGGGCTGCCAAGCTTCGTAGTCGGCAGCCGACTTTTCCCGCTGGCCGCCGCGCAGATCGTGGCCCGGCGGCAGATAGGCCTGGCTGGTACCGGTGGGATTGGTGGTGTGCGGCTTGATCCAGGGGCGGGCCACCGGCTTCAGAGGTTCGTCCACGGTATAATGCAGCCAGGCATGCCACTCGGCCGGCACCTTGGTGGCATCGGCTTCGCCGTTATAGAGCACCCAGCGGCGGCGGCGGCGGCCCTTGACCACCGACTTTTCCTGGAAATAACGGTTGCCGAAGTCGTCGCTGCCAACTGACTCGCCCTTGAGCCAGGTATAGAGGCGCGTGCCGATGGTCATCTGGGTTCTCTCCCGGATACGCGGATTATCTGTGTTGGGCGGAGGCGGTCCTCCGTCCGGCGCCCGAATATGGCAAAGGAAGCCCGCGCCGTCCAGAGCCATAGGACCTATGAAAGGGGGGAAGCGGCACGAATCCGCGAACTCGGCTGTGATCCCCATCACACTATGTGGTGTCGGCCCACCACATTTCATCGCAAAATCTGGTTGCGCCCTAACCCCCATTCGCATAGCCTGTGTCCCTGTCGAGCCCGAGCACAAGATGTAGTGTTCGCTGAAGCCAAGTGATTCAGCGGGATTCTGCACGTCGGGCAAGCCCGGCACCCCAGGGAGAGGAAGCAATGCGGATCAAGCGCCATTTCACGACGGCTGGCAAGTCGCCCTATGACGGCATCGAGTTCCGGACCACCTCGAGCGAGATCCGCAATCCGGACGGTTCGGTGGTCTTCTCGCAGAGCGACATCGAGGTGCCGGCCGACTGGTCCCAGGTGGCCTCGGACGTGCTGGCGCAGAAATATTTCCGCAAGGCGGGCGTGCCCTCGGACACCGTGCCGGTGGCCGAGAAGGACGTGCCCGAGGTGCTGTGGCGCCGCGAGCCCGCCGATGGCGCCAAGTTCGTGGGCGAGCAGTCCGCCAAGCAGGTGTTCGACCGTCTGGCCGGCACCTGGGCCTATTGGGGCTGGAAGGGCGGCTATTTCACCGCCGAGGACGACGCCCAGGCCTTCTATGACGAAATGCGCTTCATGCTGGCGCGCCAGATGGGCGCGCCCAACTCTCCGCAGTGGTTCAACACCGGCCTGCACTGGGCTTATGGCATCGACGGCCCCGGCCAGGGCCACTTCTATGTGGACTACAAGACCGGCAAACTGACCAAGTCCAAGTCCGCCTACGAGCATCCGCAGCCGCACGCCTGCTTCATCCAGTCCATCGAGGACGACCTGGTGAACGAGGGCGGCATCATGGACCTGTGGGTCCGCGAGGCGCGTCTGTTCAAGTACGGCTCGGGCACCGGCACCAACTTCT
>CAYOKN010000382.1:798-2660 GCA_964404545.1 uncultured Rhodospirillaceae bacterium | reverse complement strand
GATCATTACACTGCCAAACCGGATTACAACGTAAGTTTAATCAACAGTTTAGTTGCGCCTCCTCCATCCTTCTGGCACCGTCAACGTAAGCGCCGTCAAAGAACCCGGCCGCGCACGACAGTGCTGCATCAGGGGAGGAAGCTATGGCCTACGCGTATGCGTTCGTAATCGCCTGTGGCTTGTTGGCCTTGCTTTATGGTGCCTTCGCGGCCCGGTCCGTGCTCGCCACGGCCACCGGAACCGAGCGGATGCAGCAGATTGCCGCCGCCGTCCAGGAAGGGGCTCAGGCCTATCTCAACCGTCAATACACCACCATCGCCATGGTCGGGGTGGTCATCGGCATCTTGCTGGGGCTGACCCTTGGCTGGCATGTGGCCCTGGGATACTTCCTGGGGGCGGTGCTGTCCGGCGCCACCGGCTATATCGGCATGAATGTCTCGGTCCGCGCCAATGTGCGGACCGCCGAGGCGGCCCGATCGGGCGGCCTGGCGCCGGCCCTGGACGTCGCCTTCAAGTCGGGCGCCATCACCGGCATGCTGGTGGTGGGGCTGGGCCTGCTGGGCGTGGCCGGCTATTATTTCATCCTGCGCGGCCTGGGCTTCGAGACCCGGCCGATCATCGAAGCCCTGGTGGCCTTGAGCTTCGGCGCCTCGCTGATTTCCATCTTCGCCCGTCTGGGCGGCGGCATCTTCACCAAGGGCGCCGATGTGGGCGCCGACCTGGTGGGCAAGGTCGAGGCAGGCATCCCCGAGGATGACCCGCGCAACCCCGCCGTGATCGCCGACAATGTGGGCGACAATGTGGGCGACTGCGCCGGCATGGCCGCCGACCTGTTCGAGACCTATGTGGTCACCGTGGTGGCCACCATGCTGCTGGGCAGCATCTTCTTCGAGGGCGAGCTCAGCCTGACCATGATGCTGTTCCCGCTGGTGGTTGGCGCAGTCTGCATCGCCACCTCGGTGGCCGGCACCTTCTTTGTCAAGCTGGATGCCAGCAACAAGATCATGAAGGCGCTGTATCGCGGCCTGATCGTCACCGGCATCCTGTCGCTGCTGGGCATCGCCGGCATCGTCGCGGTCATGTTCGGCTTCCAGGAGCCCATCGCCATGACCGGCGGCCGCGAAGTCACCGGCCTGTCCCTCTATCTCTGCTCGGTCACCGGGCTGGCCGTGACCGGCCTGATGGTCTGGATCACCGAATACTACACCGGCACCGACTATCGTCCGGTCAAGAGCGTGGCCTTTGCCTCCACCACCGGTCACGGCACCAATGTGATTCAGGGCCTGGCTGTGTCCATGGAGGCCTGCGCCTTGCCGGCGCTGGTGATCGCCGCTGCCATCATCATCACCTATATGGCCGCCGATCTGTTCGGTGTGGCGGTGGCCGCCACCACCATGTTGGCCCTGGCTGGCATGATCGTGGCGTTGGATGCCTATGGCCCGGTCACCGACAATGCGGGCGGCATCGCCGAGATGGCGGACTTGCCGCCGGATGTGCGCAAGATCACCGACGCTCTGGACGCCGTGGGCAACACCACCAAGGCGGTGACCAAGGGCTATGCCATCGGCTCGGCGGCGCTAGCGGCCCTGGTGCTGTTCGCGGCCTATACCGAGGATCTGCGGCACTATTTCCCAGAGCTGGGTGAACTCCGCTTTGACCTGGCCAATCCTTTCGTGGTGATCGGCCTGTTCCTGGGCGGCTTGTTGCCCTATCTGTTCGGATCCATGGGCATGATGGCGGTAGGCCGCGCCGCCGGTGCCGTTGTGGTGGAGGTGCGCCGCCAGTTCAAGGAAATGCCCGGCATCATGCAGGGCACCACCAAGCCCGACTACAGCCGGGCCGTGGACATGCTGACCAAGGCC
>CAYOKN010000382.1:0-779 GCA_964404545.1 uncultured Rhodospirillaceae bacterium | reverse complement strand
GCCATCAAGGAGATGATCGCGCCGTCGCTGCCGCCGGTGCTGTCGCCGCTGGTGCTGTGCGCCGTGGTCTGGCTGGTGGCGGGTCAGGCGGCGGCTTTCACCGCCGTGGGCGCCATGCTGCTGGGCACCATCGTCACTGGCCTGTTCGTGGCCATCTCCATGACCTCGGGTGGCGGCGCCTGGGACAATGCCAAGAAGTATATCGAGGATGGCAACTATGGGGGCAAGGGCTCCGAGGCTCACAAGGCGGCGGTGACCGGCGACACCGTGGGCGACCCCTACAAGGACACCGCCGGCCCCGCGGTCAATCCCATGATCAAGATCATCAACATCGTGGCGATCCTGATGCTGGCTGTGCTGGCCTGACGGACCGGCCCGGAAAAGACTAAACCCCCGGAGATCGCTCTCCGGGGGTTTTGTTTTGGTCGGGCAGGGGGCTTAGAGCCCCGGCGGACGGCCGCCCACCGAATGGCCGCTGCCGCCGCCATTGTTGAAGCGGCCCAGATTGCCCAGCAGCTGCTCCAGCAGGCCCATTTCATTGCCGGCGGTGGGGGTGGTGCGGCTGACCAGTTCAATGTCCTTGCCGTCGCCCAGACCCAGCTTCTTGACGTTGTCCACCACGCCGGTGCGGTCGAACTGCACGGCGATCACGGTGCGCTCCACCTCTTCGGGTTTGTAGAAAGCGGTGGTCTCGACCTTGGATTGCACATAGTACCAGGTTTCATCGTCCCAGGCGCCGGTGCTGGCCGGGCTGCCCAGCAGGGTGGCCACGTCGTCGC
>CAYOKN010000381.1:0-2665 GCA_964404545.1 uncultured Rhodospirillaceae bacterium | reverse complement strand
GCAATGGGCCGAGCCGGTGACCGGGTCCTCGGCGATGCCCCAGGCGGGGAAGAAGCAGCGCGAGACGAAGTCGTGGGCGTCACCCGGCGCGGTCAGCAGCAGACCGCGGCGCGGCTGCATCTGCGCCAGCAGGCCCAGATGCGGCACCAGGGCGCGGATCTCGGCTTCGGTATCGAATACGGCGATGAAATTGTCATTGGCCAGCAGCAGCTGGCGCGGCTCGCGCCCGATGGCTTGGGTCAAGTCGTCGCGGAACATCTGCGGCCGGGGCTTGTGGACGGGAAAGTCCAGCACCAGCCGGCCAGCCTCGGCGGTCACCCCCAGGCTCCCCGAACAGGTGGCGAAGCGGGCCCGGGTGGCGCCGGGGCGCAGATGGTTGAAGATCACGAAGGCGGCAGCCAGGGTGGCATGGCCGCACAGCTCCACCTCGACGGTGGGTGAGAACCAGCGCAGCTGCCAGCCGTCCTCGGCCCCATCCTCGGGCAGCAGGAAGGCGGTCTCGGACAGGTTCATCTCGGCGGCGATGGCCTGCAACTGCTCGTCGGGCAGCCAGCCGCCCTCCAGCGGCACCACAGCGGCCGGATTGCCGGCAAAGGGCCGGTCGGTGAAGGCATCCACCACATAAACAGGAAGGGTCATTGGTCCGCCAGCAGGCCGTCGATTTCCGCCTGGGCCATGGCCTTGTCGCTGCCATGGATCACCGCCGAAGCGAAGTCCATCAGCTTTTGCACCGCGCGCGATCCCTCCACGGCGAACAGCGACGCCTGCTCGGCGCGGGCCTCGTCGTTCAGGCATTCGTCCACCTTGCCGATGGTGGCCTGCACCGTGCGGTTCATCTGCGCCACGATCTCTTCAAACGGGCGGCGGAACTTGGTGGGGACGTGGTCATAGGCCTCGATGGCCAGATCCTTGTCGGAAAAGCTGCTGTCGCGGAAATGCTCCTGGTAGCTTTTCGGCTCCCAGCATTTGCATTCCTCCAGCATGTCCGGCATGTCGGGAACCATTTCCAGGAGCATGATGATCTCGTTGAAATGGTTCAGATAGTCGGTGGCCAGCAGGGTCTGGTTGGAGATATTGGTATCCGCCACCTTCTCGCGCCAGGCGAGAAAGCCCTCCATTTCCTCGGGCGGAATTCCTTCCAGAAGCTGCTTTTCGTCCATCCGTCTCTTTTCCCCTCCCGGCGCTGGATTATCCCTCGGATCGGGCTGCTTCACAAGCGCGGGCGAGAAAACTTCACGAAATGACGGCAAATGAAACGGGCTGCTATGCCCTGTGATAGGGATGGCCGGCCAGGATGCTTTGGGCACGGTACAGCTGTTCCGCCACCAGCCCGCGAACCAGCATATGCGGCCAGGTCATGCGGCCCAGGCACAGGGCCAAGTCGGCGCGCGTGCGCACCGCATCGCCATGGCCGTCGGCCCCGCCGATCAGGAAGGCCACGTCCTGTACCGCATTGTCCTGCCATTTTTCCAAAAGGCGGGCGAAGTCTTCGGAGCCGAATTCGCGGCCCCGTTCGTCCAGCATGACCACGGTGGCGCCGGCAGGCACCTGGGCCAGCAGCAGTTCGGCCTCGCGGGCGCGGCGGTCATTGGCGGGCAGGGGGCGCTTTTCCTCCACCTCTTTCAAGGTCAGCGGAGGGGAGAGGCGGCGGGCGTAATGGTCGAACAGGTCGCGTTCGGGACCTGCCTTGGCCCGCCCCACGGCGGCCAGCATCAGGCGCATGGCCGTTGGTCTCTCGTCAGGTCAGGCCGACAGATAGGCCTGGCCGGTCTCGCGCACCGGCGGGGTGGGCGCGCCCCACATCTTTTCCAGGCTGTAGAAGGCGCGGACCTCGGGCCGGAACAGATGCACCACGATGTCGCCGGCATCCAGCAGCACCCAGTCACCCTGGGCCATGCCCTCGGCCGCCACCGACAGGCCTTCGTGCTTCAGGGTCTCGATCAGGATTTCCGCCATGGCGGCCACCTGGCGCGACGAATTGCCGGTGACGACAACCATATGGTCGGCGATCGAGGACTTGCCGCGCAGGTCGATGACGGTGATGTCCTCGCCCTTGCGCTCGTCCAGCGTCTTGACGACGAGATCGACCAAGTGCTCCGGGTCGTGCGGAGAAGCGGAACGTTTTATCGGTTTGCTCCTTTGTTCGGCGCGATTTGCTCGGCCGGGTCGCGCTCTGCCCGGCTTAGGGACGCCCGGATGGCCGTGGCCGAGGCCGGGTGCCTTCGTTCATGCAGGAAGGTCCAGGCCGGGGGCGTCCGCGTGGCCAGGGATGGGGCTGCCCGTTCGGGCAGCCGGGCCCGGGCGTATCTCCGGGCGGCCTTGCCAGCCAACGCCTTAAAAGCATAGGGCGCACGGTCGAAAACTGCAATGGGAACGGCCCGAAAGATGGCGGGCCACCGGCGCCAGCGGGGAAACTGGGCCAGATTGTCGGCTCCCATCAGCCAGACGAAGCGGGTGGCCGGGTAGCGGGCGGCCAGGGCGCGCAGGCTGTCGGCGGTATAGCGGGTGCCCAGGGCGGCCTCGATCCCGGATGCGCGGATGCGCGGATCGGCGGCGGCCACCGCCCGCGCTCCGGCCAGCCGCCGGCCCTGGGCGGCCATGCCCTGGGCGGGCTTCAGGGGATTTTGCGGGCTGACCAGCCTCCAGACCTGATCCAGCCCCAGCC
>CAYOKN010000380.1:0-2674 GCA_964404545.1 uncultured Rhodospirillaceae bacterium | reverse complement strand
CATTTCCATCGAAGACGGCATGGCCGAGGACGACCTGGACGGCTGGGCCGCCCTGACCGAAGCCCTGTCCGCCAAGATCCAGCTGGTGGGTGACGACCTGTTCGTGACCAACCCCGAGCGCCTGGCCATGGGCATCGAGAAGGGCCTGGGCAACTCGATCCTGGTGAAGGTGAACCAGATCGGTTCGCTGACCGAGACCCTGGAGGCCGTCGAGATGGCCCACCGTGCCGGCTACACCGCCGTCATGTCGCACCGCTCGGGCGAGACCGAGGACAGCACCATCGCCGACCTGGCCGTGGCCACCAACTGCGGCCAGATCAAGACCGGCTCCATGAGCCGTTCGGACCGTATCGCCAAGTACAACCAGCTGATCCGCATCGAAGAACAGCTGGGCGCCGCCGCCCGCTATGCCGGCAAGGGCATCCTGCGCCGCTAAGGCCAGCGGGAGCGTCCGACAAAGAAGCCGCCGGGGGATACCCTGGCGGCTTTTTCTTTTCCCTCATCTTTTCGCTCCTCATGCCGAGGAGCGGGCTTTAGCCCGCGTCTCGAAGCACGCACGGGCAACACGTGAAAGCTCTACCAGCCCCCCACCCGCTGTTGGGCAATCAGGTGGAAGGCGTTCTCCAGGCCCGGATGGGCGAAGGGGGGGTCGCCGGCGGTGGTGAAGGGGCAGCGGCTGCCCGATTGGTCCACCACCACCAGCCGGCGCAGCGGCGGTGCGGTGCGCGGGCTGGCTTCGCAGGGCGGGAGGTCGGCCAGAAGAGCCAGCAGGCGTTCCAGGGCCTGGGGCTCCATCTGGCCGCTGTCGCGGTAGAGGCGGGGCGGCAGGCCGGCCAGGTGGCCGCCGGTCATGCTGCCATCCGTCTGGACGGTCTTGTGGGCCATGGCCTGGGCGCCCTGCACCTCGATCTCCACCGAGGCCGCGTCCGCCAGGGCGGGGCAGGGGGCGGCAAGCAGAAAGCCGGTCAGGACGAGGGAATATCTGGTCATGCCCCCATCTTACGGAGGGAGAGGCGGCCGGTACAGCGGTCCCGCGCTGGTATCACCAAAGTAACAGTGGTGGCGAATACAACGAGAACAAACCGAGTCTTCTGAGTCATTTCGGCAACAGCTGGGACTCTGGATGAAGAAAAAGTGAATCATAAGGATTCCAACCCATTGACCGAAGGAATCGGGATGTGATTCCATCCCCTGCATGATGCTGCTGCATGAACTTCGCCGTCGCGCCCGCCATATCGTGGGGCCCCTGTTGGGGGTCACGGCGCTGACCTATTTCGCCTACCACACGGTACAGGGCGATCGGGGTCTGGTGGCCTGGTGGCGGCTCAATCATGAGATCAAGGTGGCCGAGAGCGTCCTGGCGGAAACCCAGGCCGAGCGTCAGGCGCTGGAGCGTCGCGCCTCGTTGCTGCGGCCTGACAATCTGGATCCCGATCTGCTGGAAGAGCGGGCTCGTCTGATGTTGAACATGGGCCGCGAGGACGAGATCGTGGTCTTCCAGCCGGCCCAATAGTCCCCACCCATATTTCCCTTTGCAGCCCGCCTTTTGGCGGGCTTTTTCGTGCCCTTACCCTGGGCGTTCGGCCAGGGCGTGCCCATCTGGATGGACAGGGTCGGTCTAGGCGGTTCGGCGGTCTGGACAGGGGGAGATGCGGTCCGCATCATCCCCCTAACGGCGCATCAGGAAGTTAACCTGATTAACCATAATCCGGTTACGTTACGATTTTGCGTTGCAACACAATCACTTAGGCTATGGTTGGCGTGCTTGCTACTGCGCGCATTTCCGGTTATGACTGGTCCACGGCCCAGGAATAACCGGGCGGCCCAAGGCCAAAGGGAGGAATGATGGCTCTAGCGAAACGCAAATCCAAAGCCGCGGGCGCGGCTCAGCCCTCGAGCGAGGAGCTGATCGGGTATTACCGCGACATGCTCCTGATCCGCCGCTTCGAGGAGAAGGCGGGCCAGCTCTATGGCATGGGCCTGATCAACGGCTTCTGCCACCTCTATATCGGCCAGGAGGCCGTGGTGGTGGGCATGCAGGCCTGCATCGAGACCGGCAAGGACACGGTCATCACCAGCTATCGCGACCATGGCCACATGCTGGCCTGCGGCATGGATGCCAAGGGCGTGATGGCCGAGCTGACCGGCCGCATCGGGGGCTATTCCAAGGGCAAGGGCGGCTCCATGCACATGTTCAGCAAGGAAGCCGGCTTCTATGGCGGCCACGGCATCGTGGGCGCGCAGGTGCCGTTGGGCACCGGTCTGGCCTTCGGCGCCCAGTACAAGGGCGACGGCGGGCTGTGCCTCTGCTATCTGGGCGACGGCGCTGTTAACCAGGGTCAGGTTTACGAGGCCTTCAATATGGCCGCCCTGTGGAAGCTGCCGGTCATCTACATCATCGAGAACAACAAATACGCCATGGGCACCGCCGTCGAGCGTCATGCCGGCGGCCAGGAGCTGTATCTGCGCGGCCAGGCCTATGGCATCCCCGGCAACCCGGTGGACGGCATGGACGTCCTGGCGGTGCGCGAGGCCGGCCAGGAGGCCGTGGAGCATGTGCGCGCCGGCAACGGCCCCATGATCCTGGAGATGAAGACCTACCGCTATCGCGGCCACTCCATGTCCGATCCGGCCAAGTACCGGCCGCAGGAGGAGGTCAACACGGTGCGGTCGG
>CAYOKN010000379.1:0-2674 GCA_964404545.1 uncultured Rhodospirillaceae bacterium | reverse complement strand
CCAGACCGGCGTGGTCTATGTGCGCTCCACCGGCACCAACCAGCGCGGCGAGATGGTGCTGGACTATGTGCGCTGGGTCATGGTCAAGAAGCGCGATATGGACGCCCCGGCGCCGGACGAGGTGGTGCCCAAGACCGCCAAGGCGGTGGCCGCCGACCAGTTGATCCTGCCGGAAGGCCTGACGCTGGATGGCTATGACCCGGTGCTGGCCGGCTCGCCCCATCTGTGGGACGACTACCAGGCGGGCGAGCGGATCGACCATGTGGACGGCATGACCATCGAGGAAGCCGAGCACATGATGGCCACCCGCCTGTACCAGAACACCGCCAAGGTGCATTTCAACCAGCATACCGAGGCGAACAGCCGCTTCGGCCGGCGGCTGATGTATGGCGGGCATGTGATCAGCCTGGCCCGCTGCCTGTCCTTCAATGGCCTGGCCAATGCCTTCAAGATCGTCGCCATCAATGGCGGGCGCCATGTGGCCCCCACCTTTGCCGGCGACACCATCTATGCCTGGTCCGAAGTGGTGGAGAAGCTGGAAATCCCCGGTCGCACCGATGTGGGCGCCCTGCGCCTGCGCACCATCGCCTGCAAGAACCAGAACGGCGCCAACTTCCCCGGCAAGACCGAGGAGGGCTATGACCCGTCCGTGGTGCTGGATTTCGACTATACGGTGCTGATGAAGCGGAAATAGGGGTACGCAGGCCGTGTCCCGGAGCGCGGGCGTCCTCGCCCGCCTTTCGGCACGGAGCGCAGCAACTGGCGCATTGAGCGCCCCGCAGCGCAGCGGAGGCGAGCGCCCGCAAGTGTAAAGACCTCACAATCCGTGAGGTCTTGTGCTAGCTTCCCCCTTGGAAGGAACAACGCTTTCTTCGAGGGGACTTTTTCATGCCCACAACCGATCCCGCCACCCGCGAGGCGCTTGACGCCGTGCATGGGCTGCACAAGCCCATGGCCGAAACTTTGGACCGTGCCGTGGACGTCCTGGTGGCCAAGGGCCATGACCGGGCCAAGGCCATTGCTTTCGTCGCGTCCAAGCTGGTGACCGAATTGGCCGATGTGCTGGCCGACCGGGCGGTGCAGGAGCGCACCGGCCCGGAATCCCGCACTTTCGAGCGTTTGTTCGACGTCGATGATGCCACCACCCATTTCCAGCAGGCGCTGGACCATGGTCTGGAGATGGCGGCCAAGAAGATCGAGGCGGACGGTTTTCCCCCGGCCGACGCCGTGGTTTTGGCCGGCTCGCGCGCCCTGGATGCGGTGTCCGACCTGCTGACCAAGGCGGCCCGGTAAGCTAAATCAGGGTCCGGTCAAGCCCGGCCGGACCCTGGCGGCCTACCCGCGGGGGTGGGTCAAACTGCTCGAAAGTCCGGGCCTTTTCAGACAAAATTCATAGGAAAGGCGGGCAGCCCTGCCAGAAAGTGTAGTCTCATGCGGTTGACTCGGATCAGCCAAGGGGCTAAACCAAGCGCCATTGTCGCCAAAATCCGGTCCGATCGGACGATTCCAAATCGAGGCGTTCGCCAATGACTTCGCGTAACAGGCCACTTTCTCCCCACCTGCAGGTCTATGATCTGGGCCTGACCGGGTGGATGTCCATCACCCACCGTATCACCGGTGTGGGGCTCGCCATCGGCACCCTGCTGCTGGCCTATTGGCTGGGCAGCGCCGCCTATGGCGCCGAGGCCTTCAACGAGGCTGCGGATCTGATCGGCTCGCCGATCGGCTATCTGCTGCTGTTCGGCTGGTCCGCCGCCCTGTACTACCACCTGTGCAACGGTATCCGCCATTTGCTGTGGGATGCCGGCTGGGGCTTTCAGATCCAGCAGGCCTATGCTTCGGGTTACACCGTCCTGGTCGCCGCCGGCGTCCTGACCGTGCTGACCTGGATCATCGGCTTGGCGCTCTGAGGATTAGGAGAGAAGCTATGAGCCTGCGTGCTCCGATCGGCCGCGCCCGCGGCCTGGGTTCGGCCAAGGAAGGTGTGGGTCACTGGTGGAGCCAGCGACTGACCGCCATCGCCCTGGTCCCGCTCGCCATCTGGTTCGTCATCTCGGTCATCGCCCTGGCGGGCGAGGACTATGCGACCTTCAAGGCCTGGATTGGCACCCCCGGCAACACCGCCCTGATGCTGCTGACCATCTTCGCCGTCTTCCACCATGCCCAGCTGGGCCTGCAGGTGGTGGTCGAGGACTATGTCAGCTGCGAGGCCAAGAAGTTCTTCGGCCTGATCGCCATCAAGTTCGCGGCCGTCGGCCTGGGCGTGTTCACCGCCATCTCGGTTCTCAAGATCGCCTTCGGAGGCTGACCCAACCATGGCTGCTTACAAGATCATCGACCACACCTATGACGTGGTGGTGGTGGGCGCTGGCGGCGCCGGCCTCCGCGCCACCTTCGGCATGGTGGAAAAGGGCCTGAAGACCGCCTGCATCACCAAGGTCTTCCCGACCCGTTCGCACACCGTGGCCGCCCAGGGCGGCATCGGCGCTTCGCTCGGCAACATGGCCGAGGACAATTGGAAGTGGCACATGTACGACACCGTGAAGGGGTCGGACTGGCTGGGCGACCAGGATGCCATCGAATATATGTGCCGCGAGGCGGTGCCCGCCGTGTACGAGCTGGAGCACTATGGCGTGCCCTTCAGCCGCACCGAGGACGGCCGCATCTATCAGCG
>CAYOKN010000378.1:0-2682 GCA_964404545.1 uncultured Rhodospirillaceae bacterium | reverse complement strand
CGGCGACACCCTGAACAACGTGGCCGGCAATTCGCGTATCTGCAATTGGCTGGACCAGAAGCTCAACTTCACCAACCACCGCCTGAAGACCTTTTTTCGCTTCAAGCTGACGCAGCAGACCGCCAACAGCTCCACCGGCCTGGGTGACGGCTTCACCTTCGCCATCATCTCGCACACCCTGACGGTCAGTGCCACCGGCCCCTGCGGCGGCTATGGCGAGTTCCTGGCCTATGGGCCGCGCAACGGGGCCAACATCACGCCGCCCAAGATGGCCATCGAGGTGGACACCTACCGCAACAATCCGGCCCAGAACGACCCCGACGGCAACCATGTGGCGGTGCTGCGCAAGGAAGCGGGCGACGCGGCCACCGATGACGTGCGCCACAGCGTCGACAATACCGGGACCGGCTCGGATACGGTGACCACCAATCCGGCCTGTTCCGGCACTTCGTTCCAGAGTTCCACCAACGGTTCGAACACCCCCACCGCCAGCGGCGCTCTGGCCGGCGGCTGCACCATGCCGTCGGGCACCTCGACCCGCAATTGGCTGGAAGACGGCAATTTCCACACCATGCGGGTCGAGATCAACCGCCGCTGCAACAGCGACTGTTCGGCCTGCTCGGTCAGTGACGGCACCTTCAACGGGTCGCCGGCCACCTATGGCTATGCCCAGGTGCGGGCCTGGATCGACGCGCCGGAAAGCGGCGCCGACGATGTGAACCCCGACATCCTGAAGAAGTCCGACGCGGACCGGCCCACCTGGGCCGAACTGGACGCGGTTACCCCTCGCACCCTGAACTGGTGCGGCGAGGACCCCGGCGGCACCCGCTTCGACCAGGTGCGGGTGGGCTTCACCATGTCCAGCGGCGGCGCCCAGTCGTCGCTGCAGATTACCGATTTCGTGGTCATGAGCGAGGTGGAGTAGGGGATGCGGCAGCGCGGGTTCACCCTGATCGAGATCGCCCTGGTGCTGGTGGTGGTGGGCATCGTGCTGGGGCTCAGCGCCAGCATGGCGCCGCGCATCCTGGACGGCCGCCGGGTCGAGGCCAGCGTCACCAAGCTGGAAGGCGCCGAGGCCGCCCTGATCGCCTTCGTGGGCGAACGCGGGCGGCTGCCCTGTCCTGCCTCGGCGACGGCAGATGACGGCCAGGAACAGCTGGCCGCCGACGGCAGCTGCACCACCCAGGTGCGGGGCGTGCTGCCCTGGCGCACCATGGGGGTGTCGCGGGATACCGGCGTGGACGGCCATGGCAATCTGGTCAGCTACCGCGTGCATGACGATGCCAGCACCGGCCTGACCCGTGATTTCGGTCTGGATATGGTGGACTGCGACCCGGCCGGGCAGGCGGACGTGACCACCGGCACCAATTACTGTGCATCCGTCGCGGTGACCGGCAGCCTGGACAATTACACCAGTCCGGAAAACTATGTGTTGAACAAGGGGCTGGTGGTCTGTTCGGCCGCCGCCTGCGGCGCCACCCAGGTGATCCGCGACCCCGCCACCGCCACCGGCGCCGCCTTCGTGCTGATCAGCCATGGCGAGAACGGGCTGGGCGCCGTCACCGCGGGCGGCGTCACCCTGGGTACGGCCACCCCCACCGACGAGGCGCCCAACAGCGGCGCCAACGGCCTGAACGCCGCCGGCAGCGGCCCGGCGGGCGGCACTGGCTATGTGCAGGCACGGTTCCTGGACCGCGACAACGGGGCGGCCCATTACGACGACCTCGTGCGCGCCCCCACCATCCTGGAGGTGGCGACCCGTGCCGGGCGCGGGCCCACGCGGCACGACATCCAGACCTCTTCGGACAGTTCGGACACCGGCACGCCCGACGATTTCGACCTGAACACCGACCCCAACGGCATGGTGACGGTGGGCAGCCAAGCCAATGTGCTGGGTTCAGACGGCGGCGCACCGCTGACCGATGGCCGCAATGTGTTGAATTTCGGCACCGGCAATGCCGGCGAGGGCAGCGATCCCGGCGATATGTCGGGCAGCACTACCAATTGCGCCTGGGTCAGCGAGAGCTTCAACCTGACCACCCAGACCCTGCGCATCTATTTCAAGGCGCGCATGGCCAATCAGTCGGACCGGAACTCGGCCACCGGCAATGGCGACGGCTTCACCACCACCATCATTCCCGGCACCACCACGGTCAGCAGCGCCGGGCCGTGCGGCGGCTATGGCGAATTCCTGGCCTATGGCCCGCGCAATGGCGCCAATATCGACGCGCCTAAGATGGCGGTCGAGGTGGACACCTATCGCAACGGCAACCAGGGCGACCCGGCGCGCAACCATGCCGCCGTGCTGCGCAAGGATACCGGCGTGGCCTCGTCCGACGACGTGCAGCATGGCGGCCTCAGCAATCCGGCTTGTCCCAACACCCCCTCGGCCAATGGCAGCAGCGGCGCCTGCACCTATGACACCAACAGCACCGCCTGGCTCGAGGATAATGTGGCCCATCCGGTTCGCATCGACATCAAGCGGCGCTGCAATTCCGACTGCTCCACCTGTACCGTGGACAACACCACCTTCGCTGCCGCCTCCGCCACCTATCCCAATGTGCGGGTGCGGGCCTGGTTCGACTGCAGCCATGACGACTGCGATGATTTGACCAAGGACGGCACCGTGGCCATGAACACCAACACCGCCCGCACCGTGAACTGGTGCGGCTCGGACCCGGG
>CAYOKN010000377.1:2458-2687 GCA_964404545.1 uncultured Rhodospirillaceae bacterium | reverse complement strand
CGCCATGTTGACGCCCTTTGCCCTGCATCCGGTCCGAGCCGGCGCCATGGTGGTGCCGCCGGGCCTGCCCTCGTCGGCCATGCTGGCCGGGTTCGCCCGTGGCCTGCGGGCACGCGGCTGGCGCGTGGGCGGGCTGGTGCAGGAAACCCGGCTGCATCCCGACGGCCGCAAGGCGGCCATGGAGCTGGTGGCGCTGGACACCGGCCGGGCGGTCTCGATCTATCAGATT
>CAYOKN010000377.1:0-2393 GCA_964404545.1 uncultured Rhodospirillaceae bacterium | reverse complement strand
GCGGCCCTGCGCCGGGCGGTGGCCGAACGCGCCGACCTGGTGGTGGTGAACAAGTTCGGCCCGCTGGAAGCCGGCGGCGGCGGTCTGCGCGCCGAAACCCTCGAGGCGCTGGCCGAGGGGTTGCCGCTGCTGGTGGCGGTGGCCGCCGACCATCTGGCCGCCTGGCTGGAACTGTGCGGCGGCTCCTGCGACCTGCTGGCGCCCGACCCGGACGCCCTGTGGCGCTGGTGGGGGCCGCGCCGGCTGTGGGCCGATCTGGTGCTGGGTGTCGAGGATGGCCCGGTGGCGCGGCTGGTGGTGGGGCGGCACTGGACCCTGGTGCAGGGGCCGCACGGCGTGGGGCTGGCGCACAGTCCGGTTCTGGACGGCCTGCCCGACCTGGCTCCCTTCACGGGGCTCTCGCTGCGGGCGCTGGCCGGGCTGGTGGACAGCTGGGACCCGCTGCGGCGGGCCGTCGGCATGGCCGCCCTGAACGCTGCTTACAACCGCTTCGATCTGCAGGGCCGCGAGGGCAACGGTCTGGATGTGCTGGGCCGGCCGGCGGGGCGCATGGCGGTGGTGGGGTCCTTTCCCGGTATCGCCGAGCGGCTGCCGGGCTGCCATGTGCTGGACCTGGCCCCGGGCCCGGGGGAATATCCCGGCGCCGCTGCCGAAAGCCTGCTGCCCGGCGCCGATCAGGTGCTGATCACCGCGTCGGCGGCCGTGAACGGCACCCTGGGCCGCCTGCTGGAGTTGGCCTGGGGTGCCCGGGTGGCCGTGGTCGGACCGGGCACGCCCCTGTCGCCGCGCCTGTTCGACCTGGGTATCGAGGCGCTGGCCGGCGTGGTGGCAAGCGATCCCGACGGGCTGGCCGCCACCGTGGCCCAGGGCGGCGGCGTGCGCGCCATCAAGCCTTATTGCCGCAGCCTGGTGCTGACCGCCTGAAGGCTTACCAGCGTTCTTCCTCGACCACTTCCAGCGGCACCCGGTCGGCCAGGATCAGCTGCTTGCCGGCATGCTCGAAATTCACCGTGACCCGTTCACCCACCGCCGACTGCACCTGTCCCAGCCCCCAGTCCGGGCGGGCGGGATGGCGGACCCAGGTGCCGGGGGTCAGCAGGTTCATGGCGGGGGTCCTTCCTTCCTCGGTGTGACAGGGTGTGCAATTGGCCTTCGCCGAATGGGAAGGCGACTGATACAGTTGGCGTTCCCGGGAGGAGACGTCCAGGGCTTTCACCGCAACAGGGTGCATGGGATGACGCAATTCGACGAGGCCCGCCTGGCCGAACTGTTGTGCGCCAGGCTGTGCCATGACCTTGCCGGTCCGCTGGGGGCCGTGTCTGCCGGCGCCGAACTGCTCGAGGACGGCGCCGAGGACCCCGAGGCGCTGGCCATGCTACAGCAGAGCGCGGCGGCGCTGACCGCCCGCATGAAATTTCTACGGCTTGCGCTGGGTCAAGGCGTGCCTCCCGCCGACGGGGCTAGCCTGCAGGCCCTGACCGCAGATTTCCTGGCCGCCTCGCCCACCACCGCCGGCGTGCTGGGGCTGGATTGGAGCGACGAGGCGGCAGGACAGGAATGGACCGCCGCCATGGGCAAGCTGGCCCTGAATCTTGTGATCCTGGGCCGGGACGCGCTGGCGCGCGGCGGCAAGCTGACCGTGCGCCGGCTGGCGGCCGGGCAGGGGCTGGAACTGCGCGCCGAGGGCAAGGCCGCCAGCCTGGGCGAGGCCGGCAAGGGGCTGGATGCCGGCTCGGCCGAGGGCTTGAGCCCCCGTGCGGCCCAGGGATATTACACCCGACTTTTGGCGGGCCGGGCGGGAATCGCCCTGCGGTCGACGGACGGGTCGGACACTGTTACCATTATTTCGCACCATTAGGGTTCTGAATCGGTTCTAATGGGGGATGCCGCATGATAAGAGGTAACACATCTTGCTGCGGCTTTAGGCGAAGCGCGGGAACGAAAGACCGGCAAGGCCCGGCATTGGGAGCTGGAGGGATCGCATGGACGACCTTTTGAGCGAGTTTTTGACGGAGACCTCCGAGAGTCTCTCCGTGCTCGACGTGGAATTGGTGAAGCTTGAGCAGAATCCCAACGACAAGGGGATCCTGTCGAACATCTTCCGGTTGGTCCACACCATCAAGGGCACCTGCGGCTTCCTGGGCCTGCCCCGGCTCGAACACCTGGCCCACGCGGCCGAGAACGTGCTGGGCAAGTACCGTGACGGCGAACTCGAGGTCACGCCCGAATCGGTGACCCTGATCCTCCAGACCATTGATCAGATCAAGCTGATCCTGGGTTATCTGGAAAGCAACGAATGCGAGCCTGACGGCGACGACAAGGAGCTGATCGGCCACCTGAACGCCACCGCCGAGGGCAAGGCCCCGGTCAAGCCTGCCGCCGCTGCGCCGGCC
>CAYOKN010000376.1:0-2687 GCA_964404545.1 uncultured Rhodospirillaceae bacterium | reverse complement strand
CGCAGCTTCATGCGGTCGCGGTCGAATTCGATGACGAACAGCTGCAGTTCATGGCCGGCGATCTGCTGCTTTTCGATGGCCACCACCTTGCCGACGCCGTGGGTCGGGTAGACCACATAATCACCCTGCTCAAACGAAACGTCCGACATCGCTCTATTCCCTCGTCACAACAGCATCGCACGGCCGCAAACAGCAGCCACGAACCCGCGGAAAAAATAAATCCCCGCGCGCCGTGGAGGTCCACGGGTCGTCCGGTGCAGAATTTTGTCTCTAGTGGGGCGTTCAACGCCCGAATGGCAAACGCCAGTTCAGGTTCCAGCAGGTCACATTTCTGCTGGTTGGACGTCTATACCATAAGGCCTGTGTGAAGAACAGGTAAAAAAGGAAACGCCTGCGCATTACCCCATGCGCAATACGCACATCTCTAAACGAAGTAGGCGGCCCAAAGGCCGCCTACAAAATCCGGTGGATCAGAGTCCCGATCAGGAACCCGAGCCAGGGTTCGGGTCCAGAAGCTTGTCCTTGCCGGGCTTCTTGTTCCATTCGTCGGCGTCGGCCGGCGCTTCGCCCTTCTTGGTGATATTCGGCCACTTGGCGGCATAGTCGCGATTAATTTCTGCCCACTGGGCGGCCAGCGCCTCGGAATCGGGCAGAATGGCCTCGGCCGGGCATTCCGGCTCGCACACGCCGCAATCGATGCATTCGTCGGGATTGATGACCAGCATGTTGGCGCCCTCGTAGAAACAATCCACGGGGCAGACCTCGACGCAGTCCATGTACTTGCACTTGATGCAGTTCTCGGTAACGACGTAGCTCATAATAGACTCCAGGGGGCGCTTGGTCAGGCCAAGGGGTCGTCATGCAGGCCCAGACGGGCCAGGGCTCGGCGCCGGGCGATTCCCGACTCCTGGTCGGGCACATAGATCAGGCCGGCGATGCGGCGCACCAGATTGGACTCGTAGTCATGCAGGCGGCCATCCGCATAGGCCACCTCCCACAGCATCTCGATCATCTCGACACGCTCGGCATGGTCGAAGCCGTCCTTGATCGCCTTGGTAAAGGGGAACAGCTGACTGGACTGGGCCATGGTGGCCGACGCCTCGGCCACTACGGCCTCGGCCTCGGCGGCAGACATCTCGAAGCGGTCCCGCAGGATGCGCAGGATCGACTGGCGTTCGACATCATCCATGTGGCCGTCCATCTGGGCGGCTTCCACCAACAAGGCGGCCGAGGCCAGGCGCAATTTCACGCCCTCGTCGGCTTTGGCCTGACCGCCGGTTCCGGCGATAAGATCCTTCAGTCGGTTGAGCATGTCCTGGGGCCTCGCAGCGGCTGTGACCATAGAAAAACCAGGGTTTTTCCCGGGCTGGTGCGGGGGGCAAGGTACGGCAAGCCTCGCCCCGCCGCAAGCCTTACGGGACCGGGTGACGCAGCTTCACGGGGTTGCGCTTGCGCCGGTAGGCCAGGTTCAACGCCTCGACCAGGACCGAGAAACCCATGGCGAAATACAGGTAGCCCTTGGGAATATGGAAGCCCAGGCCGTCGGCCACAAGGCTCATGCCCACCAGCAGCAGGAAGGACAGGGCCAGCATCTTCACCGTGGGATGGCGCGAGACGAAGGCGCTGAGCGGCCCCGAGGCCGCCAGCATGACGATCACGGCGATGATCACCGCCGTCACCATCACCCACAGCTCCTGGGCCATGCCCACGGCGGTGATGACGCTGTCCAGCGAGAACACGATATCCAGGATGCCGATCTGGATGATGATGGCGGCAAAGGAGGCGGTGGCCGCTTTCTTGACCACGCCGCCGCCGGCTGCGGCCTCTTCCTCGCCTTCCAGCGAGCCGTGGATCTCGTGCGTGGCCTTGGCCAGCAGGAACAGGCCGCCGCCGATCAGGATGATGTCACGCCACGAAATGCCATGGTCCATCACCGTGAACAACGGGTCGGTCAGCTTGACGATCCAGGCCAGCGAAGCCAGCAGCATCAGCCGGGTGACCAGCGCGAAGGCCAGGCCCAGCTTGCGGGCCAGGGGGCGCTGCGGCTCGGGCAGGCGGTCGGCCAGGATGGCCAGGAAAACCAGGTTGTCGATGCCCAGCACGATTTCCAGCGCCGCCAGGGTGACAAGGCTGATCCAGATATCGGGATTAGCGATCCAGTCCATCATGTCCATCACTTAAAGGAATGTTGCGCTGCACACTTACAGGGGATCGAACAGGCTTTCAACGTCCGCCGCGAACATGGACAGTTGTTCATAAAGCCCCTGGGCCTCCGGCGCGGGCCCCCTCCGTTCGCCCAGGGCCAATACCCGGACCCGCCGGCGCAGCCGCCGGCCCATGGGCAGGTCCAGCTCGTCGCCCACCCGCACCAGGGCCGAGGCCTTGCGCGCCGGCTGACCGTTCAGGAGGACCTCGCCGGCCTCGACCCAGGCGGCAGCCAGGCTGCGCGACTTGGCGAAGCGGGCGAACCACAGCCATTTGTCGATGCGAAGGCCGGGGCTGCTCATGCGCCCGCCTTCAGTTTGGCAAAGGGGGAATCGGCGCGCGGGCGCGGGGCCCGGCGAGGGCCGCGAGCGGCTCTCTTGCGCACCGCCTCCCACTGGCTGTCGCGGGGCTGGTAGCCCAGGGCGCGCAGCACCGGCTCGGCCTCGGACGCCGACAGCCCCAGCAGGGTCAGCAGCGGCGGC
>CAYOKN010000375.1:0-2695 GCA_964404545.1 uncultured Rhodospirillaceae bacterium | reverse complement strand
CCGGTAATCAGCACCCGCCTGCGGGTCATTTGACGGCGGCCACCGGCAGGGCGAAACCGGCCAGCGACGGCGGGTTTTCGGCCAGCAGATCGGCGATGGTGATGCGCGACAGGGCCTCGCCCGCCGCCCGGTCGGCGGCGATCAGGGCCCGGGCCACCTGACGGGGAATGTGTTCACCGACGGGGCAGCCCTTGGCCCCCGCAGGCGGAGAGCCCAGATGGGCACAGCCGTGCACGGCCTTCAGTACCTCATCCAGACGGATGCTTTCGGGCTGCCGCAGCAACCAGGCCCCGCCACTGGCGCCCGAGCGGGTCTCGATCAGGCCGGCGCGGGCCAGAAGCCCCGTCACCCGGCGGATGACCACCGGATTGGTGGGCACAGAGGCAGCCAGCACGGCGCTGGGCACTGCCTGGGCAGGGCCGTAGGCACCCTTGTGCGCCAGATAGGCGAGGGCATGGGCCGCGACGGGGAATCTCTGGCTGTCGGACATGGTTCGGGTTTCCGAATGCGGATTTAGGCCTTTGTCGGAGGAATCACAAACCACACGCCCCCCGACCTCGCCGAAGCCCCGATTGAACCGTCCGCGGAAAGGGTCTAAAGCCCCGCGGCTTCACGGAAGGGACCGTCCTCCCACGGCTCCCGGAGATCAGGCATGAACGGGGATACCCCCAGGGCCGATGGCTCCGCCCCCGGCGAGGCCGCCGCCCATTCCGGCGCCCAAGCCCCGGCTTCGGCGCCCGGCTCGCCCGAGGGCCACGACGGACACGGCCTGGCCGGAAAGGGCAAGCTGGGCCTGGTCATCGGCGCCATCGGCGTGGTGTTCGGCGATATCGGCACCAGCCCGCTCTACGCCATGCGTGAAGCCCTGCACCATAGCCGCTCTGGCGGCACCGCGGAAATGGCGGTCCTGGGTGTCGTCTCGCTGGTGTTCTGGGCGCTGATCCTGGTGGTGACGATCAAATATGTCGTCTTCCTGACCCGGGCCGACAACAAGGGCGAGGGCGGAACGCTGGCGCTTATGGCGCTGGCCCAGCACGCCATCGGCAAACGCTCCGCCGTGGTCTTCCTGCTGGGGATCGTCGGGGCCGCCCTGTTCTATGGTGACGGCATCATCACCCCGGCGATTTCGGTGGTTTCGGCCGTCGAGGGCCTGCGCGATGCGCCCGGCATGGGCAATATGTTCGCGCCCTTCGTCCTGCCCATCGCGGCCGGAATCCTGATTGCGCTTTTCATGATCCAGTCGCGTGGCACCGGCAGCATGGCGCGCTGGTTCGGGCCGCTGACCCTGACGTGGTTTCTGGTTCTGGCGGGGCTGGGCCTCTATCACATCTTTGACGACGTCTCGATCCTGCGGGCCCTGTCGCCCCACTATGGCGTCACCTTCCTGATCTCCAACGGCTTCGTCGGCTTTGTAATCCTGGGCAGTGTGTTCCTGGCCGTGACGGGGGCCGAGGCCCTCTATGCCGATATGGGCCATTTCGGAAAATCCCCGATCCGCAAGGCCTGGCTGTGGGTGGTCCTGCCCTGTCTGATGCTCAACTATCTGGGCCAGGGCGCCATGGTGCTCCATGATCGCACAGCGGCCGCGAACCCCTTCTGGTCGATGGTGCCCGACGTGGCCTACTGGCCGGTGCTGGTCATGGCCACCATCGCCACAGTGATCGCCAGCCAGGCGGTCATCACCGGTGCCTTCTCGGTCACCCAGCAGGCGGTGCATCTGGGCCTGTTGCCGCGCCTCAAGATCCTCAACACCTCCGAGGATCTGGCCGGCCAGATCTATGTGCCGTCGATCAATCTGCTGCTGATGGTCGGGGTCCTGATGCTGCTGGTCACCTTCCAGACCTCCAGCGCGCTCGCCGCCGCCTATGGTATCGCCGTGACCGGCACCATGTTCATCGACAGCCTGCTGGCCTGGTTCATCGTTCGGCGTCTGTGGAAGTGGAAGATGGGCCCCAGCCTTGCGGTCATCCTGCCGTTCGTGACCATCGATCTGGTGTTCATGACCTCCAACCTGCTGAAAATCCCGCAGGGGGCGTGGTTCCCGCTGGCGCTCGGCACCGGTCTGGTGCTGTTGATGCTGACCTGGGTGCGGGGCACCCAGATCCTGACGGCCAAGACGCGGCGGGACAGCCTGCCGCTGTCCGACCTGATCGAGATGCTGTCGGCCCGACCGCCGCACCGGACGCCCGGCACGGCCATCTTCCTGACCTCGGACCCCGAGGTCGCGCCCGTCGCCCTGCTGCACAATCTCAAGCACAAGGTGCTGCACGAGAAGAACAGCATCCTGACCGTGCGCACGGTGGACCGGCCGCGGGTCAGCGACGCCGATCGCACGGCCATCGAACCGATCAATGCGGACTTCAAGCGACTGGTGCTGTCCTATGGCTTCATGGAACAGCCGAATGTGCCCAAGGCGCTGGGCCTGTGCCGGAAACAGGGGCTGAAGTTCGACATCATGGCGACCAGCTTCTTCCTCGGACGCCGGTCGGTGGTGCCCTCGTCGACCCAGGGCATGCCGATGTGGCAGGACCGGCTTTACATCTTCCTGATGCGCAATGCCGCCAATCCGACCGACTTCTTCCACATCCCGCCCGGCCGCGTGGTCGAGCTGGGCACCCAGGTGTCGGTCTAGGATGACGGATGATCCCGGAATCCAGGCCCGCCATGCCGCCGGCCTTCTGCTGAATGCCGCGCT
>CAYOKN010000374.1:0-2699 GCA_964404545.1 uncultured Rhodospirillaceae bacterium | reverse complement strand
TTCCACTATGTGTGCGTCGGCCGCCCCGACAGCACCTATGCCCGCCGCCCCGCCGTCGGGGCCAGCGTGGCCGAGGTGGCCGAGTAAGGGCAAAGAGCTTTTTCGCCGACCCGTGGCGCCCGCATCGTGATCGACCGAATGTCGATCGGGGTGCGGGCGTCTCGCATTTCGGGCCGGCAGTGATGCCGCCGGGCATTGGTGCGCGGAAGCGGACTAGCCGTGCTGCCCCGTCTTGCTGAGGGGGCACAGCACGCAGAACACCGAGCCCTTGCCCAGGCGGGAGCGCACCGTGACCTTCAGGCCCAGCAGTTCCGCCAGGCGCCGCAGGCCGAAGTCGTTTTCCAGTTGCTCGAAGATGGTGTTGACCGGGCAGTCGGCAATCTCGGGCGCGATCACCCGGGCATCCAGCTTCGAGACGTCCAGCAGGGAGTCCAGCAAGGTCTTCTGGGCGTCCAGGGACAGGTCCATGCGTTCCAGCAAGGTCTTTTGCCGATTGCTCAGCGGCGTCGCCGCCAGGGCCGAGGTGAACAGGAACAGCGACTGCATGGGCTGGCGCAGGTCATGGCTGGCGGCCGCCAGGAACTTGGACTTGGCCAGGTTGGCGCGCTCGGCCTCGGCCTTGGCGTCGGCCAGTTGCTGGGCATGGGCCTTGGCCTGGTGGATGTCGGTCACGGTGCCGAACCATCCATGCACCCGGCCATCGGGCCCGAAGTCGGGCAGGCCCCGGCTGACCACCCAGCGATAGCCATGGGACAGGGTGCGGACCCGGAATTCCGCGACATAGGTTGAGCCCGTGGCCACCGCCAAGCGCCAGGCCTTTTCCGTCGGCTCACGGTCTTCGGGATGCACCACATCCAGCCAGCCGGCTCCCAGGGCGCGATCGTCCGGCAGGCCGGTGACCAGCGCCCAGCGGTGATTGACATAGTCCAGCCTGCCGGTGGCGTCGGCGGTCCAGATGGTGTGGGGGATGCTGTCGGTCAGGAAACGGTAGCGCCGCTCGCGGTCCGCCAGGGCGCGCTCCATGCGCAGCCTGGCCTCGATATCCTGGAAGGCCACGGCGGCGGCCACGATGTGCCCCTGGCGGTCGCGGATCGGATGGGCGTCCAATTCCAGCCAGGCGGTGCTGCCGTCCGGTCGGGGGTGACGGATGATCATGTCATGCACGGTCTCGCCCTTCAGTGCCCGCAAGGTGGGGTGGGTGGCGGGTGAGAAGGGCTGGCCGTCTGCTTGCAGCATCTCGGGGCCCGATCCAGGCTCGCTGCCGGGCGGCGGCGGATTGCCCAGAAGCTCGGCGGCCCGGTCGTTGCGTCGGATCACGCGGCCGGCGGCGTCCACCACCGAAACCCCAACGGGCAACTGCCGCAGGATGCTGTCATAGCTTTCCCGTTCGTCACGCAGCAGGTCCTCGGCCTCGGCCCGCTGGATGGCCGCACCCAGCAGGTCGGCGAAGATCTGGAGGAACAGCACGGCCTCTTCGTCATGCTCCGCCGGGAATTCCGCATTCACCTCGAGCACGCCCCAGGCGCGGCCATCGCAGGGCAGGATGGGCGCGGTCACGGTGCTCTGGATGCCGTGGTCCAGCAGTTCCGCGGAAAAGGAGAGGCCGCGGCGGGCGGCGTCCTTGCGGCTGGTCACCATGACCGGGCGAGCCTCTTGCACGCACAGCCCCGCCGGGTCCTTGGGACTGTTCTCGATCAGCGAACGTCCCACCAGGGCTGGCGGCCAGCCATAGGTGGCCACCATCAGGAAGGCGCTGCCATGGGGCAGCAAGCGCATGACCTTGCCCTTGGGCGTGCCCATGCCCTGGGCAGCCCAGGCGACGGCGGCGGCCAGCAGGTGCTCCAGGGGGTGATGCTTCAAGCTCTCGCCCCCCAACTGCGCCAACAGACGCTGCCGCTCGATGGGCGGCGGATAGGGCGGTCCGGACATGGCCCGCGCGGATGTGCTCATGGTGCCAAGGCCTTGATCTGCTGGTGTTGCATATGGCCTCGGCCCATGCCCAAGCGATTGGCCCAACGGGGGGCAGTCCTTGGGGGGTACGGGGCGCATCTTGACAGCGGAAGCCGCCTGGGGTGTCCTGCTTTCCCCGCCTCTCTTGCGACTATGAGGGAATTTCATGACCGTGGCCGTGCGACAGACCACCCCGTTCGAGGGCCAGAAGCCCGGCACCTCGGGCCTGCGGAAGAAAGTCACGGTGTTCCAGCAGCCCCACTATCTGGAAAATTTCGTCCAGAGCATCTTCGACAGCCTGGACGGCTTTGATGGCAAGACGCTGGTGCTGGGCGGCGACGGCCGCTATTACAACCGCGAGGCCTGCCAGACCATCCTGAAGATGGCCGCCGCCAACGGCTTCGGCCGGGTGATGGTGGGGCAGGGGGGCATCCTGTCCACGCCCGCCGCCTCCTGCGTGATCCGCAAATATGGCGCCTTTGGCGGCATCATCCTGTCGGCCAGCCATAATCCCGGCGGTCCCACCGAGGATTTCGGCATCAAGTACAATATCGGCGCCGGCGGGCCCGCGCCCGAGAAGGTGACCGAGGCGATCCATGCCCGCAGCGAGGTCATCGACCAGTACCGCATCCTTGAAGCGGCGGACGTGAACATCGACGCGGTTGGCGAGCAGCGTCTGGGCGATATGGTGGTGCAGGTCATCGACCCGGTGGCCGACTATGCCGAACTGATGCAGCAGCTGTTCGACT
>CAYOKN010000373.1:0-2701 GCA_964404545.1 uncultured Rhodospirillaceae bacterium | reverse complement strand
ACGGCCGAGGCCATGCAATGCCGGGCATTGGGGTCCAGGTTGTTGGAGCGGAAGCCGGCCTTGAACAGCTTGGAGGCGGCATAGCCTTCCCAGATGGTCCACTGGCCCGAGCCGAACATGCCCACCGCCGAAGGGCCCTTGGCCTTCAGCGCCGCCTTCCACTTCTCGGCCATGATGTCGAAGGCCTGGTCCCAGCTGATGGGCGCGAACTCGCCGTTCTTGTCGAACTTGCCGTTCTTCATGCGCAGCATGGGCTGGGTGATCCGGTCCTTGCCATACATGATCTTGGACAGGAAATAGCCCTTGATGCAGTTCAGGCCCTTGTTGACCGGAGCATCGGGGTCGCCCTGGGTGGCCACCACGCGGCCATCCTTGACGCCCACCAGCACGCCGCAGCCGGTGCCGCAAAAGCGGCAAACGCCCTTGTCCCATCGGATGTCGTTGGTGGGGGCTGCCTGGGCCGGGGCCAGGGCGGCGGGCACGGTCAGGCCGGCGGCCGCGGCGGTGGCGGCTACGGCATTCGCCTTGATGAAGTCGCGCCGGTTGATGCTCATTGGACCATCTCCTGTTTGCAGGTATCGGGCTGCGGCGGAACGCCGTCGGGCTCGCTGTGGTGATAGACCAGGATGGCGGAGACAAGCCCGGGCACGTCCTGGAAGCTGGTCAGGGTGGCGCCGGCCCAGCGGCCGGGCGCATCCTCGATGGTGACGACCATGCGGCCGTCAGGTTCGGCATGATGAATCTCGACACCGGGCATGGCGGCCAGGGCGGCCCGAACGGCGCCGGCCTGCTCGGGGCGGGCATGCACCAGCACGCCGCAGATATTGTTCTCGGCCACGCCGCCCTGGGCGGCGCGGTCATGTTCGGCGTCCACGAAACGCCCTATGCGGCGCATGACTGGTCCTCCATGGCGATGGCAGACACCGGGCATGGCGCCACGCAGGCGCCGCAGCCGGTGCAGGCGGAAAGATCGAGGGTGGGCAGATAGCGGCCGCCGACCTGCGGGCGGAAGCGGATGGCGCAGGCCTCGCAGCGGTCGCCGCAGATGCGGCAGTCCACGCCCTTGGCGGCGATGCAGGCGGCCCCGATCGCGGCCACCGCCGGCAGGGCGCGCTGTCCGTGATCGGCCAGGGCGGCGGGTTTGCAAACAGTCACGCAGTCGCCGCAGAACGAGCAGCCGCCGGCAGCCGGGTTCAGGACCGGAAAGCCGCCATCGCCCAAGCCAAGCACCCGCTCGGGGCAGGCCTTGACGCAGTCCAGGCAGCGGTCGCAGCGGTCGGTGAAATCGGCCGCCGCCCAAGGCGGGCGGATGCCCGACGGGGCCGGCGTGGACACCAGGCTGCGGAAGAAGGCTCGACGCGAGGGGGCTTCGCGCATGGGGGCACCTGCTCTCTGACCTTGCCCGCCCCCTTCGCGGGGCGCCTTACCCCGAAGGCGGGCTCGTCAGCACCGAAGATGCCCCACAATCTGTGGGGGCGACCTTGACGTTTGGTAAGGAGCCCGGGAAAACCCGGCCATCTTTTGGGCAATTGCCTCATTTTCATCCAGCGCGCGGGGCGCGCGGCCGGGAATTCTACCGCTCGGACGGCTGGCCCGGGGATTGCACAGAGGTCAGACCGGGGAAAACGTCAGAAGGGGCGTCCATGTCCATCCAGGTCGCGTTGCACCACCGCACGGTCTATCGCTATGACCGGCCCGTCACCCTGTCGCCCCAGGTGGTGCGCCTGCGCCCGGCACCCCATTGCCGGACCCCCATCCTGTCCTATTCCCTGAAGGTCACGCCCAAGACCCATTTCATCAACTGGCAGCAGGATCCCCAAGGCAACTACCTGGCCCGGCTGGTCTTTCCCGAGCTGACCACGGAATTCACGGTGGATGTGGACCTGATTGCCGACATGGCGGTGATCAATCCCTTCGACTTCTTCCTGGAGCCGGACGCCGAACACTACCCCTTCGCCTATCCCAAGAGCCTGGAAAAGGAACTGGCGCCCTTCCGCGAATGCGAGGCGGCGGGGCCCAAGCTGCGGGGCTGGCTGGACCGCGTCACCGTGCCCAACGCGGTGCGGTCGGTGGATTTCCTGGTGCAGCTGAACCTGCGCCTGCAGCAAGAGATCAAATATCTGATCCGGCTCGAGCCCGGCGTGCAGAGCTGCGAAGAGACGCTGACCAAGCTGTCCGGCTCGTGCCGCGATTCCGCCTGGCTGCTGGTGCAGATCCTGCGCCATCTGGGCTTTGCCGCCCGCTTTGCCTCGGGCTATCTGATCCAGCTGACCGCCGACCAGAAATCCCTGGACGGCCCCAGCGGCCCCGAGGCCGACTTCACCGACCTGCATGCCTGGACCGAGGTCTATCTGCCCGGCGCGGGCTGGATCGGCCTGGACCCCACCTCGGGCCTGCTGGCCGGCGAAGGCCATATCCCGTTGGCCTGTACCCCTGATCCGCGCTCGGCGGCGCCCATCGAGGGGGCGGTGAGCAAGTGCGAGGTCAGCTTCGACCACCATATGCAGGTGCGCCGCGTGCGCGAGGCGCCGCGCACCACCAAACCCTATACGCCCGAGCAATGGGCCGAGATCGACCGGCTGGGCCGCGAGATCGACCTGCGGCTGAAGCAGGGTGACGTGCGGCTGTCCATGGGCGGCGAGCCCACGTTCGTCTCCATCGACGACATGGACGGAGCGGAATGGACCACCGCCGCCCTGGG
>CAYOKN010000372.1:0-2703 GCA_964404545.1 uncultured Rhodospirillaceae bacterium | reverse complement strand
GGCGCCGGCCCGCTGTCCCCTGCGGCTGGAGGGATTGCGCCTGGACGGAACCCTGGTGCAGGACCTGTGGCTGGATCTGCCCCAGGGCGGGCGGTTGGCCCTGGTGGGCCCCACCGGCGCCGGCAAGAGCAGCCTGGTGGCCGTACTGACCGGCCTGCTGCCGCCCGGGCAGGGCCGCGTGCTGCTGGATGGCCGGCCGCTGGCCGATTTCGACCCGGACGCGGTGCGCGCCTGTTTCGCGGTGGCGCCGCAGCAGCCCGGCCTGTTCACCGGCACGGTGCGCCAAGCCTTGCATCTGGGCCGGCCCGACGCCGACGAGGCGGCGCTGTGGCAGGCCTTGCGGGTGGCGCAATTGCAGGCGTTCGTGCAGAGCCTGCCCGAAGGGCTGGACAGCTGGATCGGCGAGGCCGGACTGACCCTGTCGGGCGGGCAAGCGCGCCGTCTGTCCGTGGCGCGGGCGCTGATCCGCCCGGCGCTGGTGCTGGTGCTGGACGAGCCCGGCGAGGGGCTGGACGAGACGACGGAAGAACGGATGCTGGAAGCGATCCTGGCCGACCTGCGGGGGCGCAGCCTGGTGCTGATCACCCACCGCGCGGCCGGCTTGGAGCGAATGGACCGGGTGCTGCGGCTGGATCAGCCGCAGCCGCAGCCGGCCTGGGACTCGGCGGCCGGCTGAGCCCGGCCATGCCGGTGGCGGTGGCCGCCCTGGCAGCGGCTGCCATGGCCCCGGCCAAGGGCCTGGCGGGTGCCGCAGCAGGCGGCGGCCTCGCCGGCCAAGGCGCGCTGGAAGGCCGGCAGATGGCAGTCCGCCGACGCGCGGCGCAGATTGGCGAACACCGCCAGCACCTGCTCGTCGCCGGTCATGGCGAACAGCCGGTCGTAGAGGGCGGCATTCTCGACCTCGGCGGTCACGGCGGCATGGCAAGCCGCTTCAAAGCTGGCCGGCGCCGGCGACCGGCCGGTCCAGCCATCGGGCGGCGGCGTGGCCCCCAGCCGGGCGAACTGCCGCAGCAGCGCCTCGATATGGCGCTGTTCCGATTCGATGATGTTGGCAAAGGGCTGGACCGGGCCGAAGACCTCGATCACCGCCTGATAGGTGGCGCGGGCGTGATATTCGTCATCCAGCGCCAGGCACAGGGCCTGCAGGGTATTGGGTTGCGACTCCATGGGACAAGATCCATCAGGGGAAGGGGGGACCATCCCCAGCCTGCCGCCCGCCGGACTTGGCCGCATTGAACTCCTTCAATCGGACGCGCCGCCCGCCGCGATGGCCTCCAGCGCCGGGACGTTGCGCTCGAACAGATTGACCGCCACCTCGGTCACCGCGCCCTGGCGCTTGAACTCGGCCACGGTCTTGCTGGCGGTCTCCGTGGTCACACCCAACAACGCCCCCACGTCCTCGCGCCCGAACAGGCGGCAGCGCCGGGCCGAATCCGGGGCCAGCAACAGGAACAGCCGGGCCACCCGCTGGCGCGCCGAGCCGGTGGACAGCTCGCGGATGCAGGCATGGGCGGCCTGCACCGATTCTCCCCATTTGCGCATGAGCTGGCGGTGCAGCTTGGGCGACAGCCGCGCCACCACCTCCTTGGGAATGCGGCAGACCTTGGTGGGCTGCAGGGCGATGGCCGTGTTTTCGTAATCCTCGGCAATGGTCGCTTCCAGGCCCAGCACGTCGCCCTGGCTGGCCAGGCTGACAATGCGGCGGGTACCGTCCACCAGATACTGCTCCAGCTTCACCAGCCCCTCGCGCACCGTGTAGAGGGCGTGGGCGGCCTGTTCCTCGGTATAGAGCACGGCGCCGGGCGGCAGCCAGATGTCGTCGATGGGCAGGTGAATGGCCTTGAAGTCGTCGGACTGCAAGTCGGCGAACAGCACCAGGTCCTGGATCGGACATTTCTCACAAGAGGATAGGCCGTGCCACGCCGCCTCGATTTCTTGCTGCTTCATCCTTGCCCCTCGGCAGTCCGCTAAGCCATAGAATGCCGAGGAAGCCGGGCGGTTTCCGCCACCTCTCACCGGATGGGGTCCCTCCCCGCGGCCTGGGCGCCCCCGCCCGACCACACCTCAGATTTGAACCGCGCGCGAGCCCCAGCGCAATCTTTGTACATTTTGAATTAGCAATTTACAATATGTGACATCGGGTGTATCGAGGCCCTCGAATGCGCCAAGGGGTAAGGGAACAAGTGCACTTCAAGCGCCTCGTCTTGATGGCGGCGCTGGCCTATGCCCTGCCGGCATCGGCCGCCGTTAGCCCGCAGGATGCCCAGGTGGCCCTTCGGTCCATGATGTATCTGACCGAAAAGCCCGAAGGGGCCGTGTCCATTGCCGTAATCTATGCCAAGTCCCTGCCCAAGACCGAGCAGGATGCCAAAGCGCTGGCCGACGCGCTGGCGGGGCTCAGCCTGCCCGGCATGAGCAAGCCCGAGCCGCGCCTGGTGGCGGTGGAGGATCTGGGGGCCCTGAGGGATGCCCGCATGGCCTTCCTGACCGAGGGACTGTCGGGCCACTACGACAAGGTGTTCGAGGCCACCAAAGGCAAGAAGATCCTGACCGTTAGTATCGAGAAGGCCTGCGTCCAGTCCGGGCGCTGCGTCATGGCCGTGCAGAGCCAGCCCAAGGTCGAAATCCTGGTCAGCCGGGCGGCGGCCGCCGCCGCCGGCGTCAGCTTCGTCCCCACCTTCCGCATGCTGATCTCGGAGCTTT
>CAYOKN010000371.1:0-2734 GCA_964404545.1 uncultured Rhodospirillaceae bacterium | reverse complement strand
CCCCAGCCGAAGCCCAGCACCATCACCGGCCCCGCCAGGGCCGCCAGCCGCACCGCCGCCTCGGTGTCGTTCAGGGGCTCCTGCCAGCCCAGGGCGGTACGCCATTCGCGGCCCTGGGCCGCCCCGGCCTCGTCATAGCGCAGCTCGGCCTTGCGCTTCTTGCGGTCGAACAGACTGGGCGCCACCGCCATCCAGCCGGCCTGGGCCAGGCGCAGGCAGAGCAGCCGCAGATGGCCGGTGATCCCGAAGATTTCGGGCAGCACCACCACTCCGCCCCGGGGCCGGCCCGCCAGCGGATCGGTCCGCCAGGCATTCAGGACGAAGCCGTCCGAGGACCGCAGGGATACCCATTCGCTCATGCCTGTCCATCCGCCCTATTGCGTCTGGTCATATTAGGGCATAAGCCTTCTCCTATACCAAGAGGAGGTGGGGATGATCGCTGTTCTTCGTCTGCTTGTGCTGGTCTGCGTGCTGGCGCTGCCTTTGGCGTCCGCCAGGGCCGCCGATGGCCAGTCGCAATGGGCCGGGGTGGATGGCGCCCTGGTGCACTACAAGTCCTGGGGCACTGGCGAGACCGCCGTGGTGCTGATCCATGGCTGGGGCGGCGATCTGGCCATCTGGGACCGGCAGGTGCCGGCCTTGAAGGCGAAAGGCCGCGTGGTGGCCGTGGACATGCCCGGCCATGGCCAGTCGGGCGCGCCCGAGATGACCTACAGCCTGGAGACCCTGGCCAAGGGCGTGGCTGGCGCCATTGAGCAGGCGGGCGTGAAGCGCGCGGTGCTGGTGGGCCACAGCATGGGCTTTCCGGTGGCGCTGTCGGTGGCGCAGCAGCGGCCCGGGCTGGTCAAGGGCGTGGTGTCCATGGACGGCGCCATCCTGACCGAGATGCAGCCCGAGGAGCAGGCCTGGTTCGCCCAGACCGTGGACGGCATGAAGGGCCCGCAGCGGGACAAGGTGGTGGCGGACTTCATCGCTCCCTTCGCCGGCAAACTGGCGCCCGCCGACAAAAAGCGCATCCTGGACCGCATCCTGGCCACACCGGCCCATGTGACCACCAGCGCCTTCGAGAATTTCCCCAACTCCCAGGTCTGGGCTGCCTCGGCCAAGTTCCCTTTCCCGGTGCTGGGCCTCTATGCCCGCCTGAGCGAGAAGGGCGTGGCCGATTGGCTGAATGCCCGGTTCGCCACGGTGCAGCTGAAGGTCTGGGATGACGTGGACCATTGGCCGCATGTGACCCAGCCCAAGCGGGTCAACGGGGCCATCCTGGCGTTCCTGAAAACCGTGCCCATGGACTGACGGGTGGGGCCTACCCGCCCAGGAGTCAAGTGCGGCCAAGAAAGTTTTGTTGCGGTGCACAAAACGCTTTTTCGGCTGTCAAAAAAGGGTTATGGTCCTCTTATGTTGCAGTGCACAAAACGGATCGGGCACTGCGCCACGCGACGACCCAGACGAAAGGGAATGCCATGATCAACGGTTACAACGAGCTGATGTCCTTCGGTAAGGACAATGTGGACGCCCTGGTGAAGTCCTCGACCCTGGCCGCCAAGGGCTTCGAGGAGCTGGCCAAGGTGATGCAGGCCTACAACACCCAGCAGGCCGAGAAGCTGCAGGACGCCATCAAGACCCTGTCCGCTTGCAAGTCCCCCGTGGACTTCCAGGCCGCCTACACCCAGCTGTCCAAGGAGCAGATGGACAGCCTGGTGTCCGAGGGCAAGAAGTTCGCCGAGATCGCGACCACCATCGTGACCACCGCGATCGAGCCCCTGAACGCCCGCGTCGCGGCGTTCCAGAAGCTGTCCAAGGCCGCCTAAAGGCGCCTGACCGGCTCTGCATGACGGCCCGCCCGGGGAAACCCTGGCGGGCCGTTGTCGTGTGACCCCCTTGCGGCGGGGGCGGGCAATGCCCACCCTTTTTGCATGAGCCGACAATCTCTCTTTGCGGTCATCGCCGGGGTCGCCCTGCTGAATGGCCTGTTCTCGCCGCTGGTGGCCTGGGTCTATAGCCTGGTGCCCATGTGGCTGCCCGGCTTTGTCCAGCCCAGCCAGGGCGCGGCGCTGTTCGCCAGCATCCTGTTCCTGGCCATTGCCACCTTGCTGGTATCGGGCATTCCCGCCGCCTTGTACGAGCGGATCACCCAGGCGCCGCCGGGCGGTCGCACCGCCCTGGGCATCTGGCTGGCCTCGGCGGCGGTTCTGTCGCTGCCGGCGCTGGGAACCCTGGCTGCGCTCTAGTTTCCGAAGGTGACGGTGGCCACGGCGCGAGCCACCTTGTCCTGGGTCCAGGTCACCGGGGCGCTGGGAGCCGCGCCGGGGGCCGGGATGGTGGTGCCCGAGCCGGGCTGGTCCAGCACCACGGTGCCGCTGCCGGTGGTCACGGTCACCTTGCCTTCGGCCAGATAGACCCCATAGGCGCCATCAATCATGCCGCCCCAGACATCGGTGCCGCGAATGCCGATGGTCGCCACAGGGGTCTGGATCATCAGCCCCTCATGGGGCAGCGGGCCGGCCACCAGCCGAAAGGCGCCGGCCACCCGGATCAGGCCCGAACTGGCCGTCTCGCCCACCAGCAGATCCTCCACCACCACACGGCCGTTCTCGCCCAGGGTCAGGTCGCTGCCGTCCTTCAGGCGCGCCGCCAGCCGGGCGGCCGGGCCGGTGCGCAGTTCGTCGCGGGCTCGCAGCGGATCGGGCGCGGTGAGCACGCGCTCGGCCCCCTCCAGGCGGGCGGTCACGCT
>CAYOKN010000370.1:0-2738 GCA_964404545.1 uncultured Rhodospirillaceae bacterium | reverse complement strand
CTTTCTCCTGTCCGGGTTGAACCCACCATATGGGGCCCGGACAGGAGGCAGCGAAGCCTTCATACGGCTAGGGATCAGTCGCCCGTAAGGATACGGGCCACCAGTTCCTTGACCGTGGGGATGTGGCCGCCCGCATAGAACGGGTCCTGGCCGAAGCGGTAGGCGTTGTGGCCGGCGAACATCAACTCGTGCTCGACGTCGCCGCCATGGCCGATGTTCTGCAGGGTCTTCTGGATGCAGAAGCTGCGCGGATCGGCCTTCTTGCCGGTGGTGCCGGCGTCGTTCTGGGCCCAGTTCGAGAAGCCGCAAGCCGACAGGCAGCCCATGCAGTCCACCTGGTCCTTGCGGATTTCCTCGGCCTTGGCCGGGGTGACGAAGATCAGGGTGTTGTCGGGGGTGCGCAGCGCCTCGGTAAAGCCCTGGGCGATCCAGCCCTCGGCCATTTCCTTCTCGTGCGGGACCACATAGACCTTGCGGCCGCGGGCGCCGATGGCCAGTTCGGCCACATGGTCGCCCACCGGCTCGGAGGAATAGGCGATCTGGTGGTCCAGACGCTCGCACAGCTCCAGCAGGAAGTCGTTCTTCACCGCCGAGCTGTAGAAGCCGGTGGGGCTGAACTTATGCAGCAGCACGTCACCGGGCTTCAGGTTCAGCAGGCGGTGCTTCCAGGCGTCGGAAATGGGCGATTCCTGGGTCAGCAGCGGACGGGTGCCGAACTGGAAGGCCACCGGGCCCAGTTCGGGATTGTCGATCCACTGCTCCCACTCGCGCAGGAACCAGACGCCGCCGGCCATGAAGATCGGCACTTCGGTCAGGCCGTATTCGTTCATCTGCTGGCGCAGGGCGCGCACGCGCGGATACGGGTCCTCGGGCTTCTTCGGGTCCTCGGAATTGGACAGGCCGTTATGGCCGCCGGCCAGCCAGGGGTCCTCATAGACCACGCCGCCCAACAGGTCGCGCTGCTTGTTGTAGCTGCGCTTCCACAAAGCGTTGAAGGCGCGGGCCGAAGAGACGATGGGATAGTAATAGACGCCGTAGCGGGCAGCGATCTCGGCCACCTTGTAGGGCATGCCGGCACCGCAGGTGACGCCGTGGATCAGGCCCTTGGCCCCCTCCAGCACGCCTTCCAGGATGTGCTCGGCGCCGCCCATTTCCCACAGCACGTTCATGTGCAGGCGGCCCTGGCCGCCGGACATGTCGTGGGCGATGCGGGCCTGGGCGATGCCGCCCTTGATGCCGAAGGCCACCAGTTCGTCATGGCGTTCACGGCGGGTCTTGCCGTGATAGACCATGGGGATGATGTTGCCGTTCTCGTCGTAGGTGTCGGCGTTCACGCCCGAGAAGGTTCCAACGCCGCCGGCCGCCGCCCAGGCACCGGAGCTCTGCCCGTTGGACACGTTGATGCCCTTGCCGCCTTCGACGACGGGCCACACTTCGCGTCCGGAAATCTTGATGGGCTTCAAAGTCTTCACTTCCTTGCCGTCTCCTCACTCGGGGCGGGGTCCTACGCCGGCCTCGCCTCGCAACCGTTCCCATGACTGTTCGACAGGATCTTTTCCCAAGGCGCAGATGGTACAGTCATTATGCCCCGGATACCAGAATGACGACCCCGTCCGGTCGCCCTGGCCCCTGGTCATATCCCGAGCAATCGGTCAGGGCAGTCACTGAACACCGCACAGGCCCCCAGGCCCCAGATCCTCTCGGCCTCGTCCCGGTCGTTCACGGTCCAGGCCAGCAATGCCAGCCCGGCCCCGGTGACGCGCCCGGCCTCGGCTCCGGTCAACCCCTTTGCCCCCAGATGCACCGAGGCGCACCCCAGGGCGGCCACCGCCTGGTCCCAGTCGGGCGGCAGGCGTTCGGCCAGAAAGCCGCGCGGCCAGTCCGGCGCCGCCCTCCGGGCCTCGGCCAGGGCCGAGCGGGCGAAACTGGACACCAGCGGCACCGGCGCGGCCGATGGCCACGCCATCCGCGCCTCGGCCAAGGCCACCCGCGCCGTTTCCGCGCCGTGGGCCTCGTCGGCCTTGATCTCCACATTCACCCCAAGCCCCAGCCCGGAGATGACCTCCAGCGCCTGCGCCAGGGTGGGAATGGGCTCGCCCGCGAACTCGGCCGAGAACCAACTCCCCGCATCCAGGCCCGCAAGCTCGGCCAGGTCCCGGCCGGCCAGCGGTCCATGGCCGCTGCTGGTGCGGTCCAGCCGGTGGTCGTGAAAGACCACCGGCCGGCCGTCCCGCGTCAGCTGCACGTCCAACTCGACCCAGCGCGCCCCCAATAGGGCTGCGCGCCGGAACGAGGCCAGGGTGTTCTCGGGGGCCGACAGCGCCGCCCCCCGATGACCGATCACCCTGGGCAGGGCGAGCATTACTCCTCGACCTTTTCCTTCTTGGTCAGGTCTTCGCCGGTCTCCTGGTCCACCTGCTTCATGGACAGCTTGACCTTGCCGCGGTCGTCGAAGCCGATGACCTTGACCTTGACGGCGTCACCCTGGTTGACCACGTCGGACACCTTGGCCACGCGCTGCGGGGCCAGTTCCGAGATGTGCACCAGGCCGTCCTTCGAGCCCAGGAAGTTCACGAAGGCGCCGAAATCGACCACCTTCACCACCTTGCCGTTATAGACCACGTTCAGCTCCGGCTCGGCCACGATGCCCTTGATCCAGTCCACGGCCTTCTGGGCCTTCTCGGAATCGGTCGAGGCCACCTTGATGGTGCCGTCGTCCTCGATGTCGATCTTGGCGC
>CAYOKN010000369.1:0-2746 GCA_964404545.1 uncultured Rhodospirillaceae bacterium | reverse complement strand
CGGCACGGAAGCGCGGCGAGCGACGAACGAAGCCCAGACGGCGGCACCGGCCGCTGCGGGCACCGCCGCCACCACGCCGGGCGCCTCGGCCCTGCCGCCGCCTTCACCGCAAGCCAATCCGGCCGATGGTGAGCAGCCCAGCTTCACCCAGAGCGAAATCGACCTTTTGCAAAAGCTGCAGGAGCGCCGCGAGGGACTGGAGTCCCGCGCCTCCGAGCTGGATATGCGGGAAGGCCTGCTGAAGGCGGCGGAAAGCCGCCTGGACAAGAAGGTCGATGAGATGAAGCAGCTTCAGGCCAGCATCGACGGCCTGCTCAAGAAATATAACGAGCAGGAAGAAGAGAAGATGCGCAGCCTGGTGAAAATCTATGAAAGCATGAAGCCCAAGGATGCGGCCAAGATCTTCGAGGAATTGGACATGCACATCCTGCTTCAGGTGATCGAGCGCATGAAGGAGCAGAAGGTGGCGCCGGTGATGGCGGAAATGGCCCCGGAAAAGGCCAAGCAGCTGACCTCGGCCCTGGCCAACCGCCGGCAATTGCCGCCGCCGGGCACCCCGGTGGCGCCCGCTGCCCCGGCGCCGGGCACCCAGCAACTGCCCCCGCTGCCTCCGGGCTAAAGCCGCTGTAGCGGGAAAAACACTTGATTCTGAACCGATTGCGGATTTTAACTATGCCGCAAAAGCTTTGGTGGTACTACTAGTCCGCCAGATGTTTTGCCGGGTGGCCCTGAGGAGTGACTGATGGCTGTCGATAAGAACATGAACGTCCTGATCGTGGACGACTACAAGACCATGCTGCGCATCATCCGCAACCTTCTTCGGCAGCTGGGGTTCGTGAATATCGACGAAGCCACTGACGGCTCCATGGCCCTGCAGCTGCTGCGCGGCGGCAATTACGGCCTGGTGATCTCGGACTGGAACATGGAGCCCATGACCGGCCTGCAGCTGCTGCGCGAAGTGCGCGCCGATCCCAAGCTGAAGCCCACCCCCTTCATCATGGTGACCGCCGAGTCCAAGTCCGAGAACGTGATCGCGGCCAAGGAAGCGGGCGTGTCCAACTACATCGTGAAGCCCTTCAACGCCGAGACGCTGAAGGCCAAGATGGTGAGCGTGCTGGGCGACTTCTAAGTCGCCCGCAACACCTCCGCCATCCCCCGGGAGGAGCGCCGTGACCAATCCCGCCGTTGACCACGACCTGCAACTGCGGCTCGACGAACTGCGCCGGGAATGCGGCGATATGGTTCGTATCGACCGCATTGCCGACGTGGTGCGCTCCATCCTGGAATCCGTGTCGGGCGACCTGTCGCCCACCGATCTGCGGCTCTACCGCGAGCTTGAGGCCCTGGCCGGCTATATCCACGAGGCCAAGGCGGAGATCGCCGCCCTGCGCCCGCAGGACGTGAAGAGCGACTATATCGCGTCGGCCACCGACGAGCTGGATGCCATCGTCAGCGCCACCGAGGACGCCACCAACGAGATCCTGGACGCCGCCGAGAGGCTGGAAGCCATCATCCCGCTGCTGGACGCCGAGGTGGCCGAGAAGTTGACCGAAGCCACCACCCGGATCTATGAATCCTGCAATTTCCAGGACATTACCGGCCAGCGCATCAGCAAGGTGGTCAAGGCGCTGAAGCATATCGAGGAAAAGGTGGACGCCCTGGTGTCGGTGTTCGGCGCCGAACTGGGCCAAGCCCCGGTCCAGGCCCCGGCCAAGTCGGACAAGCCCGCCGCGACCGACGGCAAGCCCACCGACGAGGATCTGCTGAACGGCCCGCAGTTGCCCACGGCGGCCACCGACCAGGCCGAGATCGACCGCCTGCTGGCCAGCTTCGACTAGGGCCCGGGAGGCCGTCGGCATGCGCGGGGCGCTCTGCCACCGATGCGTATGTGACGGGGGCGCCCGCCTCCGGTTAAAACCCCTCGCGGCCCCGTCCCCCCGGAGACCTTCCATCCCCGTGTCCGCCCGCGTTTCCCCTCGTTCCCCCGTCCGCCGCCGGGGCCTGCCATGAGCCTGCGCCCCACCCTGCGCGGCCTGGGCCTGGCCCTGTTCCTGGGCGGGCTGGGCTTGGCCACCGCCCTGGTGGCCTGGCCTGTCGAGGTGCGCGCGCAGTCCAAACCCACGCCCCGTGCCGCCGTGCATGACGGCTATGGCCGCATGGTGTTCGACTGGGACAAGCCGGTGGGGTTCGAGGCCCAGGTTGCCAATGGCCAGTTGGTGGTGCTGTTCGACCAGCCCATGCTGGGCGAGGTGAAGGGCCTGCTGCGCCCCCTGTCCGACTATATCCGGGGCGGCACCCTGTCGGCGGACCGCAAGCTGGCCACCTTCCCCTTGGCCAAGCCGGTGCAGCTGCGCAGCTTTGCCACCGGCACCTCGGTGGTGGTGGACCTGGTGGACCTGGACAAGGCCGCCAAGGTGCTGGCGCAGGCCCCCGAACACAAAGCCGCGCCGGCGACCCAGCCTGTCGTTCCCCAGTCTGTCGTTCCCCAATCTGGCGTTCCCCAGTCTGGCGGGCCCGAACCCAAAGCCGCATCCGAGCCGAAGGCCGCACCGGCGGCCGGTGCGCCGGTGGCCCTGCTGCCCGACTGGGCCAAGCCGGCCCCGCCGCCGGCAGGCAGCCTGGCCGCGCCCAAGGCCCCCGAGCCGGCTCCGGCTCCGGTGCCCGTTGCGCCCTCCGACGACAAGCTGGAGCTGCGCAGCGGCGAGCATGCGGGCTATTCCCGCCTGGTATTCGATTTCAGCCGTCC